>JAWWPY010000307.1:0-3730 GCA_033854735.1 Streptosporangiaceae bacterium | reverse complement strand
CCTTGATCGCTACCATCTCGCCATCGCTTACGCGCTGAATTCTGCCTTGGAGAGCGCCGCCGGGGAACACGCGCATGATGCCCGCGAGGTCGACCTCAATCCACATCATGGCGTCGGTCTGCCTATCGTCCACCGGCTCGAGTTCCATCCCCCAGCGCGCCGCGGAAATACCCAGTGGCCCGGCGAACGCCAGGTGGCGGGGCGCCTCGACAGCGGTCACCTCCTGGCTCCGGCTGCGACTCATCCCGAGTATCAGCTTCGCCCGCTGCTCCACCCGCGAGCCGGGCTGAAGCGGATCTCCTCCGCGAACCCGGCATTCGAGAACCGTTGGCGCCCACTCCGGCCAGCGTCCGACGTCACAGACATACGCCCATACCTCACCGACGCTGCTGTCGATTTTTAGGCGGCTCTCGGTTCTGAATGTCATCGGGCGGACTTTGCGCTCTCCACTTTCCGGTTGCGTAAGGTTTCCCGCGCGACGCTACATCCTGGCTGAGACGCCTGCAAGTGCGCTCCTACGGGGGGGCGGATCAGGCAATTCTCGCCTAGCCGGCCACATCCGCCACATAGCCGTCAGGTGTTCGGGATGGTCAACGTCGCGCCTGGCTTTGACCAGGCTCCCGCCATTATCGAGCCGCCGGCAGCGATCCCGCCGCCAGCCGCGCGTTAGACCCTTCGGTACGGTCGGGGTCATGACGGACCGGCCCGGTCAGTACCCGCGCGGCTCGGCCCTCACTCTGGCCGAGCTCCGCGAGGACCCCCATCCTGCGCTGGCCCGGCTGCGCGAGACCGAGCCCGTGTCCTGGGTGCCGGTCCTGAACGGCTGGCTGGTCACCCGCTGGGACCTGGCCGCGGCAGTCATGCGGGACAGCGCGACCTACACCGTCGACGACCCGCGTTTCTCGACCGCCCGGATCGTCGGGCCGAGCATGCTCTCACTGGACGGCGCGGATCACGACCGGCACCGGCGCCCGTTCGGCGCGCCGTTCAGCCGGTCCGGCGTGCACGACCAGCTGGCCGCGTTCGTGAACCGGGAAGCGGACCGCCTGGTCAGCGCGATGCGCACGGGAAGCACCGGCGGCCGCGCCCCGGCAGGCACCCCCGGGCGGGGCGACCTGAGCCGCAGCCTGGCCGCACCGCTGGCCGTGGCCGTCGTGGCCCGGGCCCTCGGACTCGGCCAGGTCGATCCGGGCACGATCCTGGCCTGGTACGACGCCATTGTCGGCGCGGTCTCCGAGCTGGCCGCCGGAGCCTCCACCAGGTCGGCTCGGGTGGCCGCGGGCATGGCCGGGTTCGGCCAGCTCAGCGACAGCCTGGCGGCGGTCATCGAGGGTCGCGCCAACGGCTCCCTGCTCGCCGCGGCGGTCCAGCCCGGCCTCGCCCCGGCCGAGATCATCTCTAACGCGGCGGTGCTGATGTTCGGTGGTATCGAGACCACCGAGGGCATGATCGCCAACGCCGCCTGGCACCTGCTCAGCCACCGCGATCAGCTGGACCTGGTCCGTGCCGACCCCAGCCTGCTGCCGCAGGCCATCGAGGAATCGCTGCGCCTGGAACCCGCAGCCGCCGTCGTGGACCGTTACGCCACCCGCGACGTGGAACTTGGTGATGCCCGGTCCGGGGGCGCCGCCATCAGCTCGGGCGACCTGGTCAGCGTTTCGGTGGCCGGCGCGGGCCGGGATCCGGCCATGTTTCCCGACCCGGACCGCTTCGACGTGCGCCGGGACAACGCCCGGCAGAACCTGGCCTTCGCCCGCGGCCCGCACTTCTGCCTGGGCGTGCACCTGGCCCGGCTGGAAGCTCGCGCCGCGCTCACCGCCGCGTTCAGCCAGCTACCGGATCTGCGGCTCGACGCCGACCGCCCGGCTGCGCCCCGGGGCCTGGTGTTCCGCAAACCCCCGTCGCTGCCCGTCCGCTGGGACGCCGCTGGCTAACCGCGCCCCGCGTGGCAGCCGCAGCTTTGCCGGCGGATGAGCTGGGTGGGCAAGACCACGTCGCGCGGCTCCGGCCGGCGGTTTCGGACCAGCGACTCAAGCAGCTCGAACGCGGTGCCACCGAGTTCCTGGATGGGCTGGCGCACCGTGGTCAGTCCGGGCCGGAGCCGCCGCGCGACCGGGATGTCGTCGAAGCCGGTCACCGCGACTGAGCCGGGCACGTCCACGCCGTGGCGGCCCAGCGCGTGCAGGGCCCCGACCGCGGCGAGATCGTTGGCGCAGACGATGGCCCGGGGCAGCGGCCGGCCCGCGCTGGTCAGCGCGTCGATGACCGAGGCCCCGCCGTCGGCGTAGTAGCTGCCCTGCCACTGCGGGCCCACGGCGAGCTCGGCGCCCGCGGCCCGGGCCTCGTCCGTCACCACGGCCCGGCGGGTCACGTTGTCCGGGCTGTCCACGACTCCGGCCAGGTATCCGAAGGTGGCGTACCCATGGTCCCGGGTCAGGTGCCGCATCAGGTCACGCATGCCCGTCTCGCTGTCACCGCGCACGCTGGCCGTGTGCGGCGTGGTGATCCCGGCCAGGTTGACCACCGGGGTCTGGCGGCCCAGCCGGTCCAGCTGGTCGGCGTCCAGGACCAGGTCGTGCACGATCAGCCCGTCGCACTTGCCCGCCAGGGCCAGCATCCGCCGGCCCGCGTCGGCGTCCTCGGCCGCCACCGAGCTGATCAGCAGGCTGAAGCCGCTGCGCTGGGCGGCGACCTCGATGCCCCGGTTGATGATGTCGGCGAACTGGAGATTCTCGTCTTCCTCGGCGAACACGGCCGCCGACGTCGCCTTGGGCACCCGGCGGTACACGACCCCGACCGTCTCCTTGAGCTTCACGCTCAGCGCCCGGGCCGCGCCGTCCGGGACGAAGCCGAGTTCGGCCACCGCCCGCAGCACCCGCTCCCGCGTGTCCGCCCGGGGGCTCCCGGTCCCGTTGAGGACCCGCGAGACTGACGCGATGGACACGCCCGCCGATGCGGCGACGTCATAGATCGTGGGCGGGGCGCCATTCACAGCCGGAAGCTCAGGAGACCTGGTAGCCGACGCTCACGTTGCCCGCGTCCAGGCGCGCGACCGACACCACCGACGTTCGCTTCGCATCGCCGAACTTGATCACTGTCTGGCCCTTGGCGCTGTCCACCACCACCGAGTCGTGCACCTTCCAGTGCCCGTCCCAGACCGCCACCCGCAGCCGGGCGTTGGGCAGGTTCTGCCGCCCGTTGTCGCAGGCGAAGCCGATCTCCTTGGCGCTGCCAAACGGAATGGCGATGGCGGTGACGGCGCTTTCGCCGTTGTTCAGGGAGCCGCTCTGCACTTCGGTCTCCTCCTTGGGTTTGGCTGCTGGGTTGGCGAACTTCTTCAGGGCGGCGGTATCCCCGTTGAACACGTTCACGTCGACCGTGTTGGTGCCCACCTGGGCGGTTCCGTACTGGTGGAACTTCCACGTCGACCAGGGCCGGGGCACGACCGGCCGGCCCCGCGGGGCGGAGGGCTCGGCGATCCACAGCGGGTAGTGCCCCAGGCCGGCGCAATTCCCCTGGTGGGCAAAATCCAGGAACGTGTACACGACCGGCGTGTGCCCCGTGGCCCGGTGTACGTCCGCGCACCAGTTCCGCGCGTACTCCGCCACCCGCTGCGGGCTCAGGCCGTCCGACGTCTCCAGGTCGAGGGCGAGCAGGTCGCCGGGCTGCAGGCCGTGGGCCCGCACCGTGGCCACGAAGGCCCGGGAGTCGTTGGCCGCCCCGTTCTTCG
>JAWWPY010000306.1:0-3665 GCA_033854735.1 Streptosporangiaceae bacterium | reverse complement strand
TCGCGCATCGAGGGCGGGTAGCCGCGCTGCTGTACCGATTCCCGGATCACCTGCAGCACCTTGCGCTGCCGCCAGGTGAGCACATGGTCTGGATCGGGCCGGTCCGGCATCTCAGTGACTACCGCCGGCACGCTGCCTTTCGGCTTCCTGCCCGGCCGGCCTTTCGGTCTCGCGGCCGTATCCGTGCCGCTCCCGCCCGGCGCGCCCGGCGCGCCGTCGTCGTCCGAGCTGCTGTCCATCAACACTGCCCTCCGGATCTGGTGGCTGACCTCGTAGCAGACGGTAGCGCTTTCACTTCAGGATCTCAAACATCTGTTCGATGAGGCGAGAAATGTCGTAGCCCCGCGCTATCACAAGTCATCGCCTCTGCAGAGGCTCCGGTGCAGGTCAGAGGCGGTTTTCCTGGGTCCTGGGAAGCCTTCGGGAGCCCATCTTGCAGACGAAAACCTTTCCGGAGCCTATGAACTTTCCGGCGTGGCGTGTCGCTTGGAAGGCTTGCGGCCTGAGGAGCGTCGGCCACGGTGGGACAGAGCTGATGCCGGCGGACGTGATTCACCGGCGGTCAGGACTACCGGGCTGGCCCATCGGCTTCCGGCCGGACTCGAGCTAGTGGGTCGCGCCGTGGTTTCTCGTTCCGGTGGCCGACCAGGACGCCGTAGAGCTGGTGGCGGGAGCTGATGGCGAGCTTGGTGAAGACCTTGTGCAGGTGGTACTCGACGGTGCGCGGGCTCATGAACAGCTGGGCAGCGATCTCGGGGTTGGACTGACCGTCGGCGGCCAGCCGGGCGATCTGGGTCTCCCGGGCGGTGAGCTGGACCGGGGTATCTGTCGTGCGCTTGCGCACTTGCTCGCCGGTGGCGCCCAACTCCCGTTCGGCGCGTCCAGCGAACCCGCCAGCGCCCATGGCCACAAACATCTGGTACGCGGTACGCAGCTGCTGCCGGGCATCGGCGCGGCGGCCGTCGCGGCGCAGCCATTCGCCATACAGCAAGTGGGCGCGGGCCAGCGGCACCCGCACGCGGGTGCGGCCCAGCCGGTCGAGCGCCTCGCGATAGCCCCATTCGGCAGTCTGGCCATCACTCAGCAGGGCACGCCCGCAGGCCTCCATCCCCAGCGCCCAGTCAGAGCCACTGGCGCGGGTTCGTTCGGTGAGTAGCTCGAGGGCGGTGGCGGCGACTTCGCTGGTGCCGCTGCGCGCGGCCGCCTCGACCAGCTCCGACAGCGCCCAGCCGAAGACACCCAGATCCTCATGGTCGCATGCCCGTCGGGCGGGGGCGAGGGCGTCCTGATGGCGGCCGAGGCCGTTGTACAGCACCGCGGCCGCGTGCTCGGCGTGACCGATCGCTCTTCCCTCGCCCCTGGCGGTTGCGTGCCGGACAGAGGCTTCGATCACCTCCATTGCCTCGGTCTCGTGGCCGCGCATGGCGGCGAGCAGCGGGAAGGTGTAGTCGAAGTGCGCATTGCCGGTTGCCGCGGCGATTGCATCAGCCTCGTCGAGGAGCGCCGCTGCGGCGGCGGACTCACCCGTGAATACCATCAGGCCCGCGTGGTAGGTGAGCGCGACGGGAAGGGAGGTCAGCGCGCCGGTGTCCCGGGCGAGCCGGACTCCGAGGCTGGCGAGTTCGTGCCAGACTTCGTCGTCCCACAGGTCTGCGGAGGCGCCGAACGGGATTCCCGCCTCACGCCCGGCCAGGCCATGCTCGCGCAGCAGGGATACCAGCGCCTGCAACCCTCGTCTGAGCGGCCCCACGCCTGCCGGGTAGCCCTCGGTGAACCGGGTTACCAGGCCGTCCAAGAGAAGATCAAGTGCGCGTGGCGGCTGCTTGGAGGAGCCCGGTTGGCCCGCAGCGCGGGCGGCGTCGGCGATCTCCCGCACGCCGGCCGCGTTATTGAGGCGGCCGGCGAACATCGCCGCTCCGAGGGCTTCGAGATAGGCCTGGCGCGCCAGGCCGGCGTCGAGTGGTTCGAGGCGCTTGGCGGCTTCAAGCATCAGTTGCGAAGCGTCGCGCCCCCCGAAGGCGATCTGCGCGCGCAGCATGTCAGCCCGGGCGCGCTGCAGCTCGTCGAGCGGGGTCATGTCCGCGGTCGCGAGCAGCTCCTGCGCGCGGTCGGGCGCTGCGGCGTCGAACTTCGCCTGTGCGGCCGCGAGCGCGCGGGCTCCGCGCCGGGCCGGATCGGGCGTCAGCGCGGTCGCCCGCTCCAGGAACGCGGCCGCCGCCGCGAACCCGCCGCGCCCTTGCGCTCGGCTCGCGGACCGCTCGAGCTCAGCGGCGATGTCCTCATCGGGCCGAGGTGCTGCCTGGGCCTGGTGCCAGGCCCTGTGATCGGGATCGGTGCCCGGGTCGGTGGCCGCGGCGATGGCACGGTGGGCCAAGCGGCGGTCGGCGGCTGGCGCTGCGTGGTAGACGGCGGAGCGGACCAGGGGATGGCGGAAGGTGACCCGGGCAGCGACGGTGAGCAGCTGGTCGGCCTCGGCCGGGGCGGCAGCGTCAGCGCTGATGCCAAGATTTCCGGCCGCCCGCCACAGCAGCGCCGGGTCGCCGACCGGCTCGGCAGCGGCTAGCAGGAGCAGGCGCCTCGTTGCCTCGGGGAGCGGCGTGATCCGGTACAGGAAGCTCTGCTCGATCCGGTCAGCCAGATGCCCCCTGCCCGGCAGCCCGAACCCGCCGGCCAGCTCGGCCGCTGTCACACCGTGCGGCAGCTCGAGCAGGGCCAGCGGGTTGCCGCCGGACTCGGCGATGATCCGGTCCCGGACCCGCTCATCCAGCCGGCCGGGGATGACCGAGGCCAGCAACGCCCGTGCGTCCGCCTCCGGCAGCCCCTCCAGCACCAGCCCGGGAAGCCCAGCCAGGTCGCCCGCGGTGGCAGGATCACGCGTGCCGAACAGCAGGGCGACCGATTCGGCGTCCACCCGGCGGGCAACAAACGCCAGGACCCGGGCCGAGGCTTGGTCCAGCCACTGCGCGTCATCGACCAGGCATAGCAGCGGCTGGCTGGTGGCTGCGTCCGACAGCAGCCCCAGCACCGCCAGGCCGACCAGGAAACGATCCGGCGGGCTGCCAGAACACAGGCCGAACGCCACGCCCAGAGCCTCACGCTGCGGGCCGGGCAGCCGGCCGAGCCGGCCCAGCATGCGCCCGCACAGCTGGTGCAGCGCCGCGAACGGCATCTCCATCTCTGACTCGACACCTTCCGCGCGGGCCACCTGGAAATCTTGCGCGGTATCGGCCGCATAACCCAGCAGGGCGCTTTTGCCGAGCCCGGGCTCGCCGCTCACGACCAGCACCCGGCTACCCCCCGCCCGGACATCCGCGAGAAGCCCGTCCAGGGTCCTGAACTCCCGCCTGCGGCCCCAGAGCATCACCCGGCGCCCGACTGCCGGCGGTTCCCCGGCCGCCGTTCTGTCACGGTGTCCACCCGCTCACGATGGCCGGGATGATGCGGTAGTCACGCTGGAAAACCAGGTTGTGCAGGTCGGCCGAGGCCACCGCGCGCAGGGTCGCCATCCGGCCAGAAGCCGTCGTGCTCAGTCATTGCCGCGGATCTTCCCCGGAGCCTCATCGGTCCGGACCGGAGCCTGGGCGGCAAGGTCCTCCAGGGTGATGGGGGTGCCGTCGATGGCCTCGTAGGCGGCCCTTGACCGGGCGAGGGTGATCATCACGGTG
>JAWWPY010000305.1:0-3158 GCA_033854735.1 Streptosporangiaceae bacterium | reverse complement strand
CTGGCCGCTTGCCGGTCCGAGAGTTCCCAGCACGGAGCGGGTGGAACAGGGCCTTGGGCATCTTGCCCACGCTCATCGCGCTCATGCCAGCCTCCTCTATCGAATGACCGTTCTATCGTACAGCCGTTCGATCGATCGCGCTTTCGATCGAATGACTGTACGGTACAGGTGTAGCCCGGGGGTCTGACAGTACGGTCCGTGGACATGCATCAGGGCAGGTGAGACGGGGTTCAGTGTCCGGTCGTGTAGGCCACTGTCCGGGTGTCCGGCGCGCAGGCTCCCCTGATTGGCTCCCGAGCATGTGGGAACAGACGTTCGACTCGGCAGCTCATAGCCACCGTCTCGGTTCGCCCTACTCGGGAGTGGTCCCAGGCCACTGCCTGGTGGAGGGTGTTGGGCGTGACTGTTGGCGGTAAGTGGCGGGCATCTCGCAGCGCTACCTGGCGCCGATGCGATCTCCGCCGCGTGCCCCGTCCCAGAACCGATCCCTCATCGGTGCGTCGTCGCTTAACCGGCGCGCCCCGCTGTCCGCTGCCACGTCGGGCGGCAGGGTCGTTCGAGTTCAGCCCATCTGGGCGAGTAGGTCGGCAAGAGCCGCCAGCCCGGCCGCCGCACTGGCCAGTCAGGCGTGCCGAAGCACGCCGGTGCAGCCTGAGTCAGGGGCCACACCAGCCGCCTCCCTCAACCCCCGGGGCGGCCCGGCCGAGCGCCAGGCTCACGCCTGGTGGCCGTGGTCAAGACGGGGAGGCAGAGTGTCTGCTCGGTCCTGAGCGTCTGGCAGCAGGGCCCGCCCGGTCCGGCGCGCCTGGACGCCCATCACGATCAGTGAGAAGCCAGAGGTCAGGTTGAACAGGCCGAACAGCAGCGCGAGGGTGACCGCGCCGAGTCCGGGGCGGGAGAAGAGGACGACACCGAACGCTACGGATACCAGCCCGCCGAGGACGAAAAGCGCGCGCGTGCCAGCGGTCTCGCCGCTGCGGAAGGCAGCGAAGATCTCGAGGAAAGCGCCGGTGAAGGCCCAGAACGCCACGATCAGCACCAGCGCAAGTGCCGTGACTCCGGGCCAGACCACGGCGACCACCCCGGCCGCGAGATCGAGCAGCCCGAGCAGCAGGTTGCCGAAGACGGGTCCCGCGGTAACACTGCTGAACGCCTCCATGGCCCGCAGCCCGGCGCCGATGAACGCATAGACCGCGAACAGGATGACCAGCGCGAGAATCGTGACGCCCGGCCAGGCAAGGGCAATGATGCCGACGGCAATGGCGAGCACGCCACGCAGGATCAGCGAAGTGGCAGTTGACTTGATCACGACAGGTATGCCTTTCCGTGAGCTATCGGGGGCTCAGCTCGTGGCTCGGGCCGCGGCGAGGATGACGCGGGTCACCGTGCCCGGCTGGGAGATCAGCGACAGGTGCGAGGCGTTCACCTTGGTCATGTGCGCCCCTGCCCGCTGGGCCATGAACAGCTGTTCAGCCGGCGGGATGACGTGGTCGGCGGTCCCGATCACGTCCCAGGACGAGATCGTCTGCCAGGCGGGAACTCCGGAGGGAGCTGATCCGGCGCTGAACGCTATCGGGCTCTGGGTTGCGGCCAGGATGGCGGCCTCGCTGGCCGGCAGGTCGTTGGCGAAGCACCGGGCGAACCCTGGGTAGGGCAGGTCCGCCCCTGTTTTGAGGTAGGCGTCGAAGTCTCCTGCCGGAGCTCCCGGATAGGGCGCGGCAGTGAAGGCACGGGCGGAGCCCACGCAGGACCCGGGCCGGGCGCCGGTGAGCCCGAAGGCGGTGTCGCCCTGAGCCGGGAGGAAGGCATCCACGTAGACCAGGGCCTTGACGTTCGGGTCGCCGGTGGCGGCGTTGGTGATGACCATCCCGCCGTACGAATGCCCGACCAGGACGATGGGCCCTTGGATGGAACTCAGGAAATCGGCCAGGTAGTTCGAGTCGCTGGTCAGGCCCCGCAGCGGATTGGGTGCGGCGACGGCGGTGAAGCCATCTGCCTGCAGCCGCGCGATGACACCATCCCAGCTCGACGCGCCGGCCCATGCGCCGTGCACAAGCACGATCGTGGGCTTGGGGCCGCCGGCCCACGCTGCGGTGCCGGCGCGCGTGGCGCGAGGGGTCGCGGCGTCCGCGGAGCTGGGCTGGGCTGCGGTGAACAGCAGCCCGGTGGTGGCCAGCACTGCGGCCAGGATGATGCCGCGCAGCCTGACAGAGCGCGCGCTTCGGGTCATGTTCACAGGTCTCCCCTGATGGCCGGGGTGCGGGCGGATTGCTCGTGCCAGAACCATCTGCCTGGGACGGGCCCGTTCGCGTCTGTGGGATCCCTAGCCGGCACCCCGGCGCTCCGCGGGTACGCCAGCGCCTGCCCGCCCGGACATCGGCGAGCAGCCCATCCATTACCCCCCTCCGCTGGCTGCGGCCCCGAAGAGTCACCAGCGCCTCCGTCTCGGCGGCTGCTTCGCCATCGTAAGAGCGGCCCCCCGCCTCGCACCTTCCCGGGAAGCCAGGCACCCGGGGTGCCAGCTAGGGATCTCACTGACGCGAACACAAACACCCTGGGCGCAGGGTTCTGTCATGGACGACACGCCCGCACCCTCAGAATCCAGAGACCACTCGCTTGGACCCAGCTATCCGGTCTAGAGAGGGGCTGCTGAGGCCCGTGCCGCGACAGGCTGGCCAGGTCAGGCTGGCGGGTTACCTGTCGGCCTGTCGCGGGGCCCGGGCCGGCGGTGACCTTTACGAGGTGGTGACCACTTCGGACTGCGTTCGGCTGGTAGTAGGCGACGCGAAGGGCAAGGGCGCGTCGGCGGCGCAGTCGGCCGTAACGGTCCTGGGCATGTTCCGCGAGGCGGCCCATGAGGAGGACAGCCTGGCCGCGATCGTCTCCCGCATCGAGACCGGCCTGGCCCGCCAGCTCAGCGACGAGCAGTTCGTGACCGCCATCCTCGCCGCGGTCAGCGCCGACGGCACCAAGATCGAGCTGCTCAGCTGCGGCCATCCTGCGCCTCTGCTCCTCGGCACCGCTCGTCCCCGGTTTGTCGGCCCGTGGGAGGGCAGCCTGCCGCTCGGCCTGGGTGAGCTCGCGGCTGTGCCGCGCGTCCCGGTGACCATCCCGTTCGGGCCCGGCGACGCGCTCCTCCTCTACACAGACGGAGTGAG
>JAWWPY010000304.1:0-36895 GCA_033854735.1 Streptosporangiaceae bacterium | reverse complement strand
GTCGCGGTGGAGCGCGTCTTCAGCCAGCACAATGTCCGGACGGTCATGGGCACGGCGCAGGCCGGCGCGGTGGCCGTGCTCTGTGCGGCGCGCCGCCAGCTGCCTGTCGCCCTGCATACGCCCAGTGAGGTGAAGGCGGCCGTCACCGGCAGCGGGCGTGCCGACAAGGCTCAGGTAACCACGATGGTGATGCGGCTGCTGCGGATGGCGGACCCGCCGAAGCCCGCGGACACGGCTGACGCCCTGGCGCTGGCGATCTGCCATCTGTGGCGTGGCGGTACCCAGTCGCGTCTCGCGGCGGCTGTCGCCACCGCCCGCGCTGATAATGCCGCGCAGTCAGCAGCCGCGCGCGCCGCCCGCCTGGCGAACTCGGGAGACCTGCGGTGATTTCTCATCTGGACGGAATGGTCTGCGCGATCGCCCCGGAGGGGGCGGTGATCGAGGTGGGCGGCGTGGGCCTGCTGGTGCAGTGCACGCCCGGCACCCTGGCCACGATGCGGATAGGGGAGCGGGCCCGGGTGGCGACCTCTCTTGTCGTCCGCGAGGACGCGCTGACCCTGTACGGATTCGCCGGCGACGATGAGCGGGACGTGTTCGAACTGGCGCAGACGGCGACCGGCGTCGGGCCGCGGCTCGCCCTGGCCGTGCTCGCCGTCTTCAGCCCGGACGGGCTACGTCGCGCCATCGCCGCCGAGGACGTGACCGCGCTGACCCGGGTCCCGGGCATCGGCCGGAAGGGTGCGCAGCGGATCGTGCTCGAACTCGCCGGCCGGCTGGGTTCTCCGGGTGCGGCGGGCGGCTCGGGCAGCCCCGGCGCCGGTGTCCCGGCGCCGCGCGCCGCGCTCTGGCGCGACCAGGTCCGGGCGGGACTGGTGAACCTGGGCTGGCCGGCCAGGGACGCCGACCAGGCGATCGCCGCGGTCGAGTCCGAACTGGCCGGGCCGACCGCGGGCGCGGACGGCTCACCGGCCGTGGCCGCCAACGGGGACGTGGATGTGGCCGTGGCGCTGCGCGCCGCACTGCAGAAGCTGAGCCGCGCGTGACGGGCCCGGACCCAGGCCCGCACAGTGACGCCCACGCGGCGGCGGACGCGGCGGCGCAGGAGGCGCCGGCGCTGACCGCCGCCGAACAGGAGCGGCTGATCTCCCCGCTGGCCGACGCCGATGACCGGGTGATCGAGGGTGCGCTCAGGCCGAAGCGGCTGCATGAGCTCATCGGCCAGACCCGGGTCCGCGAGCAGCTCTCCCTGGTGCTCGAAGGTGCGCTGGGCCGCGGCAAGCCGCCCGACCACGTGCTGCTCTCCGGGCCGCCGGGACTGGGCAAGACCACCATTGCGATGATCATCTCCGCTGAGCTCGGGGCGCCGATGCGGATCACCAGCGGTCCCGCCATCGAGCGGGCCGGCGACCTGGCGGCGATTCTGTCCACGCTGGGCGAGGGCGACGTCCTGTTCATCGACGAGATTCACCGCGTGGCCAGGCCCGCGGAGGAGATGCTCTACCTGGCCATGGAGGATTTCCGGGTGGATGTCGTGGTCGGGAAGGGGCCGGGAGCCACCGCCATCCCACTGGAGATAGCGGCGTTCACGCTGGTGGGGGCGACCACCCGGGCGGGGCTGCTGCCCGCGCCGCTGAGGGACAGGTTCGGTTTCACCGCTCACCTGGACTTCTATGAGCCGGCCGAACTGGAGATCATCATCCGGCGGTCGGCGGACTTGCTGGGCGTGGCTCTCGGTGCCGAGGGCGCCGACGAGATCGCTGGCCGGTGCCGGGGAACCCCGCGGATCGCCAACCGGCTGCTCCGGCGGGTGCGCGATTACGCCGAGGTCCGTGCCGATGGGGTGGTTACCCGTGATCTGGCCCGCGCGGCCCTCGAACTGTACGAGGTGGACGAGGAGGGCCTGGACCGCCTCGACCGGGCGGTGCTCCGGGCGCTGATCATCAGGTTTGGGGGCGGCCCGGTGGGCCTGTCGACCCTCGCCGTCGCGGTCGGCGAGGAGGCGGAGACGGTCGAGGTCGTCGCCGAGCCGTTCCTGGTCCGGGCCGGATTGATGGCCAGGACACCACGCGGCCGGGTGGCGACCCCGGCCGCCTGGGGACATCTGGGCCTGGCCGCACCCGAACCACCGGGCCTGGCCGTTCCCGGCAGCCTGTTCGAATGACGGATACGGGTTGTTTCAGTCGCAGGCATGTCACGATCAGTCGCGGAAAGCCGTAGCCTGTTGGTGCGTCGCCTGCACGCCGCTACACTTCGGCAGTCGGTCAACGACAGCCGCCTGGGCCAGGATGCCGGCCCCTGCCGGCGCCGGCCCCGGCTGGCACGTGATCAGGCGAAGCACATCAACTGGAAGGATGCCCCGCATGGGGAACATGGGGAACTTTGAGCTCGCGGCCGCGGCCAAGTCATCATCGGGGAACTACACGTTCCTGCTGGTGATCGTGGTCCTGTTCGGCCTGTTCTACTTCGTGATGATCCGGCCGCAGCGCAACCGGCAGCGCCAGGCCCAGCAGATGCAGCAGCAGGTCATGCCCGGTCAGCAGGTCCGTACCACGGCTGGGATGTACGCCACCGTGGTCTCCGCGGACGATACCGATGTGGTGCTGGAGATCGCGCCCGGCGTCCAGGCGCGTTTCCTGCGCCGGGCCATCATGGAAGTGGTCCCCGACGACGGCCCGGTCGTGACCGAGCCGGCGGCGAGTGACGACACCGGTACGGCCGACAGCGCGGCCGAAGACGGCTACACGAAAGAGTTACCGGCCGGGCAGTGACGCTCGCCGAAAGGCCCTACGGCATGAGAACCAAAGGACAAGCGAGAAGTGGCTCCCGCAAGCGGTAACGTTTCCCGGCCCGGGCGAGCACTGGCCGTGCTGGCCGCGCTCATCGTCGTGCTTTTCCTGATGATCGCAGGCAGTAACCTCTTCCAGCCGGCCAGCTGGCACAAGGACTTCCAGATTCACCTGGGCCTCGATCTGACCAGCGGCACCACGGTGTCGCTCAAGGCCCAGACGCCCAAGGGTGGCACGCCCAAGGCCACGGAAATGACGCAGGCGCTGCAGATCATGCAGAGCCGCGTCTACGGTGCGGGCTTCACCGAGGCGCAGATCCAGCAGCAGGGCAGTGACGTCATCACCGTGTCAGTTCCCGGCGCGAATTCCCAGCAGGTGGTGGACCTGGTCGGGCAGACCGCCCAGCTGCGGTTCCGCCAGGTGCTGCTGGTGGCGCCGAACACCGGCGCGGCCGCGGCGACGCCGACGCCCAGCGCCTCGGCGTCCGCGACCCCGACGCCCAGTGCCAGCTCCACAGCGAAAGCGTCGCCCAGCGCGTCCGCCAGTTCCTCGGCGCACGCCGCGGGGGCGCCCGGCGCGGCCGGTGCCGCGGGCACCCAGGAGATGGCGAGCCGGGCCCGGGCGCTGCCCGCCGCTTCGGCCAGCCCCTCGGCCAGCGCGTCGGCGACCCCCGCGGCGAGCGCCTCGGCGACCCCGTCCGCGACCAGCGGGTCCGGGGTCTCCACGGTCGCCCAGGCCACCGGTGATGCCAGCCTGGTCAGCCCGGCCGTGCAGAAACTGTTCAACAAGCTCAACTGCGCCGACGCGAAGTGGAAGCAGCAGGTGGGCTACACCACAGAGCAGTTCGACAACCCGAAGACGCAGATCGTGGCGTGCGGGCCAGGTGAAATCAAGTTCGCGCTGGACAAGTCCAAGGTGCTCGGCAGCATGATCCGTTCCGCCAACGCGACCCTGGTCACCTCCAGCGTGTACTGGCAGGTCAACCTCAACTTCAACAACGCGGGCACGGCTGCCTTCGGGGCCCTCACCACCCAGCAGTTCGACAAGTACGGGAACGGCGGCAACCCGACATCGCCGCTGGACGACATCGCGGTCGTCCTGGACGGGAACGTGATCACCTACCCGTCGACCAACGCGGCGATCGTCGGCGGGTCGGCGCAGATCACCGGCAACTTCACCCAGACCCAGGCGACATCCCTGGCCAACGTGCTCAGCTATGGCGCGCTGCCGCTCACCTTCAGCAAGCAGTCGGTCGAGGCGGTCACGCCCACGCTCGGTCGGGACCAGCTCAACGCGGGCCTGCTGGCGGGCGCGATCGGACTGATCCTGGTCGTCGTGTACTGCCTGCTCTACTACCGGGGCCTGGCGGTAGTCGCCGTGTCCAGCCTGGTGATCGCCGCGACCCTGGTCCTCGAGTCGATCATCGTGCTGAGCAAGTACTACAAGGGCTTCTCACTGAACCTGGCCGGGGTGGCCGGCCTCATCGTGGCCATCGGCATTACCGCCGACTCGTTCGTGGTCTTCTTCGAACGGCTCCGTGACGAGGTCCGCGAGGGCCGGACGCTGCGGACCGCGGTGGAACGCGGCTGGAAACGGGCGCGGCGCACCATCCTGGTCTCCGACACGGTGTCCTTCCTCGCCTCCGCGCTGCTGTGGTACTTCTCCATCGGTGACGTCAAGGGCTTCGCCTTCACCCTCGGCCTGACCACCCTCATCGACGTGGTCGTCGTGTTCCTGTTCACCAAGCCCACGGTCACCCTGCTGGCCAGGACCAAGTTCTTCGGCCAGGGGCACCGGCTGTCCGGCCTTGACCCAGCCCGCCTGGGCGCCCGCGCGCGGTGGCGGGGCTCGTCACCGCGGCCGGCCGTCAGCCCGGCCCGGACCTCGGCGAAGGAGGCGTGATGTCCCGGCTCGGCAGCATCGGCGGCAAGCTTTACCGCGGTGAGGTTTCGATCGAGTTCGTCAGAAGGCGGCGCCTCTGGTACGCCATCTCCGGGCTGATCCTGCTGATCAGCGTCGGGGCGCTGGTCGGCCGCGGGCTTAATTTCAGCGTCGATTTCAAGGGCGGCTCCGTCTTCCAGTTCGCCGCCCCGCACGCCTCGATCACCCAGGTGCGCAGCACGGTCACCGGTTCGGGCGGCGGGCCCGACGCGATCGTCCAGCAGATCGGCAGCGGAAGCAAGGCGTCCTGGCGGGTGCAGACCGGCAAGCTGTCCTTCACCGTGGCTCAGAAGGTACAGACTGGCATCGGCCATGCCTTCGGGTTGTCCAACGACAAGGTGAACTTCTCCTTTGTCGGGCCCACCTGGGGCAGCCAGATCACGGACAAAGCCCTGCAGGCGCTGATCGCGTTCCTGATCGTGATCGTGATCTACCTGTCGATCGCCTTCGAGTGGAAGATGGCCGCCGCCGCCTTCGTCGCGCTGATCCACGACCTCGTGATCGCGACCGGGATCTACGCCCTGACCGGCTTCGAGATCAGCCCGGCCACCGTGATCGGGCTGCTCACCATCCTCGGCTACTCGCTCTACGACACCGTGGTCGTCTTCGACAAGGTCAGGGAGAACACCGCGGGGCTGCTGGGCTCGTCCCGGAGCACCTACAGCCAGGCCGCGAACCTCGCGCTCAACCAGACCCTGGTCCGGTCCATCAACACCTCGATCATCGCCCTGCTCCCTGTGGCCGGGATCCTGTTCGTCGGGGCCGGCCTGCTGGGCGCCGGAGAGCTGAAGGACCTCGCGCTGGTCCTGTTCATCGGCATGCTGTCCGGCACCTACTCCTCGATCTTCATCGCGACCCCGGTCCTCGCCCAGCTGAAGGAGCGCGAGCCGCAGTTCAAGGCGCTCGCCAAGCGGGTGGCCCTGCGGGAATCGGGCGGCCGGGCGGCCAAGCGGGCGGCCACCAAGGCCAGCACCAGGCCCGGCACCAAAACGGCGGCCGTGGCCGTCGCTGACGGGCCTGCCACAGCGGATGCGGTGGACGACAGCGTGGAAGACACCGTGGATGACGGCTATGACTCCGAGGACGAGGCCACGTCGGCGGGGGAGAAGGTCGCGGCAGGCCGAGCCGCCCCGCGCGGCACCCCCGGGCCCGGCGCCCGCCCCGGCCCACGCCAGCAGCCACGTCGCCCGGGTTCCGCCAAGCGCCGCCCCAGCGGCAAGAAGAAGCGGCGGTAGCTGGTGCTGCCCGGGGAGATCTCGGCCGACACAGCCATCGCCGACCTGATCAGGGCCAAGATCCGGGACATCGCTGACTACCCGCAGCCGGGCATCGTGTTCAAGGACATCACGCCGCTGCTCGGCGACGGCGCCGCGCTGCGCGCGGTCGTCGCGGCCCTGGCCGTCGGGCACGGCCCGGTGGACAAGGTCGCCGGCATCGAGGCACGTGGCTTCATCCTGGCCGCATCGGTGGCATGCCACCTGCGTTCCGGCTTCGTGCCCGTCCGCAAGCAGGGCAAGCTGCCCGCCCCCACCTACGCGCAGAGCTATCAGCTGGAGTACGGGACGGCCACGATCGAGGTTCACCAGGATGCCTTCGTGCCCGGTGAGCGGGTGCTCATCGTGGACGACGTACTGGCCACCGGCGGCACCGCGCAAGCGGCCGCGGAGCTGGTCCGGCGGGCCGGCGGTGAGGTCGCCGGCATCGCGGTGATCCTGGAACTCGCCTTCCTCGAGGGCCGGGCCAAGCTCTCCGGGATGGGCGTCCGCTCGTTGCTGGTGGTGTGACGGGTAGCCCCGAGCCGGCGCTGCCGGAGTTTGCCGCCGATAGACTGGGTGTCCTGGCGTACCTGAGGAGCCCCATTGGCCGGTGACGTGGCAACCACCGGCACGACTGGAGCCGGTGTCACGCCCGCCCTCCCGGCGCAGCACGAACAGGATGCGGCAGTCGGGGAGGCCACCGTCGTGGCGCCGGATGAGGCCGTGCCCGTTACTGCCACGGACTCGCCCGGAAATGGCCCGCAATCCAGTACTGGCTCTGAGCCAGGCAGCGGCATTGAGCCCGGTGCTGACGCCGGGCCCGGTGCCGACGCCGAGTCCGGCACCGGCATTGAGCCTGGTGCTGACGCGGAACCCGGCACCAGCACTGAATCTGGCCCGGCCGAGCCGTCAGCGGCCGCCCCCGCAGAGACCACCACGAGCGGTCACGCCACGGGCCGTGCCACGGCGGCAACTGGGCGCCCCGCCACGGCTAGCGGGGCGGCGGCGGCCGGCGGGACCACGGTCCGCCGACGGCTCGCCCGGCTGGGCGCACCTCGCGGAGGTGGGATGAACCCCGTGCTCGAGCCGCTGATCAAGACGGTCCGCACCACGCATCCCAAGGCGGACGTGAGGCTCATCGAGCGCGCGTACGGCGTCGCCGCGCACTGGCACTCCGGCCAGCAGCGCAAAAGCGGCGATCCGTACATCACCCACCCGCTCGCCGTGGCTACGATCCTCGCCGAGCTGGGCATGAATCACGAGACCCTGTGTGCGGCCTTGCTGCATGACACCGTCGAGGACACCGATTACTCCCTGGCCGAGCTACGGCGCGAGTTCGGCGACGACATAGCGGCGCTGGTCGACGGGGTCACCAAGCTGGACAAGGTCAAGTACGGGGAGGCCGCCGAGTCGGAGACTGTCCGGAAGATGGTCGTCGCGATGTCCCGGGACATCAGGGTCCTCGTGATCAAGCTGGCCGACCGGCTGCACAACATGCGCACCCTGCGCTACCTGCCGCGGGAGAAGCAGGAGCGCAAGTCGCGTGAGGTCCTGGAGATCTTCGCGCCGCTCGCGCACCGGCTCGGCATGAACACCGTCAAGTGGGAACTCGAGGACCTGGCGTTCACCACCCTGTTTCCCAAGCGGTACGACGAGATCGCGCGGCTGGTCTCCGAGCGTGCTCCCCGCCGCGACGTATTCCTGCAGGAAGTCATCGAGGACGTCTCCTCCGACCTGCGCAACGCCAAGGTCAAGGCCCGGGTGACCGGGCGGCCCAAGCATTACTACTCCGTGTACCAGAAGATGATCGCCCGGAACGTCGGGTTCGACGACATCTACGATCTGGTCGGCATCCGCGTCCTGGTCGACTCGGTCCGCGACTGCTACGCGGCCCTCGGCACGGTACACGCCCGGTGGAATCCCGTCCCCGGGCGTTTCAAGGATTACATCGCGATGCCGAAGTTCAACATGTACCAGTCGCTGCACACCACGGTGATCGGCCCGGAGGGCAAGCCGGTCGAGCTGCAGATCAGGACCTGGGGCATGCACCGGCGGGCCGAGTACGGAGTGGCCGCGCACTGGAAGTACAAGGAAGAGACCGTGCCGGGCCGCGGTGCCGGCCAGGGTGGCACGGCGGACATGGCCTGGCTGCGCCAGCTGGTCGACTGGCAGCGGGAAACCGCCGACCCCGCCGAGTTCCTCGAGTCGCTCCGGTTCGATCTGGGTGCCGCCGAAGTCTACGTCTTCACCCCGCGGGGCGAGGTGATCGCGCTGCCCCAGGGGGCGACGCCGGTGGACTTCGCCTACGCCATCCACACCGAAGTGGGCCACCGGACGATCGGGGCCCGGGTGAACGGCCGCCTGGTCGCGCTGGAGAGCACCCTCGACAACGGCGACACCGTGGAAATCTTCACCTCCAAGGCTCAGGACGCGGCGCCGAGCCGGGACTGGCTCGGCTTCGTCAAGAGCGCACGGGCGCGCAACAAGATCAGGCACTGGTTCTCCAAGGAGCGCCGCGAGGCGGCGGCCGAGACCGGCAAGACCGCCATCGCCCGGGCCATGCGCAAGCAGGGCCTGCCGCTGCAGCGGCTCGCCACCGGGGACGCGCTGCTAGCCATCGCGAGGGACCTGCGCTACGCGGACCTGTCCGCGCTGTACGCGGCCGTCGGCGAGGGACATGTCGGCGCGCAGTCCGTGGCGTCGAAACTGGTCGAGTCGGCGGGGGGGATCGCCGGCGCACAGGAAGACCTCGCTGAGGCGACGCTGCCCACCCGCTCGCCCCGGCCCCAGCCCGCCGGCGACTCGGGTGTGGTCGTGGAAGGCGCCTCGGACGTGTGGGCGCGGCTCTCCAAGTGCTGTACGCCCGTGCCCGGCGATGAGATCACCGGTTTCGTCACCCGCGGGCACGGCGTTTCCGTGCACCGGGCGGACTGCCTCAACCTCAGGCACCTTCTCGATTCCCAGCCGGAGCGGCTGGTGGCGGTCCGCTGGTCGCCTACGGACGGCTCGCTGTTCCTGGTGGCCATCCAGGTCGAGGCGCTGGACCGGACCGGGCTGCTTTCCGACGTGACGAGGTCCATCTCCGAGCAGCACGTCAACATCCTGTCGGCCTCGGTGACCACGACCAGGGACCGGGTCGCGGTGAGCCGGTTCACCTTCGAGATGGGCGACCCCAAGCACCTCGGCCACGTGCTGCGCGCCGTGCGCGCTATCGACGGTGTCTACGACGTCTACCGGATCACCAGCTAGGGTTTCCCGGCTCAGCCCGACAGTTCGGCCAGGGTCCGTTCGGCTTCTTCGAGCCAGGAACGGCGGGCGGCGATGGCCTCCTCGGCCTGTTCCGCGGCCCGGCTGTCGTCGCGCGCCTGCGCTTTGGCGAGCTGCTGTTCCAGGCCGGTGATCGCGGCGCGGATCTGCTCCACCGTTCCCTTGGCCCGGGCCAGGGCCTCCGGGTTGGACCGCCGCCACTGGGTGTCCTCGGCCTTGCGCACCGCGTCCTCGACCCGGCGCAGGCCTGACTCCAGCCGTTCGTGGGCCTCCCGGGGCACCGGGCCGGCGTGCTCCCAGCGCTCCTGGATGGACCGCAGCGCCGCCCGGGCGGCCCGGGCATTGGTCACCGGCACGAGTTTTCCCGCCTCGTCCAGCAGCGCCGTCTTGACCGCCGCGTGCTCGCGCAGCTCGGTCTCCTTGGCCGAGAACACCTTCGACCGCTCCTGGAAGAAGGTGTCCTGCGCCGTCTTAAAGCGGTTCCACAGGTCGTCCTCGTCTTCGCGGCCCGCCCGGCCCGATGTCTTCCACGACCGCATCAGCTCACGGAAGGCCGACGCGGTGGGGCCCCAGTCGGCCGATGTCGCCAGCGCCTCCGCCTCGGCCACCAGCTTTTCCTTGCGGGCCTTGGCGCCTTCCCGCTCCTCTTCGAGCCCGGCGAAGTAGGCCTTCCGCCGCTTGGTGAAGGCATTCCGCGCGGCCGACAGGCGCTTCCACAGGGCCGTCTCCACCGCCCGGTCCGCACGCGGCGCGGTTTTCCACTCCTCCAGCAGCTGGCGCAGCCGCTCCCCGCTGATCTTCCAGTGCGTTGCCTCGGCGGCGATCTGCTCGGCCTCGATCACGATGCGCTCCTTGACGTCCTTGGCCTCGGAGCGGGCGTGTTCCCGTGCGGCGCGCACTTCCTCGCGGCGGTGATCGACCTGGCCGGTCAGCGCCTCCAGCCTGGCGCGCAGCGAGTCCAGGTCGCCGACCGCGTTCGCGGTCGCCGCGGCCGCCAGCAGGCGGTCAATGGTCGCTCGCGCGCTGCCCGGGGACAGGTCGGTGGCCGAGATGCGCTGCTCAAGCAGGGCGACCTCGGTCTCAAGGGAGTCGAACTTGCGGCGGAAGAAGGCCAGCGCCTCATCCGGGCTGCCCGCCTGCCATGAGCCAACCACCCGCTCGCCATCTTCGGTGCGCACGTAGACCGTACCCTCGGCATCCACCCGGCCCCACGGATCGTTGGCGGTAGTCACCGCTAACCTCCTGCTCAGCCCTGATCCGGCCACGTCGCCCGATCAGGTTTTCTTGATTGTGACGCGCTCGATGACGACCGACTCCTTCGGATGGCCGTCCCCGGAGCCGTTGGAGTTGTCCGTGCCCGCCTTAGCCACATTCTGGATGATTCCCAGCCCTGAAACGACCTTGCCAAACGGTGTGTATCCGGGGCTCAGGGTGGAGTTCTTGTAGACGAGGAAGAACTGGCTTCCGTTGGTGTTCGCGCCCGAATTGGCCATCGCCACGGTGCCCTCCGGGTAGGTGGCACCGGCCAGGTTCTCGTCGGCGAACTTGTAGCCCGGTCCGCCGCTGCCGGTACCGGCCGGGTCACCGCATTGCAGCACGGAGAGGCTGCCTGAGGTGGTCAGCCGGTGGCACTTGGTGTTGTTGAAGTAGTTCTTCGCCGCCAGGTACACGAACGAGTTGACGGTGCAGGTCGCCTTGCTGTTCAGCAGGTCGATCACGACATCACCGCGGTTGGTGGCGATGGTCGCCTGATAAGTGGCGGTGGACGCGGGCGTGGCCGGCGGCAGGCCCACATTGCGCGCCGCGGGCAGGCTGGAGGTGTAGGTGCAGTGCGTGGCCGGCTCCGCAACCGCGCTGGCTGTCGGGGTCGGCGTCGCGCTGGCCGTTGGCGTGGGAGTGGCGGTCGCCGAGGTGGCGGCGGCATTGGTCCCGCCTGGCTTGAACAGGAAGTACCCGCCCGCGCCGAGCCCGACGATCACGATGCCCGCCACGCCGATCGCCCCCGCGATCTGGGCCCGTCTCGCCCGCCGCGCGCGCCGGGTCTGCTGGCGCAGGTGACGCTCACGGGCTAGCTTGCGCTGGCGTTCCTTCTTACCCGCCACGGGTTCCGTCCTCCTGGTAGTTCCTGCCTGCTTATCAGCGAAACTTCGCGAATGGTACCGGCCGGTGCGAGGTCGTGACATCGCTGTTACCGGTTCGCGGCTGGCACCGGCGAATCGGTAGCCTGTACGCGCAGTACCCGCTCACCCGTCCCGCAACTGTCAGGGAGGCCAGTAATGCTGGTCGCAGGATTCCCGGCCGGCTCGTTCGCCGCGAATTGCTATGTCGTGGCGCCCGCGCCCGGCGAGGAATGCCTGATCATCGACCCTGGCCAGGATGCGGAGGACGGCATAGCCGAGGTGCTCGCAGAATACCGGCTCAAGCCGGTGGCGGTGCTGGCAACGCACGGTCACATTGACCATGTCTGGTCCGTCGCCCCGGTCTGCGGCGCGCGAAACATTCCGGCGTACATCCACCCCGCGGACCGGGCGCTGCTCGCTGACCCGGCGCGCGGCCTCGGGCTCCAGGCTGGCCAGCAATTCCTGCGCGGCCTCACGTTCACCGAGCCCGACGATGTCAGGGTGCTGGCCGATGGGCAGGCGCTGGAACTGGCGGGCGTGGAACTGATCGTGGACCACGCTCCGGGCCATACCCCCGGGTCGGTGGCATTCCGGTTGGTAGCACAGCGGGCCGGTCATGAGGCCATGTTCTCCGGGGACCTGCTGTTCGCCGGGTCGATCGGCCGGACCGACCTGCCCGGTGGCAGCCACCCGGCCATGCTGGACAGCCTGGCGCGGGTATGCCTGACGCTGCCGGACGAGACGCAGGTGCTGCCCGGCCACGGGCCGCAGACGACCATCGGCGAGGAACGCGCCAGTAACCCGTTCCTGGCCGGCCTCCGGCCCGGGTCCCGCCCGGGCCAGCCGGTCCCACGCGCCACCCGATCCACCGGACTGTGAGGCACGTGATGGGGAGGCTGGGCGGGCGATGATCCGTACCCACGAGGCGGGTGAGCTGCGCGCTCCGCAGGCTGGTGCCCGCGTGGTGCTGGCGGGCTGGGTGGCCCGCAGGCGCGACCACGGCGGGGTCATCTTCATCGACCTGAGGGACGCCAGCGGTGTCGTCCAGGTCGTCCTCCGCGACGAGGGGGAAGGCAGCCCCGCCCACGCCCTGCGCGCCGAGTTCTGCGTGCAGGTCACCGGGGAGGTGCGCCGCCGGCCCGCTGGCAACGAGAATCCCGATCTGCCCACCGGCGACATCGAGGTGGTCGCCGGCGATCTCGAGGTCCTCGCCGAGGCCGATCCGCTGCCGTTCCCCATCGAGGGCGGCGGTGAGCTGAACGAGGACATCCGGCTGCGCTACCGCTACCTCGACATCCGGCGGGCTGAGACAGCCGCGGCCCTGCGGACCCGTTCCCAGGCGACCTACCTGGTCAGCGACGTTATGCGGGAGCATGGGTTTGTCACCGTGGAGACGCCGTACCTGACCAGGTCCACCCCGGAGGGGGCACGGGACTTCCTGGTGCCGGTCCGGCTGCGCCCGGGCAGCTGGTACGCGCTGCCGCAGTCGCCACAGCTCTTCAAGCAGCTGCTCATGGTGGGCGGCCTGGAGCGGTACTGGCAGCTGGCCCGGTGCTTCCGCGACGAGGACTTCCGGGCCGACCGGCAGCCGGAGTTCACGCAGGTGGACATCGAGATGAGCTTCGTCACCCGGGATGACATCATCACCGTGGCCGAGGACATGGTGGGCCGGCTCTGGGCCGAGATCGCCGGCTACGACCTGCCGCGGCCCATCCCGCGGATGACCTACGCGGATGCGATGGACCGGTTCGGTTCGGACAAGCCTGACCTGCGATTCGGCTGTGAGCTGGTGGACCTCACCGACTACTTCGGGCAGTCGGCGTTCCGGGTGTTCCAGGCCCCGCACGTGGGGGCGGTGGTCATGCCGGGCGGGGCGGCGCAGTCCCGCCGGGAACTGGACGGCTGGCAGGAGTGGGCCCGCGCGCGGGGCGCCCGCGGCCTGGCGTACGTGCTCGCGGCGGCCGACGGGTCGGTATCGGACTCGGGGCCGGTGGCCCGGCACCTGTCCGACGACGAGCGGGCCGGCCTGCTCGCGGCGGCCGGCGCGGGCCCGGGCGACTGCGTGTTCTTCGCGGCGGGCCCGGCGGCGCAGGCCAAGCCGCTGCTCGGCGCGGCACGCCTGGAAATCGGGCACCGGCTCGGCCTCATCGATCCGGCCGACTGGGCGTTCACCTGGGTGGTGGACGCTCCCATGTTCGAGGAGGACGGCGCGGGCGGCTGGACGGCGGTGCATCACCCGTTCACCGCGCCGCTGCCCGAGTGGGCCGACAAGTTCGTGGCCGAGCCGGGCGGCGCGCTCGCGGACGCCTACGACATGGTCTGCAACGGCACGGAGATCGGCGGCGGGTCGATCCGTATCCACCGCCCGGCCATGCAGCAGCAGGTCTTCGACGTCATCGGGCTGTCCAGGGAGGAGGCGCAGTCGCAGTTCGGCTTCCTGCTCGAGGCACTCCGCTTCGGCCCGCCCCCACACGGCGGGATCGCGTTCGGCTGGGACCGCCTGATCATGCTGCTGGCCGGGCGTGACTCGATCAGGGACGTGATCGCGTTCCCCAAGGCGGCGTCCGGGCTGGACCCGCTGACCGGCGCACCGGCGCCGATCACGGCCGCCCAGCGCAAGGAGGCGGGCATCGACGTCATCCCGCCCCCCGACGGGCAAGGGCCCGGTGCCTGAGAGCCTCTTCGACGCGGCGGGCGAGGAGGCCGCGAGGGCGGCCGCGCCGCTGGCGGTCCGGATGCGCCCGCGCACCCTCGACGAGGTCGTCGGGCAGCCTCAGCTGACCGGTGAGGGAACGCCACTGCGCAAGCTGGCCGAGCACGACGCCGGGATGTCCCTGGTGCTCTGGGGCCCTCCTGGCACCGGGAAAACCACTCTGGCCCACGTCGTGAGCCTGGCGACCAAGCGGAAGTTCGCTGAGCTGTCCGCGGTGACCGCCGGGGTGAAGGATGTGCGGTCGGCCATTGAGACCGCGCGCCGCGACCTGGGCCTGACCGGCACCCAGACGGTGCTGTTCATCGATGAGGTGCACCGCTTCAACAAGGCGCAGCAGGACGCGCTGCTGCCCGCCGTGGAGAACCGCTGGGTGTCCTTCATCGGCGCGACGACCGAGAATCCGTCCTTTTCCGTTGTAGGCCCGTTGCTTTCCAGATCGCTGCTGCTCACCCTGCAGCCGCTGGGCGAGGCGGACATCCGTGAGGTCATCGGGCGCGCCCTCACCGACGAGCGCGGCCTCGCCGGGACGGTCACCCTGGACGACGACGCGGCCGAGCACCTGGTGCGGCTGGCGGGCGGCGACGCCCGGCGCGCACTGACCTACCTGGAGGCCGCCGCGCTCGGCGTCCCCGCGGGCGGGTCCATCGACACTGCCACCCTGGAACGGGCGGTGGACCGCGCCGCGGTTCGCTACGACCGCGCTGGTGACCAGCACTACGACGTGATCAGCGCGTTCATCAAGAGCATCAGGGGCAGCGATGCCGACGCGGCCCTGCACTATCTGGCCCGGATGATCGAAGCGGGGGAGGACGCCCGGTACATCGCCCGCCGCCTCATCGTGCACGCCAGCGAGGACGTTGGGATGGCGGACCCGTCAGCGCTGGGCGTGGCGGTCGCGGCCGCGCAGGCGGTCGAGTTCGTCGGCCTGCCCGAGGCGAGGATCAACCTGGCCCAGGCCACCATCCACCTGGCCCTCGCGCCCAAATCCAATTCGGTGGTGAAGGCCATCGGCGCGGCCGGGCAGGATGTCCGGGCCGGGCTGGCCGGCCCGGTGCCGGCGCACCTGCGCGATGCCCACTATCCAGGCGCTGAGCGCCTCGGCCATGGCCAGGGCTACCAGTACCCGCATGACGTCGAGGAGGGCATCGTCGCCCAGCAGTACGCGCCGGATCAGGTGGCCGGGCGCCGGTACTACGAGCCAACCCGCCGCGGCGCCGAGGCACGGTACACCGACCGGGCCGAGCGGATCAGGGCCATCCTGGACGGGGCCCGGGATCAGGGGCCGGACCAGGGAGGCAGCTGACCGCAGCTCAGACTGGCGGCGTCGGCCCCGCGGGAGGAAACCCCGGGATTCATCCCGGGCGGAGGCCAGGCGGTAAGGTCGGCTGGTGCAGGAGAAACCATGCTAACCGCGGTCTGGGTCGCGGTGATCATCGCCGCAGCGTTCTGGGTCGTCGGCGTGTGCGCCGCGGTCTACCTGCTGATCAAGCTGGCCAGGCTGGCGTCCCAGGCCTCCAGCGCGGTCGCGGATCTCCGGGAACGCGGCGAGCTCGCTATCGGCCGGGCCAACGCGGCGGTCGACCGGGCGGGGGAGCAGATCGTCAAGGCTGATGCGATCACCGCCAGCATGGACGAGGTCACCGCCAACATGGCCGAGCTGACCGACCGGGTGACGTCCCTCGCGCCGCTGGCCCGGGTGATCGCCAGCAGTGCTGGCACGCCGCTGGCCAGGGTCTCCGCCCTGGTGTACGGCGTGCGCCGGGCCGCTCATTTGCGCCGCAACGATCACAGCCGCGCCGGTCACGGCGCCCGCGGTGACCGGGCCGGGAGGGCCGGGCGCCGGGCTTACGCCGGGCCAGCGGCCAGGGTCGCCGCCCAGGCCCTGGAGCGCGGCCTCGCTTCGCGGCAGCGGGAGGAGGCCGGGCGGTGATACGCAGGCTGTTCTGGCTGACCCTGGGCGCCGTCCTCGGCGTGACCGGCTACCGGCGGGCGACCCGGCTCGTGCGCTCGCTCGCGCCGGGACCCAGAGCCCGGGAGCTGACCCGTTTCGTCGGCGATGTGCGCGAGGGCATGGACCTTTATATGGAGCGACATCCCGGGCCGGCACCGCCTACCCTCGGAAGCCAGCAGGCTCGCCCGGCACTGGCTGAGCGCCGATTGCCTGAGCACGGGCTGCCTGAACATGGACTGCCTGAGCACGGGCTGCCTGAGCACGGGCTGACTGAGAACGGGGAGGATGGCCGCTGATGGAGTCGGCAGAGATCGCCCGCCGCTTCCTGACGTATTTCGAGCAGCGGGGCCACACGGTGGTGCCTTCGGCCAGCCTGATCGCCGAGGACCCCACGCTGCTGCTCGTCAACGCCGGGATGCAGCCATTCAAGCCGTACTTCCTCGGCCAGCAGTCGCCGCCGTTCAGGCGCGCCACCACCGCCCAGAAGTGCGTCAGGACGCCCGACATCGAGGAAGTGGGCAAGACCACCCGGCATGGGACGTTCTTCCAGATGCTGGGGAATTTCTCGTTCGGTGACTACTTCAAGGACCAGGCCATCCCCTTCGCCTGGGAACTGCTCACCCGGCCCGAAGCCGATGGCGGTTTCGGTTTCGCGGAGGACCGGCTGTGGCCCACGGTGTTCCACGACGACGACGAGGCGTTCCGGCTGTGGCGGGACATGGTCGGCGTGCCCGAGAGCCGGATCCAGCGTCGCGGCATGGCGGACAACTACTGGTCCATGGGCGTTCCCGGACCGTGCGGCCCATGCTCGGAGATCTACTACGACCGCGGTCCCGAGTACGGGCGGGAAGGCGGTCCGATCGCGGATGAGGACCGCTACCTGGAGGTCTGGAACCTCGTCTTCATGCAGTACATCCGGGGAGAGGGTGCGGGCAAGGAGGGATGGCCGATTCTCGGCGACCTTCCCGCGCGCAACATCGACACCGGCATGGGCCTGGAGCGGATGGCGGCCATCCTGCAAGGCGTCGACAACATCTACGAGATCGACACCATGTGGAAGGTGCTCGACCGCGCGGCGGAGCTGACCGAGCAGCGGTATGGCAAGGATCACCGGGCGGACGTGTCGCTGCGGGTGGTGGCCGATCATGTCCGCACGTCGGTCATGCTGGTCGCCGACGGCGTGCTGCCGAGCAACGAGTCGCGCGGCTACGTCCTGCGCAGGATCCTGCGCCGCAGCATCCGGAATCTCCGGCTGCTCGCCGGCGGTCAGCGTGGCGGCGGGGACGACCGCTTCCTGCACGACCTGGCCCAGGTCGGGATCGACGCCATGGCGGAGCAGTTCCCTGAGCTGCGCACCGATACGCCGCGCATCCTGGGCGTCATCGACGCTGAAGAGACGGCGTTCCTGTCCACCCTGCGCACCGGGTCGGCGATCTTCGATGCGGCGGTCGGCGAGGTCAAGCGCCGTGGTTCCGCGACGCTGCCCGGGGACCAGGCCTTCCAGTTGCATGACACCTACGGGTTCCCCATCGATCTCACCCTGGAGATGGCCAGCGAGCAGGGGCTGGCCGTCGACGAGGAGGGGTTCCGCAGGCTCATGACTGAGCAGCGGCAGCGGGCCAAGCAGGACTCGATCGAGAAGAAGACCGGGAACGCCGACATTTCGGCGTTCGCCGCGCTGCTCGAGCGGTCCGGGCCGGTCACCTTCACCGGGTACAACGAGATCACCGGCGACGCCACGGTAACCGGGCTGCTGGTGAATGGGGCACTGGTGGCTGCGGCCGGTGCAGGCACACAGGCCGAGGTCGTTCTCGACCGCACCCCGTTCTACGCCGAAGGCGGCGGCCAGCAGGCCGACACGGGTGTCATCCGGGTGTCCGGCGCGACCGGCGGCTCGGGAGCCGAGTTCGAGGTGCGTGACGTGCAGTCGCCCGTGCCCGGCCTGGTTGTGCACCGGGGGGTGGTCACCTCCGGCGAGATAACGGTCGGCGCGCCCGCGCACGCGGAGATCGACATCGAGCGGCGGCGGGCCATCTCCCGCTCACATACAGCGACCCATCTCGTGCACCGTGCGTTCCGTGGCGCCCTGGGGGAGTCGGCGGCCCAGGCGGGCTCAGAGAACTCCCCGGGGCGGCTGCGGTTCGACTTCACCGCCGCGGGCGCGGTTCCGCCCTCGGTACTCCGCGACGCGGAGGATGAGGTGAACCATGTCCTCATCAACGACCTCGATGTCCGGGCGTTCGTCACCCCGATCGAAGAGGCGCGGGCGATGGGCGCGGTCGCGCTGTTCGGCGAGAAGTACGGGGACCAGGTCCGGGTCGTGGAGGTTGGCGACTACTCCCGCGAACTGTGCGGGGGCACCCACGTCGCGCGCTCCGGCCAGCTCGGCCTGATCAAGATCCTGGGCGAGTCGTCGATCGGCTCGGGCGTGCGCCGGGTGGAGGCGCTCGTCGGCACGGACGCGTTCAGGTTCCTGGCCCGGGAGAGCGTCCTGGTCAGCCAGCTCACCGAGCAGCTCAAGGCGCGCCGGGAAGAGCTGCCGGAGCGTGTCGCGGCGCTGGTGACACGGCTCAGGGACGCCGAGCGGGATCTTGAGCGGCTCCGTTCCGCCCAGCTGCTCGGCGCTGCGGACGGCCTGGCCCGCGACGCCGAGGACGTGGGCGGCGTCGCGTTCGTCGCGCACCGGGTCCCGGACGCCGTGGCGGCTGACGGGATCCGCAAACTGGCGCTGGACGTCCGCGGGCGGCTGCCTGGCCAGCGGGCCGGCGTGGTGATGATGGCGGGCGTGCCGGCCGACCGGCCTACCGTCGTGATCACCGTTAACGATGCGGCGCGGGCGCGCGGCCTGGCGGCTGGCGCCTTGGTGCGGACCGCCGCGGGCATCCTGGGCGGTGGCGGCGGCGGCCGGGATGACGTCGCCCAGGGCGGCGGGGCACCGCTCGGCGACAACACGGCGCGGGCGATTGATGATGCTTTTGGTGCTGTTCGGGCTGTTGTGAGGGACATGACATGACCTGGTGGCGTAGCGTGAGACCGTGCTGCAGCCATACCGTTGCGCCGATGAGATTTGGGGCCAGCGGGGTTCCCGTTTGAGGGTTGGTGTCAGGCTCGCCATTGACCTGGGTTCAGCCCGGATCGGCGTGGCGACGAGTGACCCCGACGGGCTCCTTGCCAGCCCGCTGACCACGGTCCTGCGTGGCCGGGGTGACCTGGACGCCCTGACGGCGCTCGCCATCGGCCATGAGGTCATCGAGGTGATCATCGGGCTGCCGACCGGGCTGTCCGGCCGCGAAGGCGCCGCCGCCGCCGGTGCCAGGGAGTTCGCGGGCAGACTGGCCGGGCGGCTGGCCCCCATCCCCGTGCGCCTGGTCGATGAACGTTTCACGACGGTGATCGCGCACGACGCGCTGCGCCGCGGTGGCCGGAGATCAAGAGACCGGCGGTCCGTTGTGGACAAGACGGCGGCGGCCCTGCTGTTGCAGGGAGCGCTCGACCGGGAGCGGCTGACTGGCGGGCCCGCCGGGGAGATCGCGGAACCTGACCGCGGAGGCCAGGCGTGAGCCGCCACGCGCGGCGCGATTCGGCGGACGGGCAGGACGGGCAGCGGACCGGGGACTATGGCCCATCCGCGGACGACGACCCGGCCGCGGACGACCACGGCACGCCTGGGCGCTGGCTCCGGGACGACCTGACTGCCCGCGAACTCGGCGCTGGTGGCCGTCCGCGCCCGGCTTCCGGCCGGCGCCACGCCCGGCGCGATTCCCGGGAGGCTGAGCCAGCCTGGGCGCCCGAGCCGGCCTGGGCGCCCGAGCCGGCCTGGGCGCCCGAGCCGGCCTGGGCGCCCGAGCCGGCCTGGGCACCCGAGCCAGCCTGGGCACCCGACCAGGATGGCCAGCTGGCGGAGCCGTTTCGGTGGACCCCGGACCGGGACAGCGTCGAGCCAGATCCCTATGACTGGGCACCGGACAATGGCGGCAGCGCACCCGGTTACGGCGCCCAGGAGGCCGGCTACGGCGGCAGTCCAGGCGACCGGGCCGGCGGCCCGGCGGGCTATGACACCGAGGCACCCGGGTACAGTCCCGGGCTGGCTGGCCCGCCCGGCGGCGCGAGCGACTACCTTGCGCCACTGCCGCCCCAGTCCGGGACCGGGTCTGGTCATCCGTCGGGTCCGCTTCCGCCGCTGCCACCCCCATCCCGGGCCGCGTCTGGTCACCCGTCGGGCCCGCTTCCGCCGCTCCCCCCGCCGCCTGGGACCGGGCATCCCTCCGGCCCGCTTCCCCCGCTGCCGCCTTCAGAACTTGCCTGGCGGCAGTCGCTCGCCGATCCGCTTCTCGCGGATTCAGCGCCTGACCCGCAGGCTCCTGACCCTTACGGTGACGGCACCTATTCGGATGGTGCGGCAACCGGGCATTCGGGGTATCAGGAATACGGAGATGACCCCCGGGATGAGCGCGCCAGTGTTGCCCCGGAGGCGCGTGGGTATCCTGACGCCGGGGGCTGGTACTCGGACGTGGAAGAACCACAACCCTGGGTGGAGGATGAAGCCGGCTTTCTGCCCGGACTTGATGACGGCAGGAACACCCGGCGCCGCGGCCGCGGCCCGGGCGATGCGTCGTCGCGCAAGCGCCGCAAGCGCGGCCGCAGGGCAGTCCTGGCCGCCGGGATGGTCATCCTCCTGGTCGTCGTGGCCGTGCTGGGTGTTACCTACTCCTATTGGCGTAAGTACTACAGCCCGCCCGATTTTCCTGGCCCGGGCACCGGTTCGGTCGTAGCGCAGATCAAGTCGGGCGATACCGCGACCGTCGTGGGCCAGCGCCTGGCCAGTCTCGGCGTGGTGGACAGCGCCCGCGCGTTCTCGATCGCGGCCAAGAGCAGTACCCACGGAACCGCGCTCGAGCCCGGCTACTACCACCTCCACAAGCACATGAAGGCGTCCCTGGCGTTCGCGTTGCTGCTCAGCCCGTCCGCGCGGATTCAGACGACGGTCGCCATCCCGGAGGGCTACCGGCTGTCGCAGATCATCGCCAGGCTCGGCAAGGCGACCGGGAACCTCAAGGGCTACCAGCAGGCCGCGGCGGAGACGGCCGCGCTGGGGCTCCCTTCATCCGCCAAGGGCAACGCTGAGGGATACCTCTTCCCGGCGACCTATAACATCCAGCCGAACACGCCGCCACTGACCGTGCTGAAGAACATGGTGCTGCGCTTTGACCAGGAGGCGGCCAGCATCAGCCTGCCGACCGCGGCGGCCCGGGTGCAACTCACCGAGGCCGAGGTCGTCATCGTGGCCAGCCTGGTGCAGGCGGAGGGCAAGAGGCCCCAGGATCTTCCGAAGATCGCCCGGGTGATCTACAACCGGCTGAACAGCATCCCGCCCATGCCGCTGCAACTCGACACGACAGTGCTCTACGCGCTGCACTCCTTCGCCGGCGACGTGACGATCCCACAGACCCGGAGCAAGTCGCCTTACAATACGTACCTGAATCCCGGCCTGCCGCCTGGCCCGATCGACAGCCCGGGAAACCTGGCCATCCAGGCCGCGCTGCACCCGGCCGCCGGGAACTGGACCTACTTCCTGACGGTGAACCCGACTACGGGGCTGACCCTGTTCACCAACAGCTTCACGCAGTTCCAGCAGTTCCAGACAGAACTGGCGAAGAACACCGCGAAAGGGTGAGCGCCCGAGCCATGAAGGCCGCGGTCCTCGGCTCCCCGGTGGGCCATTCCCTGTCGCCGGTCCTGCACCGTGCCGCCTACCTGGCGCTCGGCCTCGACGACTGGAGCTACGAGGCGATCGAGTGCGACGAGGCACGGCTGCCCGGACTCATGGCCGAATGCGGGCCAGACTGGGCGGGCCTGTCCCTGACCATGCCACTCAAGCAGGCCGTGCTCGGCTTGCTCGACGGCGTCGAGGCCCTCGCCGTGGATGTGGGCGCGGCCAACACGGTCGTGTTCCGCGACGGCGCCCGGCAGGGGTACAACACCGACGTGCCCGGCATGATCTCGGCGCTCGTCGAGGCGGGCCTGCCGGGCCCGGAGGCTGGGGCACCACCGGCCCGGGTGCTGATCCTGGGCGGGGGTGCGACAGCCTGTTCCGGCCTCGCTGCGGTGCGTGGCCTCGGCACGCGGCAGGTGACGGTGGCCGTCCGCGACACGCAGCGGGCCGGCGGCCTGCTGGCTGCGGCGGCCAGGCTGGGTATGGCGGTGGAACTGACCCCGTTCGACACGCCCTGGGACGCCGCCCCGGAACTGCTGATTTCTACCGCGCCGGCGGGCGCCGCGGATATTCATGCCGAACGTATCCTCGGCGGTGCTCCTGTTCCCCGCTACGTGCTCGACGTGGTGTATCACCCCTGGCCGACCCCGCTGGCCGTGGCCGCGCAGAAGTCAGGGGCCTTCGTGGCCGGCGGGTTCGGCCTGCTGCTGCACCAGGCGGCGGAGCAGGTCGCGCTGATGACGGGCCGGGCGGCACCGGTCGAGGCAATGCGGATGGCCGGGCTGTCGGCGCTTGACGGCTGAGCACCAGTCCGGCTGGCGGGCTCCGGCACACGGCCGGATCTGGCGCGCCGCCCGGCGGGCCGGAATACCCGGCGCCACCGGAATGCTGTTAGTGTTGTCGAACGACCAGCCCGGCATGACCGTGCTGGGCGTGCAAGCGGAGGTCCACCTCCCACCTGGTCGGCACTGGGCTTTCTAGCACTGAGTCGGCAGGTCGGCTTTCCGGTCCTTGGACTGGCAGGCCAGTCGGACGCGGCGGCGCCGGATCGCGTAATGGCTGATCGGGTGCTGCGGTAGTCTGGTGCTGCGTTCCTGGCGCCGGGTCTGTGTGACCCGTGCCGGGCGGCGTGGCGTTGGTGGCTCCGCGTGCAAGCCATGCGGGGCCTTTTCCATGCGTGGCGGCAAGCCGCCGCCTGGGATGGCCCGGCAGGGATGGTCCAAGCTACATCCCCCGGGTGACGAGGCCCGGCGGGAGACGAGGCCCAAGGAGGTCACATCAGCGCTGAACCCCGTATCAACGAGCGCATCCGGGTTCCCGAAGTACGGCTTGTCGGGCCGAACGGCGAGCAGGTAGGGATCGTCGCGATCAATGATGCGCTCCGGCTGGCCCAGGAAGCGGATCTTGACCTGGTTGAGGTCGCGCCCACGGCGCGGCCCCCGGTCTGCAAGCTCATGGACTACGGCAAGTTCAAGTACGAGTCCGCGCTCAAGGCCAGAGAATCACGGAAGAACCAGGCGCAGACGGTCATCAAGGAGATCAAGCTCCGGCCGAAGATTGATCCGCACGACTACGGCACCAAGAAGGGCCATGTCGAGCGGTTCCTCCGGCAAGGGGACAAGGTCAAGGTGACCATCATGTTCAGGGGACGTGAGCAGTCAAGGCCCGAGCTCGGGTTCCGGCTGCTGCAGCGACTGGCAGGTGATGTCGAGGAACTGGGCTTCGTAGAGGCCCAGCCGAAGCAGGACGGCCGGAACATGATCATGGTGATCGGACCGCACCGCAGGAAGAGTGAGACCAAGGCGGAACGCGCGGAGCCCCGCGAGAGCACCGCCGCACCGGCCGAGCGGCCGGTGCGGGTGCGCCGGGCCCCGGCGCCGTCCGCTGCCGAGCGCGAGGCTGCCGAGGGCGCCACTTCGGAGGCCCAGGCAGGAGCCTGACCCTCAGCACAGCAGCAGCGTCATGCATACGCGCCAGCAGGCGCGCGATAGAGGAGACGACGGCGACCATGCCGAAGATGAGGACGCATAGTGGTGCCGCGAAGCGATTCCGGCTGACCGGCACCGGCAAGGTGATTCGCCGCCGCGCCAACCGTAAACACCTGCTTGAGCACAAGGCGAGCAAGCGCACCCGGCGCCTGGCCAACGACCAGACGGTGGCTGGCCCGGATGTCAGGAAGATCAAGAAGTTGCTGGGGAAGTAGCCCCACCCGCCTCAAGGGAGTCGAATAAATGGCACGCGTGAAGCGGGCGGTGAACGCCCACAAGAAGCGCCGGGTCGTCCTTGAGCGGGCGAGCGGCTACCGTGGTCAGCGGTCGCGGTTGTACCGCAAGGCCAAGGAGCAGGTCCTCCACTCGATGACATACGCCTACCGGGACCGCAAGGACCGGAAGGGCGCGTTCCGGAGACTGTGGATCCAGCGCATCAATGCCGCGGCCCGGGCCGAGGGCATGACCTACAACAGGTTCATCCAGGGTCTGAAGGCCGCCGATATCGAGGTTGACCGCCGGATGCTCGCGGAACTCGCCGTCGCGGACCCTGCGGCGTTCTCCGCTTTGGTGGAGGCCGCCAAGGGTGCCCTCGCGGAGGCGGGCACGGACGCGACCCCGACCAGCACCGCGGCGGCCTGACGCCGCCGCGGCCGGGCGGCGGGGACCCGGTATGACGCCGCTGGCCGGCCCCGAGCTCACCAGCCTCCGTTCGCTGCCGGTCAAATCCGCCCGGCAGCTGGCCAAGCGGGCGCTCCGGCAGCGCGCCCGGTCGTTCCTGGCCGAGGGCCCGCAGGCGGCCGGTGAGGCGCTCGCCGATGTCGGCGTGGTCACGGAACTGTTTGTCACTGCCCCGGCGCAGGCCCGTTACGGCGAGCTCGCCGCGGCGGCCGCCGGGCAGGGGGTGCGCGTGCACCTGGTCAGCGGGGAAGTCATGACCGAGCTCGCGCAGACCGTCACGCCGCAGGGCATCCTCGCCGTCTGCCGGTTCGTGGACGTCCCGCTCGCCCAGGTCACTGCGGCTGCCCCCCAGCTCGCGGTCGTCCTCGCGAACGTGCGCGACCCGGGGAACGCGGGCACGGTCCTGCGAACCGCGGACGCGGCGGGCGCCCGGGCTGTGATCTTCTCTGAAGGCTCGGTCGATCCGTACAACAGCAAATGCGTCCGCGCCTCAGCCGGCAGCCTGTTCCACGTCCCAGTGGTGATGGGTGCCCCACTGGCCGGGGCGGCCGCCGCGCTGCGCGACGCGGGCCTGCGGGTGCTGGCCGCGGACGGCAGCGCCAGCCGCTCACTCGATGATCTTGATGCCTCTGGCCTGCTGCGGCAGCCGACCGCCTGGCTGTTCGGCAACGAGGCCTGGGGGATGCCCGGCGAGGTGCTCGCGCTCGCGGACGAGGCGGTGGCGGTGCCGATCTACGGCCGGGCGGAAAGCCTGAACCTGGCGGCGGCCGCCGCCGTCTGCCTGTACGCATCCGCCCGTGCGCACAGTGCTGGCCCGGGGGACAACCCCCGGAACCTCCGGGTATAACCGGCTGGCCCCGGGGAACGCGGCTAGCCCTGGGACAAGGTCCGCCGGCAAAGGGGGGCTGCCGCCCGGGGGGCTGGGCGCGCTAGAGTCTGATCACGTTGCGTCATTCACGCGGAACACAATCGTTTGATGCCGGATGGAGGCAGCGGTCAAGTGGATGGGCTGAGTCCAGGCCGGGCGGCGGCGGCGGCCCTGGCCAGTGTGCCTGCCGGGGCGGTCGTGGCCTCGGGTGGCCTGGTCTGCGCTGACGAGCTGCCTGACGGCGTGGTCGTCGCCGACCACGCGGCCCGGATCGCGGTGTTCAACAAGGCGGCCGAGCGGCTCACCGGCGTTGCGTCCCTCAACGCCTTGGGCCGAGACGTCCGGCAGGTGCTGCCGTTGCACGACGCGGACGGGCGCAGCTGGTGGACCTTCGTCGACCCCTACCGTGGGCTGTCCACCCGGACCAGGCACCCGGAGATATCGCTCTACCTGGCGGACGGTACCGAGCTCCTGGTCACCGTGGGCTACGTGCGGGGGCCTCGGTGCCGCGACTTCGGTGCCGGGCGGCTGGGCGACCCAGGCGCCGTGCAGCGCATCGTGATTACCCTCCGCGGAGCGCAGCAGCGCGCGCGGATCGAGCGCCGTCGTGCCGATCTGGTCTCGACCGTCGCCCACGAACTTCGCTCGCCACTGACCAGTGTCAAAGGCTTTACCGCGACGCTCCTGGCCAAGTGGACACGGTTCACTGATGACCAGAAACGGGTCATGCTGGAAACGGTCAACGCCGACGCCGACCGGGTGACCAGGCTGATCACTGAGCTCTTGGACGTGTCCCGGATCGAGGCGGGCCGGATCGAGGTCCGCCGCCAACTGGTGGACATTCCCGAGCGGGCCGAGAAGATTGTCGCCGGGCGGGTCGCGGCGGGCGACTCCCCGGACCGCTTCCGGATCGAGGCCCCGGCGGATCTGCCGGAGACGTGGCTGGACGCGGACAAGGTGGACCAGATTCTCGGGAACCTCGTCGAGAACGCGGTCCGGCACGGCGCTGGTACCGTGACGGTTGTGGTACAGCCAGTCGAGACCGCCGGCGCCCGGGCCGCCAGCCGCCCGGACGGGTCAGTGGCCACCCTGGGGTCAGCCGAGGCGGGGTCTGTGGCGGTGGCCGTCCGCGACGAGGGCGATGGCGTCGCCCCGGAACTCGTGCCGCGGATATTCCGGCAGTTCTGGCGGGCCAAGCGCCGCGGTGGCGCAGGCCTCGGCCTGTACATCGTGAAGGGCCTGGTCGAGGCGCACGGCGGCACGATCACTGTGCAGCGAGCACCCGGCGGCGGGGCCGAGTTCCGATTTATCATGCCCGCTGGCGGGCCTGACTTCGGGTAAGCCGGGCGGTGCCGGGGCCACACGCCCCTGGCCCGGCCGGTAGCCGGCAGGCCGCCCGGGCGGGCGGCCCAGAAAGCGGCGCTGGTGACCCGTCGGCACCAATCGTTCGGCATGATGGTGGGCCGCAGCCTCCGCAGACCCTTCCTTCAAACCTTCGTGCCCGCAGGAAAGCAGAACTCGATGTCAGCTCCGAACAAACATTACGATCCCGTGGAGGTGGCGATGCTGTCTCCCGATGAAGTGTCCAAGGCGGCCAGCGAGGCGCTGGCCGCCATAGCGGCCGCGCGGACGCTCGATGAGCTGAAGGCCGCCCGGCTGGCGCACGTCGGCGACCGGTCGCCACTGGCCCTGGCCAGCGCCGAGATCGGCGCCCTGCCCCCGGAGGCACGCGCCGAGGCGGGCAAGCGGGTCGGCGCGGCGCGGCGCGAAGTCGGCCAGGCCCTCACCGCACGCCAGGCCGAGCTGGAAGCACAGCGGGATCAGCGCGTCCTCATCGAGGAGGCGGTGGACGTCACCCTGCCCTGGGACCGGGTACCGCCTGGCGCCCGGCACCCGGTGACCACGGTCGGCGAGCGGCTGGCCGACGTGTTCGTCGCCATGGGTTACGAGATCGCCGAAGGACCCGAGGTCGAGGCGGAATGGTACAACTTCGACGCGCTCAACTTCCCGCCCGACCATCCGGCCCGGGAGATGCAGGACACCCTCTTCGTGGCCGGGCCGGACGGATCCGCGTCCTCGGGCATGGTGTTGCGCACCCACACCTCGCCGGTGCAGATCCGGGCCATGCTCACCCGGCCGCTGCCGCTGTACGTGGTCAGCCCGGGCCGGTGCTTCCGCAGCGACGCGCTGGACGCCACGCACAGCCCGGTCTTCCACCAGATCGAGTGCCTCGCCGTGGATGAGGGCCTGACCATGGCCGACCTGCGCGGTGCGATCCGCGCGTTCGTGGACGCGATGTTCGGCGAGGGGCTGCGCACCAGGCTGCGGCCCGACTTCTTCCCGTTCACCGAGCCATCTGCGGATGTGTCCATGGAGTGCCATATCTGCCGGGGCGCCTCGGCGCGGCCGGGCGGGGAGCCATGCCGGGTGTGCCGGTCCATGGGCTGGATTGAGCTGGCCGGCTGCGGCATGGTCAACCCGCGGGTCCTGGTCGCCTGCGGGATCGACCCCGACCGCTACAGCGGATTCGCCTTCGGCCTGGGCATCGAGCGGACCCTGATGATCAGGCACGGGGTGACCGACATCAGGGACACCCTGGATGGCGATGTCCGGTTCAGCCGGGCGCTCGGGAGGGAGGCCTGATGCGGGTTCCACTGTCCTGGCTGCTGGCCGCGGCCGGCCTTGATGAGGCAGCGCCCGCTGTTACGCCCGACGAGATCGCCCGGCGGCTCACCGCGGCGGGCCTCGAGGTCGAGACCGTCGAGCAGGTCGGCCACGATATCCGCGGCGTGCTGGTGGCCGAGGTCACCGGGATCGAGGAGCTGGCCGGGTTCAAGAAGCCGGTCAGGTACTGCCAGGTGTCCACCGGCGACGGCGAGCCGCGCAGCGTGATCTGCGGGGCCGTCAATTTCACGGTCGGCGACCGGGTGCCGCTGGCGCGGCCAGGCGCTAGCCTGCCGGGCGGCTTCGAGATCAGCGCGAAGAAGGCCTACGGGCGGATGTCGGAGGGAATGATCTGTTCGGCCGCCGAACTGGCCATCGGTGATGACCATTCCGGCATCCTGGTGCTGGCCCCGGACGCGCCGCTCGGTGCTGACTTCGTGGCCTACGCCGGGCTGGCCGACCATGTGCTCGACATCGCGGTGACCCCGGACCGTGGCTACGCCCTGTCCATCCGCGGCGTGGCCCGGGAACTGGCCACCGCCTACGGGACCAGTTTCGCCGACCCGGCCGACGCGGGGCTGCCCGACGACGTCGCGGCCGTCTCGGCGGAGGTCTACCCCGCGAGCATCGGGGACCCCTCGGCGTGCGACCGGTTCGTGCTCCGTGAGGTGCGCGGGTTCGACCCGGACGCAGCCACCCCGCTGTGGATGCGGGTGCGGCTGGCCCGCTCCGGGATGCGCGGCGTGTCGCTGGCCGTGGACATCACCAACTACTTGATGCTGGAGCTCGGCCAGCCACTGCACGCGTTCGACCGGGACAAGCTGAGCGGGCCGATCGTGGTCCGCCGGGCCCGGCCCGGTGAGCGCCTGGAAACCCTGGATCACGTCGTCCGCCAGCTCGACCCGGAGGACATCCTCATCACCGATTCCTCCGGTCCCATCTCGATGGCGGGCACCATGGGTGGCCTGGCCACCGAGATCTCGGCGCGATCGCGCGACCTGGTCATCGAGGCCGCGCACTTCGACCCGCGCGGTACGGCCCGGATGAGCCGGCGGCACAAGCTGTTCAGCGAGGCGTCCTACCGGTTCGAGCGGGGTGTGGACCGGGAACTCCCGCTCCGCGCGTCGGCCAAGGCGGTGTCCCTGCTTGCCTCTCTCGGCGGCGGGACCGCCGTGCCGGGCTGCACCCACGCGTCCGTCGAGGTGCCGCGAGTGTCGATCACCATGGCTGCCGACTACCCGGACCAGGTAGCAGGCCTGGCCTACGGCAGCGACACCGTCGTACGCCGGCTGGGGGACGTTGGGTGCACGGTGGCCGTCCCCGTCGCGGACGCCCGGCCGGACCAGGGCGACGGCGCGGGCCGCCAGCTGGCGCTGACCGTAGTGCCGCCGTCCTGGCGGCCGGACCTGCTGTACCCGAGGGACCTCGCGGAGGAGGTCATCCGGCTGGAGGGGTATGAGAACATCCCCGTCCGGATGCCGCGGGCGGCGGCGGGCCGCGGGCTGACCGCGGAGCAGCGGCGTCGTCGCGCGACCGGCCGTGCGCTAGCCGACGCGGGGTACGTCGAGGTGCTGAGCCAGCCGTTCGGGTCCGCTGCCGATCACGACCGCCTGCTGCTCCCCGCGGACGACCCCCGGCGCCGGGCGCTGGCGGTGGCCAACCCGCTCAGCGACGACGAGCCGCTGCTGCGCACTACGCTGCTGCCGGGCCTCCTGCGGGTGCTGGCCCGCAACGCCGGGCGCGGTTTCAGCGATGTCGCACTGTTCGAGATGGGCCTGGTCTTCCGGCCGCGTCCGGGGAGCCCGCAGGTGGCGCCTATCCTGCGGGTGGACCGGGGACCCACCGAGCAGGAGGTGGCCAGTCTGGAGGCCGCGTTGCCGGATCAGCCGCTGCGGGTGGCGGCGGTGCTGGCCGGTGACCGCGAGCTGCCGGGCTGGTGGGGCCCGGGCCGGCTGGCCGGCTGGCCGGACATCATCGAGGCGGCCCGGGAGGTCCTGCGAGTCAGCGGCGTCCCCTTCGAGGTGCGGTCCGACCAGCACGAGCCCTGGCATCCCGGCCGGTGTGCGGCCCTGTTCGTGCAGGCGGCCGACGGCCCGCAGCGGCTGGCCGGGCACGCGGGCGAGCTGCATCCCCGGGTGACGGCCGCGTTCGACCTGGCCCCGCGCACCTGCGCGATGGAACTCGACCTGACCGTGATCGAGACGGCGGCCGCGCTGCTGGGCCCCGCCCAGGCGCCGGTGATCTCCCCGTATCCGGTGGCCACCCAGGATGTCGCGCTGGTCGTGCCGGAGACGGTGCCGGCCGCTGACGTCGAGGCGGCCCTGGTCGCCGGGGTGGTCGGCAGTGACCAGCCTGATCTGCTGGAGGAAGTCCGGCTTTTCGACGTCTACACGGGTGCGCAGGCCGGTGAGGGACGCAAGTCGCTGGCGTACACGCTGCGGTTCCGCGCCCCGGACCGGACGCTCACCGCCGAGGAGACCACCGCCGCCCGGGACGCTGCGGTCGCGGAAGCCGCCCGCCGGGTCGGTGCGGTCCTGCGTGGCGGATCCTGACCGGGGCAGTCAGGTGGCCTGGTCCTGCGGCGGTTCGGCGCGCCGCAGCCGGGCCACCAGGTCTGACGGCCGCACCTCGACCGCGAACGGCCGCTGTGCGGAGAACACATCGTCGCCGGTGACCTTGGCGGCGAGTTCGTAGCGGCCTTCAGTGAGTTCAAAGGCCGTCAGGCTCGGCTCGGCCGGATCGGGTACGACGATCCAGTACGCGTCTATGCCGAACCGCTCGTATGCCGCCTTCTTCACGTTGAGGTCGATCAGGGCCGTGCTCGGCGACTGGACCTCCACCACGAGCAGCGGTGGCTCGGTGACCTTCGCCGCGCCCAGAACCTCGTCACGGACGACGACGATGTCCGGGTCGAACTCGGTGTCCACAGCCAGCTGCATGGCCGGTTCCAGCACTGCCACCACGTCGTTTGGGCACGCCCTTTGCAGTTGATCTCGAAGTGAGGCCGCGACCCACTGGTGCGCCATGACCGGCCGCGGGCTCACCAGGAGCACCCCGTCCACCAGCTCGTACCGCCGGCCGTCATCGGGCATCCGGTCCAGGTCGGCGACGGTGAAGGCCTGACCCGGCGGTGGCCAGGTCCCGGTGACGCTCATGACTGCCATGGTGCCTCCTGTCGGTCATGGCTGTCACCCTGACCCACCCCACCGACACTTTTCCTTGACCGGAGCGCCGCGGGATCAGCCCGTAGAGCCGCTCCGCGTGACCGTCTCCCGGGGGGGCCGTCTGGCGGCGATAGCGTGGGCACCCGAAGTTTCTGTAGGTTGACACGGCGCGACCGACGCGGCGTTGGGTCGTCGTGCCTGTGAGACGGGTTGGCACCACTCCTTGCCGGAGCAGGAAGCACGTCCCTAGGAAGGAACCACGTCATCGACCGGGATGCCATAGCGTCGGGGGACCCACCGCGCGTTCCGGGGGCCCAGCCAGCTCCCGGGCCCCGGGCCACCTTCACCGAGATCTTCGCTGTCGGCGAATTCCGGGCCCTGTGGATGGCCCAGGCTCTGTCGGTGGCCGGAGACCAGCTGGCGAGGGTGGCGCTTACTGTGCTGGTCTATAGCCGGACTCACTCACCGCTGCTGGCAGCGGTCACATTCGCCGCGAGTGTGGTGCCCACCTTCGTGGGCGGCCTGGTCCTGTCCGGTCTCGCGGACGTCCTGCCTCGCAGGCAGGTGATGATCGGCTGTGACCTGAGCCGGGCGGTGCTGGTCGGGCTGATGGCGTTGCCCGGGGTGCCGCTCGGGGTGCTGGTGGGGCTGCTCTTCCTGGTCACTCTGATCAGCGCGCCGTTCACCTCAGCGCGCGCGGCTCTGTATCCGGAGATTCTTTCCGGTGATCACTACGTGCTGGGCACCGCGGTCACGCTGACCACCCTTCAGTTCGCGCAGGCCGTCGGCTTCGCTCTCGGCGGGGCGTTAGTCGGCTTTTTCGGCGTCCGGGCGTCCCTCGTCGTGGACTCCGCCACCTTCGTCATGTCAGCACTCATCGTGCGCCTGCGGGTGCACGCCCGGCCGGCCGGGCGAGACGGGTTCCACGGGAAGATTGTTTCCATATCGGATGTCACGGCCGGAGTTCGGCTGGTGTTCGGCGATCCGAGACTTCGTACGCCGATGCTCCTGGGCTGGCTTGCTGCGTTCTACAACGTGCCGGAGGCAGTAGCGGCGCCGCTGGGGCAGTCGCTCGGCGGCGGAGCCATCGCAGTCGGCTTCATCCTGGCTGCGGGGGCGCTTGGCGCCTCATTCGGCGCAGTGGGGTTCAGCCGCTTTGTCGATCCCGCCCGACGGCTGCGCTGGATGAGTCCCCTGGCCGTGGCGAGCTGTGCCGCTCTAATCCTGTTCGCCTTCGGCCCGGCCCTGGCCGGGGCACTCGTGATCCTGACTGCGAGCGGTCTCTTCGACTGCTACCAGCTGGCCGCCAATTCTGAGTTTGTGAGCGCAACACCCCCTAGGCAGCGCAGCCAGGCTTTTGGCATCGCGCAAGGAGGAATGAGCCTCGGCCAGGGCATCGCGATGATCCTGGCCGGCGCAGCCGCCCAGCATTACACGCCCGCGGTGGTCATCGCCGCCACTGGCGTTCTGGGCGTGATGACCGCGGTCGTGATCACGACGGGCCGCATCCGGGCTCGCTCGCGCTAACCGATCACTGCTGCGATGCGAGCCATGGAGGCCGATAGAGCGGCCGCACCGTCGCTGGCTGTCGGGGATCGGTCTGGTGGGGTGGGGTCACTTGCCCCAGCCGGTGTTGGTCATGGCCGTGCTCCTTTCCTGCGGTGCCGAGGGCTCTGGTGGGGTGGGGTCACTTGCCCCAGCCGGTGTTGGTCATGGCCGTGCTCCTTTCCTGCGGTGCCGAGGGCTCTGGTGGGGTGGGGTCACTTGCCCCAGCCGGTGTTGGTCATAGCTGTGCTCCTTTCATGCTGTGCGGGACTGGTCGGGGCGGTGGAGGCTGGTGCGTGCTTTTAACACGCATCACGGTCCCATGACCGCCGTGGGCTGGGGCTGGAGTGTGCAGATAGGGCCAAGTTCGGGCTCAAGGGCCCTGACGACCACTTAGTAGCCTTGAGTCACAAAAGTCTAGTTAAATGCGGAATTTGGTATCAGTGAGTAACGGGGGCTTGACAGGGGGCACACCAGGTCTGTGACAATACGGGGCAATGCTCTTACACCCCGCTACTGTCCGTCCTGCCAGAATCGCTGATCGCCCCCAAGGAGAAGCTGATGCGAGCCGGCGTCTGCAAACGTCTGCAGGCCGGGCTTCAGCCTGCCAGGGCCTGGCCGATCTGGGAACTGCGGCGCTGGCTCATCGTCTTCATCGCGTCTGTGACCACTCTCTACGTGGCCGCCGTTGTGGTGGCCGCCAGGGCACCGGAGGTCACCGCTCACGAGGTGCTGCTGCTTGGGCTGTTGTCGCTATGCATCGCCGCGACGGTGGAACTTACCAGGCGCGAGGGGGAGAACGCCGGCGTCATCAAGGACGTATTCATGGTGTGGGAGCTGCCGGTCGCGATACTGCTCCCGCCCCTCTACGCGCTGATTGTGCCTCTTCTGCAGTTTGCTCTGACCCAGTTGCGGATCCGGCGCATAGCCGTTCACCGGCGGGTTTTTACCGCGGCAGCAGTGGGGCTCTCGTACGGCCTCGCCTCCACCGCCTTCCACGATGTCACCGGCAGCGCCTCCGGCCCGCTCGCCGGGCCCCAGACCCATGCGGCCGTCTGGATACTGGCCGTGGCGGCCACCGCAGTATTCCAGTGGGCAGTTAATCAGGCGCTTGTGCTGCCGGCTGTCAAAGGCTCCGACCCGGGTGCCCGGGTGCGCGACCTGATCCTGGCTCGCGAGCGGATGCATAACGATGTGGCCGAGATATGTGTGGCCGTCCTGGTCACGCTCGGCATAGCCATCAGCCCGCTCACGATCGTCTTCGCGCTGCCGCTGGTTACCGTGCTGCAGCGTTCTGTCCGGCACGCTCAGTTGCTCAACGCATCCCGGATCGATTCCAAGACCGGGCTGCTGAACGCGGGCACCTGGGAGCGTGAGGCGGCCTCCGAGGTCGCTCGGGCGGTACGCACCCGGACGCCGCTCGCCTTGATGCTGATCGACCTTGATCACTTCAAGGCGGTTAACGACGCGCACGGCCACCTGGTGGGGGACAAGGCGCTCCGCGCTATCTCGCGTACCTTCAAGATTTTCCTGCGGGACTACGACCTGGCCGGGCGGTTCGGCGGCGAGGAGTTTGCCCTGCTGCTCCCGCAGACTGGGGCGGCAGACGCACAGCGCATTGCCGACCGCATGCGGGCTCATATTGCTGAGATGCCCATCGCCGCGGGTGACGATCCAGGCACGGAGCCTATTCGGGTGAAGGTCTCCATCGGGGTCGCCGCGCTGGGCAGCACCTGGGACCGGACGACCGGCAGCCAGCTCACCGACCTGCTCGCGGCGGCCGACACCGCGCTGTACCGGGCCAAGAGCGGTGGCCGCGACCGAGTGTGCGTGATCACCGACGCCGAGGCGGTCGCGCCCGCCCCCGAGACCAACCGGATGCGTTCCTAGCCCGGAAAGTCAAGCTAGTGACCGGGCTCTCCTCCGGCCGGCCTGCCGCTCAGGACGGCGACGGCAGGACAGCCAGGATCTCCGAGCTGTCCTTGGTGCATTTCGACGTCTGCCCGGTGCGCAGGACCTGGGGCGTGTCGAACCCGATGCACACCCAGCCGCTGACCGAGACCGGCCCGCCGCCGCCGTTTCCTGGGGCCTTGCCCGCGGCCAGGGCGGTCGCGTAGGCCTGCTCCACGTGCAGCGCGGTCGCGCAGGTCACGGCGCCGCGGCTGACCTCGACCAGAACACGCACGTTGGCGGCCGTCCGCCCGGCACCGCACGGCCGGGCCGCGGGAGAGGGGGCGGACGCGCCGGACCCGGTCGCGCCACAGCCAACGAGGGCGAGCGCCAGCGCGGGAACGGCCGCTCCGGCAGGCCAGAGGCGGCATCGGCGCATAGGGGGGGTCTCCTTTCCGCGGACCTCATCATGCCGTGGCATGGGCACTCTGCCGACACCGGCTCCCCTTGTCTGGCGCATCCCAGGCGGGCCCGATGTGCGCCGATGCCGGACCTGGGGGCCAGCGGGCCCCGCCGGCCGCGCAGGTTTGCATAAATAGTCACCGTCGCGCATACTCTTGCAATAGGGCCAGGTGCAGGAGGGTGCGTGGGAGTCCGGGTCGCCGTCGCGGGCGCGAGCGGGTATGCGGGAGGTGAACTCCTGCGCCTGATCTCCGAACATTCCGATCTGGAACTCGGCCCGGTCACTGCGGGAGCCAGTGCGGGCGCCGCAGTGACAGACGTCCATCCGCATCTCGCCGACCTGGCCGGCCGGACCTTCGAGCATGCTGACCCAGGTCACCTGGCCGCAGCTGACCTGGTCTTCCTCGCGCTCCCGCACGAGCAGTCCGCCGCGCTCGCGGCGGCCCTCCCGGCCAGCCAGCCGATCATCGACCTCAGCGCCAGCTTCCGCCTCGCCGACCCAGGCGATTGGAAGAACTACTACCAAGGCCCACACAACGAACGATGGGTCTACGGTCTGCCCGAGCTTCCCGGCGCCCGCCAGCGGATCGGGGCGGCCACCCGGGTGGCGGCACCGGGTTGTCATGCCACGGCGGCCATCCTGGCGCTCATGCCCCTCCTGGCCAGCGGTGTGGTGGAGCCGGGCGACGTGGTCATCGTCTCGGCCTCTGGCACCTCCGGCGCCGGCCGGACGCCGACCCAGTCGCTGCTGGCCAGCGAAGTGATGGGCGCTGTTTCGCCCTACCAGGTCGGCGGCGTGCACCGGCACACCCCGGAGATCGAGCAAGCGCTCGGCGAGGCATCGGGCCGGCGGCCGGTCATCTCGTTCACGCCGATGCTCGCGCCGATGCCCCGCGGGATCCTCGCCACCTGCACGGCGCGGCTGGCCGCAGGCGGGGGCGGCGCGCCAGCCCCCTCTCCCCGTCAGGCCCTGGTCAGCGCGTACGCCGACGAGCCGTTCATTTTTGTGCTGCCCGAGGGCCGCTGGCCCAGCACGGCCGCGGCCACCGGATCGAACGCCGTTCATCTCCAGGCGGTGGCGGACGCTCATTCCGGGCGCGCCGTGGTGATCGCCGCCCTGGACAACCTGGTCAAGGGGGCGGCCGGGCAGGCCGTCCAGATCGCCAACCTGATGCTCGGGCTGCCGGAGAGCGCCGGGCTGACCGTCCACGGAGTCGCCCCATGACACCCAACCCCGCCCGCACCGCGCCGCCGCCGTCCCCGGGGCCCGGTGATGAGCGTGACACCTCCATGATCACGGAATATTTCTGGTCGTATGTGACAGAAATATTCCGTGATCATGGAAGAGCCACTCCTGGAGCCGGGGCATGAGCGTCACCGCGCCGCTCGGCTTCCGCGCGGCGGGTGTCGCCGCGGGCCTCAAGGCCTCCGGTGAGCGGGACGTGGCCGTGGTGCTGAACGACGGGCCGTCCCGTGCCGCGGCCGCGGTGTTCACCAGCAACCGGGTCAAGGCCGCGCCAGTGCTCTGGACTGAGCAGGTTGTCCGCGGCGGGCGGGTGCGGGCCGTCCTGCTCAACTCCGGCGGGGCCAACGCGTGCACCGGGCCGGACGGCTTCACCGACACCCACCACAGCGCCGAGCGGCTGGCCGCCGCGCTCGGCGACTCGGCCGGCGAGATCGCGGTCTGCTCGACCGGGCTCATCGGCGAGCGGCTGCCAATGGACCTGCTCGACGCCGGGCTGGACGCGGCCCTGGCCGACGCTTCGCGCAGCGGCGGGACGACCGCCGCGGACGCGATCAGGACCACCGACACCGTCTCCAAGATCGCCTTTCACCGGGCGGCCGGCTACACGGTCGGCGGCATGGCCAAGGGCGCGGCCATGCTC
>JAWWPY010000303.1:0-3774 GCA_033854735.1 Streptosporangiaceae bacterium | reverse complement strand
TGCCTTGCTCGCGTGGGCGCGGCTTGCGATCTCATCCATCGTGAGCCGGTCGTAGCCGACATCGGTCAGGCCATCGAGCGCGGCGCGGAAGATGGCAGTGTCCCTGGATGCGTCGAGCCGGCGCGGTGGCCGGCGCGGGGCGGGGGCTTCGGGCCCGCTCCTGCCTGTGGGCATCGCTTTTCGCATAGTTCGAGGCTTTTCGTTCCATCCGTGCGCAGATGGTGTCGTGGCTGCAGAACCAAACCCGTCCTGAGGGCACTGTACGTGCTGATCGGCGGCCACGTCAGCGAAGCCTGCCCGCGTGGCCGGGCGCCGGAGGATGATCGATGCGGAGCTGGTGGGCCGCCGCGGCTCGGGCGTTGCCGGGCGCCAGTCGCAGGATCGTCGGGCAAAGCGTGCCGCGCGGCCTGGCGGCTGTTTGTCGGCTGCTGCTGCCTGCGGATCATGGCTGCCGCTATGTGCATGGTCATGGTGTGCCCGGTGCGCCAGTGCTGTGGCAGGCGAGCGAGTTGATTGGGCAACGCCACCCCCGGTGGTCTGTGGCATCTCACCGATCCAGGCGAAGGCCCGCGGGCGTGCCCTGTGGAACAGCCCCTGAGGGCCTTGCGGGCAGCGCCAGGGTTCCTAGCTCACAGGGCGGCGGCCCGGATCACCGGCGCGGGTGCGGCACTGCGTGGAGTGAGCCGGGTGGGTTGGCCCTCGGCACGATCCCGGGGGCCTTACCTGGGGCATCCGCGTGTAGTAGGGTACGAAACGGTTTCGTTTCTAGGGTGGAGTTGATAAAGATGATGGCCGTGATACCGGCTGGGGCGCGGCGGTGGGCGCTGATCGCGGTCGCGGCGTGCGTGCTGGTGGTCGGGCTGGATCTGACGGTGCTGAACCTGGCACTGCCCGTGCTCGCGCGCGACCTGGACGCCTCCACGGGGGACCTGCAGTGGTTCGCTAGCGCCTACAGCCTGGTCCTGGCCGCGGCGCTGCTGCCCGCGGGGCTGCTCGGCGACCGCTTCGGCCGCAAGAAGGTCCTGCTGGCCGCGCTGACGCTGTTCGGCGCCAGCTCAGCCGCGTGCGCCTACGCGGGCTCCTCTGGCGCGCTGACGCGGCCCGGGCGTTCCTGGGGCTCGGCGCCGCCGCAATCTTGCCGTTGTCGCTGTCGATCTTGCCGGTGTTCTTCACCGAGGCCGAGCGGCCGAGGGCAATCGCGGTGATCATGGGCGCGACGTTCCTCGGTTACCCGGTGGGCCCGCTGCTGGGCGGGTGGCTGCTGGACAATTTCTGGTGGGGTTCGGTGTTCTTGATCAACGTGCCGGTGGTGGTGCTCGCGCTGATTGCCGTCGCCGCGCTGATGCCGGAGTCCCGCGCCAGGCAGCGTCCCAGGCTCGATCTGCCCGGGGTGCTGCTCTCCAGCTTCGGGCTGACCGGGCTGACCTACGGGTTCATCAGGGCAGGGCAGGACGGCTGGGGCAGCCCGGCGGCGCTGGCCGCCATCGCCGCCGGTGTCCTGTTGCTGGCGGTCTTGGTGGCCTGGGAGCGGCAGGTCAGCCGGCGAGGGGCGGGCCAGGCACTGACCCAGCTCACCGCCGGGCTGACCTGAGCCCGGCGGCTGATCCACCAGTCCTCATCGACCCGCCGCTGCACGGCGGGCGATACCTCCTATCCGAGAATCGGGGCCCTGTCATGGAAGATGCCGTCATCGTCGGCGGCGGACCGAACGGCCTGATGCTGGCTTGCGAGCTAGCACTGGCCGGGATCCGCCCGATCGTGCTGGAGAAGCTCACCGCACCGCGTACGGAGCCGCGGGCCAACGGGCTAGTTGGGCAGATCGTCAGGATGCTGGACCGGCGAGGGCTGTTCGAGCGGCTGAGCGGGGCGGCCGGCCCTCCACGCCCGGTGCCGCAGTTCATGTTTGCCGCGTTCCCGCTGCCGTTCGGCGAGTTGGCCGACAACCCGGTCTACATGCTGCTGGTGCCGCAGCGGAAGCTGGAGGAGGTGCTGGCCGAGCGGGCAGCTGAGCTGGGCGCCGATATTCGCCGCGGCCACGAAGTGGTCGGGTTGTCGCAGCAGGACGACTCGGTCACCCTGCAGATCGACGCACCGGCCGGGCGCACCACACTGCGCACCCGTTACCTGGTCGGTGCGGACGGCGGGCACAGCCTGACCCGCAAGCTGGCCGGCATCGGATTTCGCGGGATCACCAGCGACCGTACGGTCAGCCGGGGCGGCGATGTCTGGGTGCGCGAGGAGTTCCGTGACCCGGCCACGGGCGGCCTGATCGTGCCCGGCCACGGAGTGATCCCGCCGTTCGTGCCTTCCCGGACCGAGCACGGGATGGTGTCGTTCGCGCCGTTCCCGGACGGGCGGGTGACGCTGCACGTTTCCGAACACGCCGATGTCGACGAGCGCGAGCCGATGAGCTTCGGCGAGTTGCATGCCGCGTTCCGGCGGGTGGTGGGTGCGGACGCGCCGATCGAGGAACTGGAGACACCGGGGATGTTGCGCCGGATCGCCGGCGGTAACACCAGACTGGCTGAGCGGTTCCGGGCTGAGCGGGTGCTCCTGGTCGGCGATGCGGCGCACGTGCACTCGGCCATCGGCGGCAATGGCCTGAACCTGGGCTTGCAGGACTCGATCAACCTGGCTTGGAAGCTGGCCGCGCAGATCGGTGGATGGGCGCCGCCCGGGTTGCTGGACACATACGAGTCCGAACGCCGGCCGGCCGGTGAACGGGTCACCATGCACACGACGGCCCAAAGCGTGCTGGTCGGCCCCGGTCCGGAAGTAACCACGCTGCGCACGCTGTTCGGCGAGATGCTACGCGACCGGACCACCGTCCAGCGCATCGCCGATCTGATCTCGGGCGCGGAGATCAGGTACGCCAACGCGGGCGGGTGGGGGCCGGACCTCACCGTGGACGGGCGGCGCCTGGCCGACCTGACCCGCGGTGCCCGCCCGCTGCTGCTCGACCTCACCAGCAACAGCAGCCTTGCCGAGGTGGCCGCGCCATGGCGGGACCGGGTTGACGTGGTGACCGGGCGCAGCGGCGACACCAAGGCCACCGGGATGCTGCTGCGGCCGGACTGCTACGTCGCCTGGGAGTCCGAGGCCCCAGACCCCGACGCCGCGGCCCTGCGGGCCGCGCTCGCCCGATGGTTCGGCGAGACAGTCAGCCGGCCCCGGCCCGGGCCTCAAACTGCTTGACGACGCTGACCGTTACCCATGCCCCAAGAGTCGAGCCACGATCAGCGAACAGCGCCTGGTTGGCATATCTGCCTTCCATCGGGCAAGCAGGGGACTGCCCCGGCTTGAGTTGACTCACCGGTTGGGTGGGTCAGGCCGCTAAATTTAGTGCGACCTCAGTGAAGAGCATCTCGTATTCGATGGGGTCAGTTTGCCGAGTCGGCGTTGCCGCCGGCGGCGGTGGTAGGTGCGCTCGATCCAGGTGATGATGGCCAGGCGGAGCTGGTCACGGATTTCCCAGCGGCGCCGGTCCAGGACGTTCTTCTGGAGCAGGGCGAAGAACGATTCCATGGCCGCATTGTCGCCGCATGCCCCGGCCCGCCCCATGGATCCGGTCAGGCCGTTGCTGGCCAGGGTCCGCACGTAGGCGCGGTACCGGAACTGACCGCCGCGGTCGGAATGGACCACGGTTCCGGCCGGGGCGCGCAGCGCGATTGTGTCGCGCAAGGCTGCGACCGCCAGCGCTGATTTCATCCGGGAGTCCATTGAGTAGCCCACGATCCGCCCGGAGCACGCGTCCTTGATCGCGCACAGGCAGAG
>JAWWPY010000302.1:0-117446 GCA_033854735.1 Streptosporangiaceae bacterium | reverse complement strand
AGCCTCCGCCGCTGGTGACCTCCCAGCGGCCGGACCTGCCGCCCGCCGCCGACCAGGTCTTCGCGCGGGCGCTGGCCAAGGCCCCGGCGCAGCGGTACGCCAGCTGCCGGGAGTTCGCCGACGCGCTGCGGGTGGCGTTCGGCGTCGCGCCGTATGACTCCGGCCCCGGGGCAATCCTGTCGCCCCACCCTCCGATCGTAGGCATGTCCGCCGTGGCCGCAGCGGACATGCCTACCGAGGAGAGGGACGTCCCCGCCCCGGCCCGCAGCGGGGGGCACCGCCGTGCCGTCCTGGCCACGCTCTCCGGAGCCAGCGTCCTGGCCCTGACCGCGATAACGGCCGCAGTCATTATGGCCAGCCCGCCCACTCACGGGTCCGCGAGTTCCTCGACACCGGCTAAGGCGCATCCGGTTACGGCCACACCGACGGCGCAGCAGCAGGTCACTGTGCCGCCGCCCACGCGCCACCCGGCCACACCAGCGGCGGCGCTCCCGGTCAGGCCGACGTCTGCGCCGAGCCCGACGCTCGTGGTCGCGTCCTCGCCGCCGCCGACGCACCCGGTAACGCCGTCACCGGCCCCGACGCACTCGGTGGCGCCGACGCCATCAGCGACTCCGACCTACTCAGCAGCGCCGACGCCGCCACCGGGCTACTGAGCCTGCCGGGTGGCGCTGGCGGCCCTGGCCCGGACGCCGGCCAGGGCGGTCCGGGCCTCGTTGCTGATCTGCACCGGATCGAGCATGGTCGCCGCGCCGCTGCGTTTCAGGATCTGCCCGTCCACGATCACCGTGTCCACGTTGGCTGGCTGCGCCGCGGTGACCAGCATGTGCGCCGGGTCGGTGAAGACGCCGAGGTTGGGGCTCCCGGTTTCCACCAGGATCAGGTCGGCCCGCTTTCCCGGGGTCAGCGAGCCAATCTCGCCCGCCAGGCCCAGCGACCGGGCGCCCTCGATGGTGGCGAGCTCCAGTACGCGGCGGGCGGTCAGCGCGAACTCGGCCTGAGCCCGCGCGTTCGCGATCCCCTGCGCCACCTTCATGATCGCGAACATGTCGGCGTTACCGCTGAGCACCGTCGTATCGACAGACAGGCCGGTAGGAATCCCGCGGCCAGGAAGTCCCCGGTCCGCGGCAGGCCGTAACCGATCAGCATCTCGCGGAACGGTGAGACGCTGACCGTGGCGCCCGCCTCCGCGAGCTGTGCGATCTCCGCCGGCGTCGCGCCAGGCCATGCCCAGCGAGAGCCGGCCGTCGCGGGAGTCCCAGTCCCGGTGCAGCCGGGCCAGGCCGCCCAGGTCCATCGGCACGTCGTTCGCGTGCCCCGCAGCGTAACCGTAGGAAAACCGCCCGCGCAGCCCCGATTCGGCGAGGGCCCGCAGGCTGGCTTCGGCCTGAGCCTGGCCGCGGACGTTGTGGCACCAGTCGTGCACCGTGGTGAGGCCCGAGCCGATCGCTTCGGCGCAGGCCAGCCGGGTGCCCTGGTAGATGTCATCCGGGCCGAACGCGCATCCCAGCTCGACGGAGACGCGGAAGTAGCCCGGTTTCGGCGCATCTCCCGACATGCTGCGGAGCAGGGTGCTTCACATGTGCCAGTGGGTGTCCACGAGGCCTGGTGCCACGATCATCCCGCGGGCATCCAGCACCCGGGCCCCTGGCACATGTAGGCCAGGGGCGACGGCTACGATGCGGCCGCCGTCAACGTGCACGTCAGCACCGGGAATGTCGCCTAGCTGGGGGTCCATGGTCAGCACGTGGCCCTGCCGGATGACGAGGGCGTCCCGCGCCACTCCCCCGGTCACGTTGGGGGGCCCGGGGAAGGTCGCAGCACCCCGCAGATAGTACTGCGCAGCCCCGGCGCATGGTAGGCATGGCGCATGGCCGAACTTATCCCCCGCCGGGTCCTTTTCGGGAACCCGGAACGCGTCAGCCCCCGCATCTCACCCGACGGGACCTTGCTCGCCTGGATTGCCCCGCACGAGGGCGTGCTGAACGTCTGGGTCGCCCCGGCCGGGGCCGACGGCGTGGACTGGGCGCAGGCCCGGATGGTCACCGACGACACCGACCGGGGCATCCGCATGTTCACGTGGGCCCACGACGGCCGGCATGTGCTGTACCTGCGGGACACCGGCGGTGACGAGAACTGGCGGCTACATGATGTCGACTTGGAGACAATGCAGCGGCGCGACCTCACCCCGTTCGACGAGGTCGCCACGCAGATCATCGCGGCCGAGAAGAAGTTCCCCACCGAGATCCTGATCGGGCTGAACCGGGACAACCCGCAGCTGCACGACGTCTACCGGGTCGACCTGGTCTCCGGCGAGCTGGTCAAGGAGGTCGAGAACCCGGGCTTCATCGGCTGGATCGCCGACGCCCAGCTCGTCGTCAGGGCCGGGATACAGCCCCAGCCTGACGGCGGCGCTGTGGTCATGGTCCGCGACAGCGCGGCGGAGGAATGGCGGCAGCTGCTGGCCATCGACGCGGAGGACGCCCTGACCACCGGGCCGCTCGCGTTCAGCGAGGACGGCGCCTCGCTGCTGGCGGAGAGCTCGGTAGGCGCGGACACCGCCCGGCTGGTCCGCATCGACCTGGCCAGCGGGGACGTCGAAGTGCTGGCTGAGGACCCGGAGGCGGACGTTACCGGTGTCCGGCTGCACCCGGACACCCGTGAGCCGCAGATTGTCACGTTCCTCAAGGACCGGTCGGAGTACCAGGTGCTTGACCCGTCGGTCGCGCCGGACCTGGCGGCGATCCGCGCGCTGCACCCGGGCGACCCGTCGCTCGTCGGCGCTGACAACGCGGACGCCACGTGGCTGGTCGGGTTCACCAACGACGCCGGGGCGGTGCCGTACTTCAGCTACGACCGGGAGACACGTTCCGGCCGGTTCCTTTTCGAGCACCAGCCGGAGTTGTCCCACTACGAGCTCGCGCCGATGGAGCCGTTCTCGTTCACCTCGCGGGACGGCCTCACCATCCACGGCTATGCGACCTTCCCGCCCGAAGCCGAGCGCACCGGGCTGCCGATGGTACTCAACGTGCACGGCGGCCCGTGGGCGCGCGACGCGTGGGGTTACGACGCCGAGGCGCAGTGGCTGGCCAACCGCGGCTACCTGTCCGTCCAGGTGAATTTCCGCGGCTCGACCGGTTACGGCAAGGCCTTCGTCAATGCCGGCGACCGCGAGTGGGGCGGGCGGATGCAGGACGATCTGGTGGACGCGGTGGCCTTCGCCGTCGGCCAGGGCTGGGCCGACCCCGCCCGGGTCGCGATCTACGGGGGCTCCTATGGCGGCTACGCGGCACTCGCCGGGGCGACCTTCACCCCGGACCTGTTCCGGTGCGCCGTCGACATCGTCGGCCCGTCCAACCTGAAGACGCTGATCGAGACGATCCCGCCGTACTGGGCGCCCATGGTCGCCCAGTTCCACCGGCGGGTCGGTGATCCGGCGGTGGACGCGGAGTTCCTGTGGTCCCGCTCTCCCCTGTCGCGAGTGTCCAGCATCCGCATCCCGCTGCTCATCGCGCAGGGAGCCAACGACCCGCGGGTGAAGCAGGCCGAGTCGGAGCAGATCGTGGCGGCGTTGCGGGAGGCTGGCATCGATCACGAGTACCTGCTCTTCCCCGACGAGGGGCACGGCTTCGCCAAGCCGGAGAACAGGCTCCGCTTCTACGCGGCGGCCGAGCGTTTCCTCGCCCGTCACCTGGGTGGCCGGGCCGAGGAGGAGTAAATCGGGCCGTCCTGCGGCTGGTCAGCCTCCTGGCCGGGCGCTGGTCAGCTCCCGGCCAGGGCGCTGATGAGCCCGTCCAGGTACCGGCGGATCAGGGTGCCGTCGCCGTCATGGGTGGGGTTGACCTCGGTGAGCACCAGGCCTGCGACTGACTCGTGCGCGAGCAGCGGGCCCAGGCAGGCCACGACGTGCTCCAGCAGCACGCCCGAGCCATAGTGCGGGAAGTTGCCCAGCGGCAGATCCCCGGAGTCCACGACGTCCACGTCGAGATGCACGACAAGCGGCTCGGATCGGGCCGTCACCGCGGCCAGGGCGCGCTGGGCGACGCCGGCCGGGTCGGCGGCGAGGGCAGGCCCCTCCTGGTAGCTGACGCCGGCGTCGGCCAGGAATTGGCGCCCAGTCAGATCTATCTCCCTGGGGTCGCCCCCGACCATGGCCAGCCGGTACGGCTCAAGCAGCGGCGCCGCCCCGGCCAGGTTGGTGAGTTCCGGTGCGCCGTGACCGAGCAGGTGCGCGACGCCCATGGCGTCCAGGATTCCCGAGCCGGCCGAATCCGGCGTGCTCACGTCGGCGTCGCCGTCGACGTACAGCAGGCCGACCTCTGGATGTGACCGCCGGAACCCGGCGATGACGCCGAGGGTGATGGTGCAATCGCCGCCCACCACGAGGGGCAGCCGGCCGTCCCCGACCACGGTCGCCACGGCGTCCGCGACCTGCCTGGCGACCTGGGCCACCGCGGCCAGGCTGCGCGCACTGGGGTGATCGTGATCCGTCGCGAACGTGGCTCCCGGCAGGTCGCCGGCGTCCGCCACCGACAGGCCTGCCTCGCGCAGCCGCTCGATCAGGCCTGCCTCGCGCAGTGCGGCCGGCGCCTGTTCCTGACCGGCGTGATGCGCTCCGGCGCTGGTCGGCACCCCGATTACCGTCCACTCGCGCATTGCTGCCTCTCTAGCTCGTTACCATCAATATGCTTTAGCTAGTAACGCTGACGTTACCGTTTTCTCGCGCGCCGCGCAACCGGCTATCGTGAGTAACTGGTGACGCCCGCGTCACCAGTACGCGAGAGATAGCTGAGGAGGCTCGCGGCGGATGACCATCCAGCAGGCCACGGCCGCTGACCGGCAGCTCCAGGTGAGCCCGGCACCGGGCGAGCTTGAGACGGTCCGTGCCTTCGTCAACACGCTAGACATCGAAGAAGCCACGGACAGTTTCGCCACGCCTGACGGACTCAGCCGATGGCTGGCCGGGCGCGGCCTCGCCGCCGCGGCCGCGGTCTCCACCGCGGATCTCGCGAATGCCGTTGCGCTGCGTGAGGCGCTGCGCGGAGTCCTGCGCGAGCATGCGGGCCATCCCGGCCCGCCCGGTAATACCGGGGACAAGCCGGGGGCGGGTAGCGCGGCCCAGAGCCCGGCCACCGCGGTCGAGGCCATCGCCGCCGGGCTCCCGGTCCGGCTGGCGGTAGACGACGGGGGCGCCATCACCGCCGTGGCCGCGGCGGCCGGGGTTCAGGGTGCGCTGGCGCACCTGCTGCTCATCGCGGCCGCGGCGACCACCAACGGGACCTGGGCCCGGCTCAAGGCCTGCACTGCCGGCGACTGCCAGTGGGCCTTCTATGATCGTTCCCCTACCCGCAATGGCCGCTGGTGCACGATGAGCATCTGCGGGTCCCGGGCCAAGTCCCGTGCCTACCGCCGGCGCGTCCAGCAGTCCTGAGCCGTAGGAGGGTACCGGCATTGGTGGAAATCAAATCTGACTCAGCGCTCGACGCCATGCGGGAAGCCGGCCGGGTGGTCGCCCGCGCCCTATCGGCGAGCAGGGACAGCGCCGTCGTGGGCGCCAGCCTGCGGGACCTCGACGAGGCGGCGCATGCCGTCATCCGTGAGGCGGGGGCGCACTCGCCGTTCCTGAACTACCACCCGGCATTCGCGCCGACGCCATTCCCCGCTGTGATCTGCGCGTCAGTCAACGATGTCATCGTGCACGGCATCCCGGACGACTACCGGCTCCGGGACGGTGACCTGGTCAGCATCGACTGCGGCGCGGAGCTGGCCGGATGGACCGGCGACGCGGCCATCAGCTTCATCGTGGGCACGCCCCGGCCGGCGGACCTGCGGCTGGTCGCCTCGGCGCAGGACGCCCTCACTGCGGCCATCGCCGTCGCCGTGCCAGGGGCACGTATCGGCGACATCTCGAGCGCCGTCGGCCGGGTGGGCCGCACCGCGCGTTATGGAATCCCGTCAGGTTTCGGCGGCCATGGTATCGGCCGGCACATGCATGAGGACCCGCATGTCCCCAACGATGGCAGGCCGGGCCGCGGGCTACGGCTGCGCAGCGGCATGGCGCTCGCCATCGAGCCGATGTTCATGGCCGGCGGCAGCGACGCCTTCCGGGTGGCCGCCGATGGCTGGGCGCTGCATACCGCGGATGGCAGCCGCGCGGCGCACGTGGAGCACACGGTCGCCATCACCGACGCCGGGCCGCGCATCCTCACCCTGCCCTGAGCGCAGGGGCTCAGCCAGCGGGGGGCGGGAGCCGCCGGAGGATCTCCTGCAGGGTGCCCTTCACCTCGGCCATGTCCGAACGCAACTCAGCGACATCGGCCTTGAGCCCGGCGACATCCGCCTTGAGGACCTCCACATCGGCCCTGAGCCCGGCGACATCGCCCTTGAGCCCGGCGACATCGCCCTTGAGCCCGGCCACGTCGCCCTGGAGGATGTCCACGTCCGAGGTCAGTCGGCCGAGCAGACGGCTATGCCGCTCCTGGGTCTTCTGGACCCTGGCCATGTCCACCCTGAGCTTGCCCACGTCGATCCTGAGGTTGCCGACGTCGGCCCTGAGGTTGCCCAGGTCGGCCCTGATTGCGCGGTGGCCCTCAGCCAGGGCCTCGGCCTGACCCGGTCCTGCCCATGTCTCCAGCGTCTTCACGCGCATCTCTAACATCCCCACGCGGTCCTCGGTGGTAGCCATGCCGGCCACCGTAGCGGTGTCCCCCGACAGAATCCCATGGCGCACGGGCGGGGCGCAGGCATTAGGGCGCGCTCTAGGACCCGAGCGAGCGGAGCACCGCGAGCACGCGGCGGTTGTCGCTCTGTGAGGACGGCAGCCCCAGCTTGGCGAAGATGCTCGCCACATGCTTCTCGACCGCCCCGGCCGACACGACAAGCGCGGCCGCGATCGCCGCGTTCGACCTGCCCTCAGCCATCAGGGCCAGCACCTCACGCTCGCGCCCCGTCAGCGTGGCCAGTCCTTGCGCCCGCCGGCTGGCACCGAGCAGCTGGCTGACCACCTCAGGGTCCAGCGCGGTGCCGCCCGCCGCCACCCGGGCCAGCGCGTCGGCGAACTCGGCGACGTCCGCCACCCGGTCCTTCAGCAGGTAGCCCACGCCCGCGGTGCCCGCCGCCAGCAGCCGTGCCGCGTAGCGGGTCTCCACGTACTGGGAGAACACCAGGACCCCGGTGCCGGGATGGTCCCGGCGCAGGTCGATGGCGGCCCGCAGCCCCTCGTCGGTGAAGGTGGGCGGCATCCGGACGTCCACCACGGTCACGTCCGGGCGATGCTGAGTCACCGCAGCGAGCAGGGCACCCGCGTCGGCCACCGCCGCGCAGACCTCATGCCCGCGGTCGGCGAGCAGGGCAACAAGGCCTTCCCGCAGGACAGCGGAATCCTCCGCGATCACGACGCGCATGGCCAGCTCGCTCTGCTAGCTTTGCGCCTCCGGGGCCCCGCCCGCCTCCCCATTCCCCCTTCACCGCGCCCCTTGGGCGCGTTCATGCGTGCATCGGGAGCTCGACAGTGACCAGGGTCGGCCCGCCTTGCGGGCTGTCGACCGACATCCGCCCGTCCACGGTGCGCACCCGCTGCCGCAGACCGGCCAGCCCGCTGCCCCGGCCCGGGTCAGCCCCGCCCCGGCCGTCATCAAGAACCCGCAGCCGCAGCACCCCGCTCTGCTCCGCGGCGTCGATTGTGACCTCGGCCGCCGCGCTGTGCTTGGCGGCGTTGGCGAGCAGTTCGGCGGCGCAGAAGTAGGCAATGGCCTCGATGGCCGGCGTGGGCCGCTGCGGGATCGACGTGGTCAGCGCGACCGGGACCGCGCTCCGCGCCGCGAGCGCGGACAGGGCCTCCGGCAGGCCGCTGTCCAGCACGGGCGGGTGGATGCCGCGGGCCAGATCACGCAGTTCGGCGATCGCCTCTTTCGCGCCCTGGTGCGCCGTGTCGACCAGCAGGCGCGCCCTCGCCACATCGTCCTCCGACGCCCCCTCGCCCAGTTTCTCCCTGGCCATGCCGAGGCCCATGGCCAGCGCGACCAGCCTGGCCTGCGCACCGTCGTGCAGGTCACGTTCCACCCGGCGCAACGTGGCGGCGGAGTCGTCGACGGCATGCGCCCGCGTCAGCTCCAGATCGCGTACCCGCGCCGACAGGCCGCCCTGTCCGAGCAGCCTCGTGATCAGCCACCGGTCAGCTGTGACGAGCGCGCGGGTCGGCCAGGGCGCAATAAGCAGCGTGACCACGCCGATAGGGATGACGAGGAAGGCCTCCAGCCAGTTGGACACGTAGAAGGCCGGATGAATGCCGACGTACTGAAGTGCCGTGGTGACCGGCGTCGGGGCCGCCGCGAACCCGGGCTGCGGCCCGCCCTGGCGGGACCACGCCCACCAGAGAGGGAAGATCAGGTTGGCCAGCCCGGTGAACCAGAACGCGACGAGTATGTAAAAGCTGGCCGCGGCGACAGGCAATCGCAGCAGGACGTAGCTGACGCCCCGCCAGCCTGCGGGGTCCCGCAGCGCGGCGTCGATCCGGCCCAGGATGCCGTGCCCAGGGCGGGCCTGCGGCGGGACGGGGATCTGCTCGCCGAGAAGCCAGCCTCCCAGGCGGCAGTGCGCCGACCCGAGCCAGCGGGCCAGCCGGAGCGCTATGACGAGGATCAGCAGCCCGGGGACTGTCCCGACCAGTGAGACGGTGAGCAGGCCGCCGACCGCCAGGAGGACTACGGTCAGCACGAATCCGGGAAAGCCGAGAGCCACTGAGGCCAGGCAGTACGCCACCTCGCGCCAGGTCCGGCTGGTCAGCGGGACGGCGCCGATCCGGCGTGCCGCAGGCCCGGCCGTGGACTGTGCCCACAGCCGGGCGGTCGTGTGCCCGGTGGCGCTCACCCTGTCATTGTCCCCCTGACCGGGCCCAGGCACCCCGATCTGCATGCTCATGCGGTGCCCCCCTCGTCCCTCCGTGCCATCAGCCGGATAATGGCGCCGAAACCGAGCCCGATGAGCCCGATGAGGAAGAGGTAGGCGCCGGATATCAGGGCGGCCCGCAGCACCCCCGGCGGCCCGAGGCTGGCGTGCGGCGCGGGGGCGTTCAGCACCGCCTGGCCCGCCAGGAATGCGGCGAAGGCGAGGACCTCGGCCGCTGGCCGGACCAGCGCGCCGAGCACGGCGGCCTTCGCCGTGAGCGGCATCCCCCGGCGAGGGACGGCGCTCAGGGTGGCCCTGATCGTCCCGGGCGAGTACTCACTGGTGATCACGAGGACGCCGAGGACCCCCATCGTGAGCTGCCCCAGGGCCACCCGGGCGAATCCTTCCCGGCCCGGGTGGAACGAAGCCCGCTCGGCGGCCGACATGTGGGCCCAGTCCGGCGGGTACTGGCTCAGCACCAGGATGGCGAGGCCGATCATCCCGGCGGCCAGGATCAGCAGGATCCACGTCGTTGACCTGAGGGTCCGCACCCTGGCCCACTGCACCCGCACGACATGGGAGAAGCCGGTCACGCAGCCCGGCAGCACCTCACAGCTGAGGCCGGCCGCGGCCACGGCCCGGCCGTATCTTTTGGTGAGACCCCTGGCCTCGATCATCCATCCTCCGTACGGCACGCGGGAGGTGCCCTCGGAAGATCACGCTAGGGAAAGGAGGCCAGCCCGGGAATGCGGCTATCGCCCGTGTTCCGCCGGGGGTTATCCCCCGGCAGAACACCGGCGGCCGCGCGCAGCTACGAGCCGGGTGCGAGTTTGGCGGCCTGCTGGTAGATGCTCTGGTCCACGATCTGGGCGTAGCTGGGTGCGCTGGCCTGCTTGAGGTTACCGACGGCGATCTGGACAGCGATCATGTGGTTGATGTTGGCCTCCGGCAGGCCTGATCCGTTCAGGGTCCAGAAACCCATCTGGAAGTACTGCTGCAGAGCCTGCTTCATCACGGCCTTCGAGTCACCGATAACGGTGCCGAGCTGGGCCGCCTTATCGAGGTTGGCGGGGTTGGTCATCCATTTCAGCGCGGCGATCTGCGCAGCGATCATGCGCACGAACGCCGTGTGCTTGGCGGCCAGGGTGGCCTTCTTCACCCCGTACATCTCGTACATGTTGTTCGGGGATACCTGCGATGCCCGCATCACCACGGTGACCTGCCTGTGCAGCTGGGTATTCACGTCAATCAGCTCGTTCAGGTGCAGCACACCCACCTTGATCTGGCCGGCGATCATGCCCTGGGGGGCGTTGTTGCCGGGGAAGACCAGAGGCTTGATCTGCTGGACCGTCAGGCCGCAGGACTTCAGCATGGAGGAGAGCGCCACATAGCGGATCCCGCCAACGGCGTCGACGCTTACCCCCTGGCCCTTAAGCTGCGGGCACGCCTTCACCCCGGCAGCGGTGGAGGCGACCAGCCAGTCAGGGACCTCCTGCCCCTGGATGCCGACCAGCGGGACGCCGGTCGACGCGAGCTCCATCAGCTGGGCGGGCGGCATGATGGCCGAATCGATTTGGCCGGTCGCCACCGCGCGGGTCGCGTCTGTGCCCGTCTGGAAGCTCCGGATCACCACATTGACCTTGAACTTCTGGTAGAAGCCTTCCTTCTGCGCGATGTACGGCAGCAGGCCAGAGATCACCGGCGGCACTCCCGGGGAGCCGAGTGTGATCGTGGGAGAGGATGTGCTACTGGAGCTGCCACCCGAGCTCCCGCCGCAGGCGGTAAGCGCGAGCACGCTCGCCGTCACGGCAGTGAGGGTGACGGCGGCTTTGGCTGCGGCCCATGGTGTTCTCATTCAGCCCTGCTCCTTCCGCAATTCCGCCCGGTGGGGGTCACCGGCGGGGGTATCTGCCGCCTGCGGGTCGCCCGGCCGGCCCTGGTGGGCGCCAGCCTCCATCACGACGGTCCACAGGTAGTCACGGACAACACGGAAGCGCTCGCCGTCGACCACCGCACGTCCCCGGGGACGGCTGATGCCCACGTCCACGATGTCGCGGACCCGGCTCGGCCGCCCGCTCAGGATGACGATGCGGTCCCCCATGAGCACTGCCTCGTCGATCGAGTGAGTGACGAACACCATCGCCGTCGGGCGCTGCTCCCATATGCGCAGCAGCTCAAGCTGGAGCAGGTCCCGGGTCTGCGCATCCAGCGAGGCGAATGGCTCGTCCATGACCAGCACTCTCGGCTCAATGGCCAGGGCGCGGGCCAGCCCGGCGCGCTGCTGCATCCCGCCAGACAGCTGATATGGGTAGGATTTCTCGAAGCCCTCGAGCCCCACCAGGCTGATCAGCTGCCGGACCCGCGGCTCGGCATCACGCCGGGACGTGCCTGCGACGGTGAGACCGTAGGCCACGTTCCCGAACACCGTCTTCCAGGGGAACAGGCCGAAATGCTGGAAGACCACGGCCACGCCGTCGGCTGGCTCGGTCACCTCACGGCCGCCGATGGAGATGCTGCCCGCGGTTGGTTCCGCTAGCCCGGCGATGCAGCGAAGCAGCGTGGTCTTGCCACAGCCGGACGGCCCCACGACGGACACGACCTCGCCCTCCGCGACGTCGAACGACACGTCCTGCAAGACGGTGCGCCCTCCGTACTGCTTGGTCAGCCGATCGACGCGGATCATGGCTCCCGGCCCGGTTTCGGTCACGCCTGCTCCCTCCCTCACGCTGCCTGGTACCAAGGCAGGCCGCGGCGCACCGCGAGATTGACCAGCCCGCGCAGGGCGAGCACGAACGCAATGAGCACGCACACCGCGACCACGGCATCGTCCTGGTGGAAGGAGCGCACGTTGAACAAGATGTAGTAGCCGGCACCGTTCAGCGCGGCGATGAACTCGGCGACGACAGCACCGATGAGCGCCCGGCCGATGGCCAGGTCGATCCCGCCGAGCAGGTAAGGCAGCGAGGCCGGGAGCGCCACTGAGGTCCACACGCGCCACCAGGGCGCCCGGTACGTCCGGGCCACGTCAACGTAGCCGGCTGACACGCTCCGGCCGCCCTCGGCGACGTTGAAGGTAATCGGCAGGGCGGCTTCGAGCACCACGACCGCCAGCCGCGCATTCGGCGTGTAGCCGAACCAGACGGTCAGCAGCGGGACGAGCGCGACGATGGGCATCGCATAGAAGCTGTTGACATAGAGCCGGAGCGCCCGGTCGACGTCCCGCAACCGCCCCATGACCAGCCCGATCACGGTCCCGGCCAGCACCGCGATGATCAGGCCCTCGATAACGGCAAGCAACGTCGAGGCGGTGCCGCTGAGAAACTGCGGATTGCTGAGCACGGATGGAATCTGGGCGGCGGTCCTGCTCGGCCGCGGGATGTAGTTGGGTGCGAACACGGTGGCGCAGATCTGCCAGGCAGCGAGGATAGCCACCCCAGCGGTCACCCGCAGGGCGGCGACCCGGCCCCGGCTCATGGGTTCACCCGCCAGCGCGCAAAACGGGCCTCAACCAGGCGCCCGATTGCCATCAGCGCCACCCCGGCCAGCGTGATGACGAGGGTGATGGCGAGCATGCCGGCCGTGTCGAACCGTTCCGAGGCGATGATGAGCAGGCTGCCCAGGCCCGTCGCGCTCAGGAAGAACTCGGCCGCGATCATCCCCACCAGGCCCCGGGCCAGGGCCTGCCGCACGCCCGTCATGAGGTACGGAAGGGTGTACGGGATCGCCACGTGCAGCCAGATGTCCCGTTCCCGGGTACGGAACGCCCGGGCCACGTCGATCAGCTCAGGCGCGATACTCTGCGCCCCCCGCTGGGTGTTGAACTGCACCGGGAAGTACGCGAACAGCCAGACCACGATGACCTTCGGCCAGAAGCCGTACCCCATCAGGGCGAGCAGGAATGGGATCAGCGCGACCATCGGCGCCGCGTAGAGGGCGACGAGGTAGGGCTCGAGGGCCAGCCGGAGCAGTGCCCGGCGGGCGAAGAGCAGGCCGCCGACGCCGCCCGTCACGATGGCCAGCGCGACGCCGACCGCGTATACCGAGAAGGAGGCGGCGAGCGCGCCGGGCAGGCTCCCGTCGGAGATGAGCTGGCCGAGCCGGACCAGGGTCGCCGACAGGGAGACGAATACGTCACTGCTGGAATGGGAGCCGAGCACCTGCCATACGGCGGCGCCGGCGGCCAGCCCCACGCCATAGCCCAAAGCCGCACGCCACCTGCCGCGGGGCGGCCGGAGACGGCGCCGCCGGGCTGGAGGCGCCGGGGCGCTGGGGGCGGAGAGCTGAGTCCCTGTCATAGGCGAGCCTTCTCCATCAGGGTGGCCAGGGCCGGCTCGGGTTGCAGGACGTAGAGGCCGCCGCCGATCCGGTCGGTGGCCCAGATCAGCCCGCCGTCGTCGACGAACAGGTCGTTGATCTGGGCGACGGGCTGGCCGACGGGCGCCTCGGGAACCCAGTGCGCCACCTCCGCCGGATGCGTGGGGTCGGCGAGGTCGTAGACGCGTACGCCGGCGCTGAAGTAGGTCGCGAACACGAGCCGCTCACTGCGGTACGAACCGGCCCGGTTCTCGTGCAGGTTGTGGGCACCAAAGCGCAACGGCAGGTCATCAAAGCCGGCCGGGTGCGGGCAGAGCGCCGTGACCCGCGGGCTCGCGCCGGAGACGTCCACCACCCGGATGGCCCGCTGCGGGGCGTGCGGTCCGTCGGAGACCTGCTCGTCGGTGACCACCACCAGCTTGCGGCCGGGCAGTGGCAGGCAGGTGTGGGTCGAGCCGCCGGCCCACTGCAGGTGGCCCGCCTGGGACGGGCGGGTGATATCGGACACGTCCAGGATGACCATCCCGGCATCGTCGTAGCCGAGGTAGGCCCGGTCGCCGTCGAGCAGTGCGTGGTGCGCGGCGTGACGGTCGGCGGCCAGCCAGTACGGCTGCTCACTGTCGTGCTGGCCGGGCCACCACCAGCGGGCCGCCTCGGTGGGCCGCTCCGGGTCGGCCAGGTCCACGACCACCCAGATCCGGTCCCGGAAATTGTCAGGAATCGCCGACATGTGCGCGTACCGCCCCCCGGTCCACACGATGCGGTGGACTCCCCGGCCGCCGCTCGGCCAGAACGCGATCTGCTCCGGCCTGACCGGGTCATCCAGCCGGTACACGGCCAGCCCCGCGGAGAAGGGCCCGGCCGCGCTGGCCCGGTAGGGGAATTTCTCGTGATTGACGAGCAGCAGCCCGTCAGCGACCTGGACCTTATGGGTATGCGTGTGCGCCGGGGCCGGCCACTGGGTGACCAGGCCGGGCCGGGCCGGGTCGGCGACGTCGAGGATGGAGGTGCCCATCCCGGTGCTCCCGGTATGCCCGACATACAGCGTGTCGCCTTCCCGGAGTACCTGCATGCCGTCGCCATAGCCGCCCAGGTCGTGCTGCGCCAGCAGGCGCAGCCCCGCGGCGGTCCCAGGACGCGGCACCGTGCTCATCGCGATGCGCCGGCCAGCCTTCCCGTGCGCGCGCCCAGTTGCTCGGCTACCCAGTCGGCGGTCAGGTAACGGTGGAACGGCGCCAGATTGGCGCAGCCATGATTTCCTTCCTCAAGCAGGAGCAGCTCGGCGGGGCCGCCTGCCTCCTCCACCAGCCGCGCCGCCTGCGTCCAGGGGATAAGCCGGTCGCGCTTGCCCATGACGGCCAGCAGCGGGCAGCGGATCAGCCCGGCGCGGCCTTCCATGCTGAGCTGCGCGGCCACATCGCGCGCGCCAGCCATGTCCGCCGACTTTGACCGCACCCGGAATGCCTCGCGGGTGAGGATGGGCCGCTGATCCCAGTTCTCCGCGAAAGTGAAGGGGCCGGCCAGCGCCACGCACGCCCGCACCCGCTCATCGCCGCTGGCGACCCGGGGCGCGTAGTACCCGCCGAGGCTCACGCCCCAGACCCCGATCCGGCTGGCGTCCAGCGCAGGCTCGGCGGCCAGGTAATCGATGATGGCGGCGCCGGGCACTTCCCAGTCGCCCCGGATGGCCAGGTCATACTCGGCCTCGCCCTGCCCGGGCCCGTCCACGCTGAACGTGGCGATACCGCGCTCAAGGAACAGGTCCTCGGTGCTGCGCAGCTCCTCCTTGGCCGAGTCGAGCCCCGGGATCATGATCATCACCGGGTGCGGCCCGGCGCCCGGCGGCAGGCGGAGCACGCCTACCATGTGCGAGCCGTCGAAGGGGATCTCGATCCGGCGCCCCGGTGGGTCCAGGTGGGGCAGCGCGTCATTCAGGCACCGCACCGCGGCCATGTGCGCGGCCCGCATCTGGTCGAGGTCGTCTACGAAGAGGAACTTGGCGAAGTGGTAGTAGACCGCGGCCTGCGACAGGTGCGCACCGGCCGACATCTCGCGCCCCGCGGCCAGGGCGTCCCGTCCGAGTTCCTCGTGCTCAGCCGCCACGCCGCTCCACGCACCGCACCAGTCGGCCCACCGCTCCAGCCCGCTCGTGATCCGCTCGAAGTCCCCGGCGGTCACGCCGTTCATGGTGAACCTCGGTGCCCAGTGCGAGATCGCCATTGCTACCCGCTCGTCCACACGGCCTCCCAGTGGTAGTCAAGCCTGCAAACGAATGCATACTCTGTGCAGGGTGGGCTCGTCAACCGTCCGGCCTGAAGGGATGACGACCGTATGCAGCAGGAACTTCACGTGACCGTGAACGGGGCGGCACGGAAAATCAGGTGTGAGCCCGATACGCCCCTGCTCGACGTTCTGCGCCACGACCTGGGTCTTTCCGGGCCGAGGTTCGGCTGCGGGGCCGGCCTGTGCGGCGCGTGTTTCGTGCTCATGGCGGGCCAAGCCCGGTCGTCTTGCGACTTCCCCGCCTGGGCCGCGGAGGGCACGGATGTCACCACGGTCGAGGGGCTCGCGGCGGGCGGGACGCTGCACGCCGTCCAGCAGGCGTTCATCGCGGAACAGGCGGCCCAGTGCGGGTACTGCACATCCGGCATGATCGTCAGCGCCGTTGCCCTGCTGCGCCGCAACCCGTCACCAGACGAGGACCAGGTACGCGAGGCGCTTGATGGCAACCTGTGCCGGTGCGGTGCGCACCGCCGCATTGTCAACGCCGTGCTCAGCGCGGCGGCGGCGGTCAGCGCGGGAGCGGCCGGATGAACGCGCCCGCCCCGCCGCCCCCGGTCCCGGAGCGCTCCCTCCCGCCGTCCCTCGCCGCCAACCCCAACCTGGCGGACTGGATCGAATTCGCCGCTGACGGCACGGTCACGGTCCGTTCCGGCAAGGTCGAGTACGGCCAGGGCGTCTGGACGGCCCTCGCGCAGGTCGCGGCGGAGGAACTCGACGTCGCTCTGAGCCGCATCCGGGTCGCCCCGGTCAGCACGAGCAGCAGCCCTGACGAGGGGGTCACCTCGGGGAGCCGGTCCATCGAGGAGTCCGGCGGGGCGCTGCGCCAGGCGTCCGCGCAGGCTCGTGCTGCCTTCCTGGCCGCTGCCGCCGCCAAGCTGGGCTATGACGTGGCCACGCTCTCGGTGCACGACGGCGAGATCCGCACGCCTCTGGGCGCGACCGGCCTGACCTACTGGTCGCTGAACGAGCCCGGCCTGCTCGACCGCCCGGCCGGGGACGCTGTTCCGGCCAAGGCACCCGGCCGGTGGTCCGTCGCCGGGCACAGCGCCCAGCGGCTGGACCTCCCGGACAAGGTCACTGGCCGGCCGCGCTTCCTGCACGACCTGGTGCTGCCGGGCATGGTGTTTGGCCGGGTGGTCCGGCCGCCGGGCCCCGGCGCCACGCTTGACCAGCTAGATGAGGCTGACCTGCCCGCCGGTGTGCTGGCCCAGGTGCGTGACGGGTCGTTCCTGGGGGTGATAGCCGAGTCCGACCGGATCGCGGTGACGGCGGCCGGGATGCTGGCCGAGACCGCCCGGTGGGCCGAACGCGAGTCCCTGCCCGATGAGGATGACCTGAAGACCTTCCTCACGTCCCAGCCTGAGCAGGTGCTGACCGTTACCGAGCGCCATGACGAGGAGGCCGCCGCACGGGTCAGCCGGCGGCTCTCGGCGGAGTTCACCCGGCCGTTCCTGGCCCACGCCTCGATGGCGCCAAGCTGCGCCATCGCCCGCTGGGACGGCGAGGCGATCACCGTCTGGACGCACAGCCAGGGCATCTTCGCCCTGCGCGGGGCGCTGGCTGGGGCTCTGGGACTGCCCATCGGGCAGGTGACCGTCCATCACGTGGAAGGTGCGGGCGCCTACGGGCACAACGGCGCCGACGATGTGGCGGCCGACGCGGTGCTGCTGGCCAGGGCGGTGCCAGGACGGTCCGTTCGGGTGCTGTGGTCTCGCCCGGACGAACTGGCGTGGGCGCCGCTCGGGTCGGCCATGCTGGCCCGCCTGTCGGCGGGGCTGGATGCAGAGGGCCGGATCCAGACCTGGCGGCAGGATGTGTGGAGCAACGGCTTCATCGGCCGGCCCGGCACCGGGGGCGAACCGCGCCTGCTCGCATTTACCCACCTGGCCGGCGGGAGCCCCATGGCGCCCGCTCCCGACGGCCCGCCCACCGGCGCCATGGGCTCAACCCGTAACGCCGTGCCTGGCTACGACATCCCTGACCTTCAGGTGACCCGCCACCGGCTGCTCGCCATGCCGATCAGGACGTCGTCGCTGCGCTCGCTCGGCGCCTTCCTCAACGTGTTCGCCATCGAGTCGTTCATGGACGAGCTGGCCGCGGCGGCCGGTGCCGACCCGGTCGGCTTCCGCCTCGCCCACGCCAGTGATCCGCGCGCCCGGCGTGTGATCGAGGAGGTGGCCCGTTTCTCGGGCTGGGCGGCGCGGCCGGCCGGGGACGGTGTGGGCTTCGGGGTGGGCTTCGCCCGATACAAGGGCACGTCCGGGTATTGCGCGGCGGTCGCCCAGGTCGAGGCGGACACCAGCATCCGGCTCCGCAAGCTGTGGCTGGCCGTGGACGTAGGCCGGGTGATCAATCCAGACGGGGTGGTCAACCAGGTCGAGGGCGGAGCCGTGCAGAGCGCAAGCTGGGCGCTTCGTGAGCGGGTCCGGTTCGACCGGACCAAGATCACGTCTGTGAGCTGGGAAAGCTATCCGATCCTGCGGTTCACTGAGGTGCCCGAGGTGGCGGTCCGCCTGGTCGACGCCCCCGGCGAGCGGGAGACAGGGGCCGGCGAAGTTGCCCAGGGCCCGGTCGCGGGCGCGATCGGGAACGCCGTGGCCGACGCGGTCGGCGTGCGGGTGCGGGACCTGCCCCTCACGACCGAGCAGGTCACCCGGGCCATCGAAGAGAGCTGACCGGCCGCCCCGCCCGTCCTAGTGCGGGCCGAACAGGACGCTGACGGACTCGCCTTCGTGGATGCGGCGGATGGCCTCGGCGAGCGCCGGTGCCAGCGACAGCACGCGGAGCTTCCCGCCGCGCAGCTGGGCCGGGATGGGGACGGTGTCGGTGCAGACGATCTCGGTTACCTCCGGCACGGCAGAGATCCGCTCCAGTGCGCCGTCGCTGAACAGGCCGTGGGTGCACGCGATGCGGACCGAGCGCACCTTCTGCTCGCGCAGCCGGTCAAGCAGCTCGATAACCGTGGTGCCGCGGGCGATCTCATCATCGAGCACGATCACGTCGCGCCCCGCGACGTCGCCGATGATGGAGGTGATGGTGACCGACTCGTCGCTGTGCCGCTCCTTGGCGCCGGCCGCGACCGGCAGGTCCAGCCGGCGGGCGAACGCGGCTGCCTGCTTGGCATTGCCGAGGTCGGGTGAGACCACGACCGCGCCTGAGAGGTCCTGGCGGCGGAAATGGCCGGCTAGTTCGTGCAGGGCGTGCAGGTGATCGACCGGGACCGAGAAGAACCCGTGCACCTGCGGCGAGTGCAGTGTCATGGTGAGGACACGGTCAGCGCCGGCCGTGACCAGCAGGTCGGCGACCAGTCGGCCGCCGATCGCCACCCGCGGCATGTTCTTCTTGTCCGAGCGCGCATAGGCGTAGTGCGGTATCACGGCCGTGACCCTGGCCGCGGAGGCGCCACGGGCGGCGTCCAGCATGAGCAGCAGCTCGACCAGGTGCTCCTGGACCGGCGCGGACAGCGGCTGGATCACGAAGACGTCCCGCTCCCGGCAATTCGACTGGAGCTGGACCTCAAGGCAGTCGTTCGCGAAGCGGCGCAGCAGGGACGGCCGGAGCGGGACGCCGAGTTCTGCGCAGATCGCAGCAGCCAGCCCAGGGTGGGCGCTGCCGCTGAACACTGCGATCTCCCGCACGTCGCCCAGGCTAGCGGCTGGACCAGCCGCCCCGGTCACCCGCCGCCCCGCCGGCCAGCCGCTGGCCGGCCAGCCGCAGCCACCGGGCCGGCGCCGCCAGGGCCGCCGCTGGGCTGCCCGCCAGGTCCGAGAGGGAGATGGCGGCGGTAACCGGCGGCAGGCCCCCCGCGAGCTGGCCGGCCACCAGTGCCGCGGGCACTCCCGCCGCCGCCGCGGCCGCGAACACCGCGCCGGCGACCTTGCCCCCGGTGGACGTCTGGTCATAACGACCTTCGCCAGTGATCACCACATCCGCGTCGCGCAGCGCCCGGTCCAGCCCGGCGATCCGGCACAGCTCCGGCGCACCCGGCCGGATCAGCGCGCCCCAGGCCGCGGCGAATCCATACCCGGTGCCGCCCGCCGCCCCGGCACCGGCCCCTCCGGGGTCACCGCCGAGCACGGCCGCCAGCCGGGCCAGCCCGCGGTCAAGGCGTTCGATCTGGCCGGCGTCCGCGCCTTTCTGCGGGCCGAACACCGCCGCCGCGCCGGCCGGCCCGAGCAGCGGCGCGGTCACGTCGGCCAGGCAGCTGACCCCGCCGCCCGGCGGCGGGCGCAGGCCGGCCAGGTCCGCCGCCACGAGTTCGCCCAGGGCTCCCCCGCCGTACGGCAGCACGTGACCCGCCCGGTCCAGGAACCGGGCGCCGAGCGCGGCCAGCGCCCCGGTCCCCCCGTCGGTGGACGCGGAGCCGCCGAGCGTGATGACGATCTCCGCCGCCCCCAAATCCAGCGCATGGCCGATCACCTCACCCAGGCCGGCCGTGTGCGCGCCCAGCGGGTCCGGCGCGGGGAGCAAGGGCAGCCCGCTGGCGCGGGCCAGCTCCACCACGGCACGGCCGCCGGGCAGCTCGAGCCAGGGGCAGTCCACTGGCTGGCGGCCCGGCCCGGTGACCCGGGCGCTGTGCCAGCGGGCGCCGGCCACCGCCGCGGCGAGCACGTCGAGCGTGCCCTCCCCGCCGTCGGCCAGCGGCACCCGCGTCACGGTGTCGTCCGGCCGGGCAGCGTGCCAGCCGGCCGCCAGTGCTTCCGCGGCGGCCGCCGCGCCAATGCTGCCCTTGAACGAGTCGGGGGCGATCACGATCCGCACTGTGCGTCCGGGTGGATCAGGAGCGGGGCTGATAGAGAGGCAGCCCGAGCCGCTCCCGGATCAGTTGCTGGACCGTCTCCTTGTCCGCGGTGGCGTCGATGACGACGACGTACTCCTTGCGCCGGAACAACGCGAGCACCGGATCGGTCTTCTCGTGGTAGTCGCGGAGCCGGACCGCGAGCGCCTCCTCAGTGTCGTCTTCCCTGGTGACCAGGGTGCCGCCGCAGACGTCGCACTTGCCCTCGACCGCGGGGCTGCCCTGGATGAGGTTGTAGTCCATGCCGCAGCCGGAGCAGAGCCGGCGCGCGAGCACCCGGCGGCGGACCTCGGAGTCCGGCAGCTCGAGGTGGATGACGCTGTCGATGTCGTAGCTCTCCAGGAAGAACTCGGCCTGCCTGACGTTGCGCGGGAACCCGTCGATGACGAATCCGTAGTTCCAGTCGTGCTGGGTGAGCCGGTCCGCCGTCACGGCCTCAGCCAGGTCATCCCCGACGAGTTCGCCCGCAGCCATGGTGCGCCGCACCTGAGCACCCATCTTCGTATGACTCTGCACGTTCCAGCGGAAGATGTCGCCGACGTTGATGTGCGTCAGGTCGAGATCCTCCGCGAGCATGGCGGCCTGCGAGCTCTTGCCACTCCCAGGCACGCCCATGAAGACGTATTTCCGCATGCCGCTACCCTGGCACACGCCCGCCGGCCCGGGCGCCCGTGGTCAGCCGAAGAACCCCGTGAGCGCATCGATGACTGCTTGCGGCTGCTCCTCGACGAGAAAGTGACCGGTGTCTTTCACCTCGACCACACTCACATCGGTTCCCTCCGCCGGCAGCACCTGCTGAAAGAAGCCGAAGAAGAGCGGATCGGCCAGCCCGAGCATCGGCGCGGTGATCTTCCCGTACGACGCGAGGTCCGCGATGTCCTGGCCGAAGGTCTGGAACCAGCCATTGCTGGCCCGGATCGCATCCGGGTAGGAGTACGCCTGCGCGTAGATGGCACGGTCGCCGTCGCTGATTGCGGCCTTGTTCACGAGCAGGTCGTCGAGTATCGCGTCGATCAGGAATCTGGACCGGCCGGACACCAGCTGCTCAGGGAGGCCGCGCACCTGGTTGAACGCGAACCACCAGGGGTAGATGGGCTGGCCGGGCTGCGGGAGAAGGGGGAATGTGTTGTAGCTCTCGTCTGGATGCGTCACGTCCAGGAGCGCAACCTTCCTCGTCGCCTCCGGGTGGTTGGCGGCGAAGCTGAAGGCGACCATGGAGCCGATGTCATGGCCAGCGATGTTGACCGTCTCGTAGCCCAGGGCCCGCGCCAGGCCGAAGATGTCGCTGGCCATCGTCTTCTTGTCGTATCCGGACTGAGGTTTGCCCGAGCCGCCCATGCCGCGCAAATCGGCCACGATCACCCGGTAGCGGGCCGCCAGTGACGGCATGACCTTGCGGTACTCCCACCACGTCTCGGGCCAGCCAGGCAGCAGGATCAGGGGCTGGCCCTGCCCGCCGGCCACGTAGTGCAGCCGGATCCCGTTCACGTCGGCGTGGCCGCTGCGGAAACCGCCGGGCAATGACCGCGCCAGGCTCGAGTCGGCCAGCCCCCCCGCGGCGCTGCGATCATCGGCCGACGCCCGGCGCCCCTGGGTCGCCGCGAGCACTGCGGCACCGGCGCCCACAGCGATGGCCCTGCGCCTGCTGATCGACACTTTACGCACTCAAACCTCCAAGTTAGCTGACTGACTTATAGAGAATCACATCCGCGGCACGATCGCTAGACTTTGCGTGATGACTGACACAACTGGTGGTGCTGGCAAGCGGAACCGGCTGGTGGCCAGTGCCCGCGACCTGCTGTACCGCCAGGGCGTGACGCGGACCACGCTGGCTGAGGTGGCCGAGGCCGCCGACGTCCCCCTCGGGAACGTCTACTACTACTTCAAAACCAAAGACGAGCTCGTCGAGGCGGTCATCGACGTGCACGCCGACGAGCTCCGGGCCATGTTCGCCTCCTTCGAGCAGCATGAAGACCCCCGTGAGCGGCTCAGGGCGTTCATTCGCTCGCGGCCGCAGGGCGGCGAGTACCTGGCCCGCTACGGCTGCCCGCACGGAAGCCTCTGCCAGGAGCTCAGCAAGCGCACCGGCCCGCCCGACGGCACCTGCGCCACCCTCATGGCGATCTACGTCGACTGGTCGGCGGAACAGTTCCGGCTCATGGGCGCGGACGAGGACCGCGACCTGGCGGTGGCGCTCATCGCGGGCGTCGAGGGAGCGGCCCTGCTTTCCAACACCTTCCACGACCCCGGGCTCATGGCCCGGCAGGCCCGCCAGCTCGAACGCTGGCTCGACTCCCAGCCCTGACCGTCACGCCGCGCGCCGGCGGACCCGCCGAGCAGCGCAGACCAGCCGCCCCGCCTGCACCGGTAGGGTCGGACGGGCACCGGCGGGAGCCGTGGTGGACAGGCACAACTGACCTGGAAGCAGGGAGAGTGAGCGAGCAACAGCCCGACATCGCGGGCCTGCGGCAGAGCCTGGATGAAGTGGACAGCGGTATCGTCCGGCTGATCGCGGAGCGCCACGAGGTCATCGCGGCCATCGCGAAAGTGAAGGAGCGCGGCGCGTCAGGCATCCAGGACACCGAGCGTGAGCGCCGGGTGCTGGACAGCGTGGAAGCCGTGGCCACGGACCTCGGCGTATCCGCCAGCCTGGTGCGCAGGATCTTCCGCGAGCTGATCAACGATTCGGTGGCGCAGCAGGCGCGGCACCTCAGCGGCGACGTGGGGGGCCGGGTCCGCGTTGCCTTCCAGGGCGCACCGCACGCCTACAGTCATGCCGCCGCGCAGAAATACCTGGCCGGCCGGGGGCTCGAGGGCGACCTGGCCGGTTACCGGACGTTCCGCGACGCGGCCGGGGCGCTGCTGGCGGGCGACGCCGACCTCGCGGTGCTGCCGATCGAGAACACCACCGCCGGGAGCATCAACGAGGTCTACGCCCTGCTGCGCGAGCACGAACTGTTCATCGTGGGCGAGGAGACCTGGAAGGTCGATCACTGCCTCGCGGCGGCCTCCGACGTCCCGCTCTCCGCGCTGAGCCGCATCCTGTCCCACCCGCAGGGCCTTGAGCAGTGCGCGCAGTTCCTGCAGTCACTGCCGCACGCGGTCCCGACCAGCTACTTCGATACCGCCGGGGCGATGCAGGCGGTAGCGGACTCCGATGATCCAGCCGCCGCCGCCATCGGCCCCCCGGAGGCGGCGGCCGCCTACGGCCTGGTCGTGCTGCGCCGCGACATCGCGGACGCGCAGGACAACTACACGCGGTTCGTGGTGCTGTCCGCCGCCCCGGCCGCTGTCGACGTGCGGATCCCCGCCAAGACGAGCCTGATCCTGGCCACCAGGCACGAGGAAGGCGCGCTGCTGCGCTGCCTGGAGGTGCTGTCCGGCAGCGGCCACTCGATGACCAAGCTGGAGTCCCGGCCCCGGCCTGGCCGGCCATGGGAGTACGTGTTCTTCCTGGACTTCGAGGGCAACCCCGCCGACCCCCGGACCTCGGCTGCCCTCGATGAACTCCGGTCGGCGGCGCTGTATGTCAAGGTTCTGGGCAGCTACCCGGCGAAGGCGCTGCGCCACCGGCCGCGCCCTGGGGACCTGCCCGGCCCGCAGGCCGGCCAGTCACCGGCCGAGACCCTGGAGGCGGTAGCCGCCGACGAGGTGCCCGCGCTTCGCCGGCCCAGGCCGTACAAGCTGGTCGACCGGGCCGCCCGGCAGCCGGACACCGTGGTCCGGGTCGGCGACACGCTCATCGGCGGCGACGGGTTCGTCGTTATGGCCGGGCCGTGCTCGGTCGAGAATGACGAGCAGATCCGCGCCACCGCGAGATTCGTCCGCGATCACGGCGCGCACGTGCTGCGGGGCGGGGTGCTGCGGCCCCGGACGTCGCCCGGCTCATCCGAAGGGCTGGGCTGGGAGGGGCTGGACCTGCTGGTCGCGGCGGGCCGCGAGACCGGCCTTCCCGTGGTCACCGAGGTGATGGCGGTGGATCAGGTGCAGCGGATGGCCAAGGCGGCCGACATCCTCCAGGTCGGCGCGCGCAACATGCAGAACTTCGACCTGCTGCGCGAGCTCGGCCAGGTTGACCGGCCGGTGCTGCTCAAGCGTGGCCTGTCCAGCACGATCGAGGAATGGCTCGCCGCCGCGGAGTACGTGGCCGCGCAGGGCAACCAGCAGGTGATCCTCTGCGAACAGGGCATCCGGACCTTCGAGAGCGCCACCCGCAACACCCTCGACCTGTCGGCGGTCGTCGTCGTCCGCCAGCGGTCGCACCTGCCGGTTATCGTCGACCCCAGCCACGGCACGGGCCTGCGGCGCTACGTCGCGCCGATGGCCTGGGCCGCACGCGCCGCGGGTGCGCATGGCCTGCTCATCGAGGTCCATCCGGATCCGGCCGGGGCCCTGGCCGACGACGGGCAGAGCCTGTCGTTCGAGGAGTTCGCCGCGCTGATCGCCCAGCTCGCCACCATCCCCGCCCCCCCACTCGCCCCGCCTCAGGCGTAGTACCGGTAGATGGCCTGGGCGACGCAGGCGGGCTTGGCCTCGCCCTCGACCTCAATGGTGAAATCGGCGACCACCTGGACGGCGTTGACCCCGGCGTCCTCCACCGCGCCGAGCGCGGCGGCCAGCCTGATCCGCGACCCGACCGGGACAGGCGTGGGGAACCGGACCTTGTTCAGCCCGTAGTTGATGCCCATGCTGATCCCCCTGACCTCCAGCAGCTCGCCGAACAGCGGGATGACCATGGACAGCGTCAGGTACCCGTGCGCGATGGTGCCGCCGAACGGCCCGGCCGCGGCCCGCTCCTGGTCGACGTGGATCCACTGATGGTCGCCGGTCGCGTCGGCGAAGGTGTTGACGCGTTCCTGGGTGACCTCGAGCCAGCCCGTGCGGCCGAGATCTGCGCCCGCTTGTGCCTTGAGCTCGTCCAGGCCATTCATGATCGTCGTCATGCCGCTGCTCCCTCCTCTGGGCCGTCAGCCGGCCCGCCCGCGCCCAGGCCCAGCAGCCGGGCCGCGTTGTGCTTCAAGATCTTTTCCCGCACCTCCGGCTTGATCGGTAGTTTCTCAAAGTCCGCCAGCCACCGGTCCGGGGTCAGCAGCGGGTAGTCCGAGCCGAACATGACCTTGTCCTGCAGCAGCGAGTTGGCGTACTGCACCAGCAGTGGCGGGAAGTACTTCGGTGACCAGCCGGACAGGTCGATGTGCACGGTGGGTTTGTGCGTCGCCACCGCCAGCGCCTCGTCCTGCCACGGGAACGAGGGGTGCGCGAGGATGATCGGCATCCCCGGGAAGTCGGCGGCGACGTCATCGATGAGCATCGGGTTGGAGTATTTGAGCCGGATCCCGCCCCCGCCCGCCGCCCCCGCGCCGATGCCCGTCTGCCCGGTGTGGAAGACCGCGGGCACGCCGAGTTCCTCGATCGCCTCGTAGAGCACGTAGGCGGACCGGTCATTCGGGTAGAACGCCTGCATGCTCGGGTGGAATTTGAAGCCGCGGACACCGTGCTCCTCGACCAGCACGCGGGCCCGCCTGGCCCCGGCGCGCCCGCGGGCCGGGTCGATGGAGGCGAACGGGATGATGACGTCCGGGTTGGCCGCGGCCGCCTCCGCCACCTCCTCGTTGGGCACCGGCGGCTGGCCGGTCGCGGCCTGGGCGTCCACGGTGAAGACCACGCAGGCCATCCGCCGCTCCCGGTAGTAGGCGGCGATCTCCGGCAGCGTCGGGCGGCGCGGATCGCTGACCTTGAAGTAGCTGGTCGACGCCTGCTCAAGCTCAGCCGGCAGGGAGCTGCCGCCGCTGCCGGAGACCTCGGCGTGCACGTGCACGTCGATCGCGGCCAGGGCATCGGTGTTCAGGGACGGGCTCATCTGCGCCTCCACGCGCCCGCCGGGCGGCCAGCCGACGGCCCGGACGGCGCTGCGAAAGAATTTAGGCAACGATAACGGGGCGTCGGCCGGCCCGGCGGCCCCGGGGCGGTCAGCTGGGGCCGGCTTGATGCCGTAGGGCGAGCCGCCGTTCGCAGCAGCGGCGCACCTTCGGGTCGAGCGAGGAGCGGAGCACCGGCCAGTCCTGCCTGAGCAGCCGCGCGTTGACGAAGCGGGCCATGTCGGCGCGGCGGCCCCGGGTCAGCATGATGCCGTACAGGCTGCGGCGGACCTGGTCGTCGGTCACGTCGAATTCGCGCATCCCGGGCCACGCCAGGTGCCTGGGCAGGACGATGGTTCCCTGTTCGGGCCCATGCAGGTCTTCCAGCCGGGCGGGGAGCCGCCCGGCCACCCCGATCCGCCCGGGGTGGAACAGATCCGTCAAGGACATCCCCTGATTATCGCCGACCCCTCCTGGCCGGCCCGCAGTGACTCGCGGTAAGTGGCTCAGACGGCCCGGACGGCCAGCCAGGTCTACACTCATTTCCATGTCCAGTGACTCCCCGCCCCCCCGGAGCTGGCGGTTCCTGGTCTCCCCCCGGTGGCTTGGCTGGCACCTGCTCATGATCGTCCTGGTGGCCGGAATGCTCGCGCTGGGCGACTGGCAGCTCCGGCGCGCCGAAGCTGGAAACGCGCTGAGCTGGGCATATACATTTGAGTGGCCGATTTTTGCGGGTTTCGTGGGGGTTTTCTGGGCGAAGACGATCCGGGATGAGTTTCATCCACCGGCCTCGCCGGAAGGGGCCTCCTCGCAGGACGTCGAGCTTCCGCGCGGGACGGTGGCCAGTTACGGGGCGGGGGTCGTTGAGGATGAGGAAGAGGACGAGGAACTGGCCGAGTACAACGCCTACCTGGCCCGGCTGACGACCGAGGTAAGGGGGCACGGCAAGTGGCACGGGCTCCGCTAGCTACCGTGAGACCTGGCCAGCCGGGGGGCCCGGGAACACTGAGGAGGTACTGCCGGTGCACCGCGCCGTGCTTCGCTACCGGGTGATGGCCTACGTGACCGGCGTAGTGCTGATCATCCTGTGCTTTGTCGGGATCCCGCTGCAGATCGCCGCCCACAACGCGGCCGTGGCCAGCGATGTGGGGACGCTGCACGGGATCCTCTACATCATCTACATCATCGTGGCGTACCTGCTGACGCGGCGGCTCCGGCTAGCCACGGGACCGACGGTGCTGGTCCTGCTGGCCGGCACGATCCCGGTGCTGACGTTCGTCGTCGAACGCTGGCTGAGCCACCGGTACATCGCCCCGGCCCTGGCCGCCGGCCCGCCGCCCCGGCTCCCCGCCGCCCCGGCTCCCCCGCGGCCCCGGTAGCGGCTCAGGCACGCGTGGGGCAGCACTACTTCAGCCAGCGTCCGGCCGCGGCGCACCGCCCGGGGACCGTGCACGTGGTGCTACCGGACCTGCACCTTGAACTCGAGACCGACGCCGGGATGTTCTCCCCGGGCCACCTCGACACTGGCAGCCGCGTGCTGCTGGAGACCGTCCCGCCGCCGCCGGCCTCGGGTGACCTGCTCGACCTCGGCACGGGATACGGGCCGCTGGCCCTGGTCATGGCGGCGCGCTCGCCGGGCGCCACGGTGTGGGCGGTGGACGTCAACGAGCGGGCGCTGGAGTTGTGCGCCCGCAACGCCGAACGCGCGGGGCTGGCCAACGTCCGGTGCGTCACCCCGGAGACCCCGGGGCGGCCGGCGCAGTTCGACCTGGTGTGGTCCAATCCGCCGATCCGGATTGGCAAGCAGGCCCTCCATGATCTGCTCAGTACCTGGCTGGGCCGGCTGGCTCCCGGTGCCCCGGGGTACCTGGTGGTCCAGCGGCACCTCGGTGCCGACTCACTGCATCGCTGGCTGGCGGAGGCGGGCTGGGACACTGAGCGGGTCGGTGCCCGGGGCGGCTACCGGGTGCTGCGGACCACCAGGCTCCCCGACGCCGAGCGCCACCTGGAGGCCTAATGAACACCGATGCGCCGGTGCCAGCGTCAGCGTCGTTCCCAGGGCCGCTGACGGGGCCCACCGGGCCGCCCAGGCAGTTGCGGCCCACCGACGTGAAGCGGCTGAACAGGTCCTGGCGCCGGGCTACTCACGCGCGGCTGGCCCTCTTGCTCGACTCGGTGACCCAGCCTTTCAACGTGGGGGCGATGATCCGCTCCGCGGCCGTGTTCGGGGTGGAACACGTCTGGCTGTGCGGGAACTCGGCCCTGCCGGACCACCCCTCGGCGGGCAAGACCGCGCTGGGCACCGACCGGCTGCTCACCTGGGAGCGTGAGCCGAGCCCGGTGGCGGCGGCCAAGGCAGCCTCGGCGGCCGGGCTGCGCGTGGTCGCGATCGAACTCGCAGACGGCGCGATCCCGCTGCATGAGGCCCCGCTGGCCGGGGACGTCTGCCTGGTGTTCGGCAACGAGGACCATGGCTGCTCGCCCGCACTGCTGGCCGTGGCCGACGCGGTCGGCTACATACCGCAGGTCGGCCGGGTCGGCTCGCTCAATGTGGCCGCCGCGGCCGCCATCGCGCTGGCCGAGGCCCGCCGGCGTGAATGGTCAGCAGGTCGGCCCCCCTGACCCCGACCCCCGGGATGTCGGCTGCTGGCCATCCTCCGTTCGCAGCCAGGTCCAGTTGGTAGCGCATACTCGCATACATGTCCAGTGGCTTTCTCGATCATCCTCGGCCGCTAGCCTTCGCGCACCGCGGCGGTGCCGCGCACGCGCCCGAGAACTCATGGCGTGCCTTCGAGCATGCGGTGGGCCTTGGCTACGGGTACCTGGAGACCGACCTTCATGCGACGTCGGACGGCGTCCTGGTCGCCTTCCACGACCGGAAACTGAACCGGGTGACGAGCAGGACGGGGCGGATCGCCCGGATGACGCACCGGGAGCTGTCCAGCGCCCTGATCGGCGGGACGGAGCCCATCCCGGTGCTCGAGGATCTCCTCGCGGCCTGGCCGGACGTCCGGTTCAACATCGACCTGAAGGACTCACCCGCCGTGCGGCCCCTCGCGAAGGTGCTGCGGAGGACGGCGGCCTGGGACAGGGTCTGCGTCGTATCATTCTCGGCCAGCAGGCTGCGGGCCGCGCGGCGCATCTTCGACCGGCAGGTCTGCATGGCCGCGTCCCCCGTCGGCACGGCCGTGGTCCGCTTTGGCGGTCCGCATGTCAGCCCGGAGGGCGGCCCGGCGCGGTCCGCCCCCCGCCCCCACTCCAGCGGCCGAGCCGGGTCGCCGGAGGCACAGGTGCTGGCGGCCAGGCATGGGCCGCATGCGGCGCTGGCGGAGCGGCTCGCACGCACGGGGGTACGGTGCGCCCAGGTGCCGCCCTCGATAGCCACCGAGCTGTTCGTCAGCCGGGCGCATGCGCTCGGCCTTCAGGTCCACGTGTGGACGGTCAATGACCCCGCAACCATGACGAGCCTGCTCGACCTCGGCGTGGACGGGATCATGACCGATGAGACCGTCGCCCTTCGTGACGTGCTGATCCGCCGGGGCCAATGGCACCCGCGGCGCGGCTGAGCGGCCACCGCCAGGCCACCAGCACCGATCGCGGGATCCATCGGCGATCGCCGGACTCATCAGCGGCGATCGCCGGACTCATCAGCGGCGATCAGCCGCACCGGGGGTTGGAATCGGGCACAGCGGGAATCTTGTTCGCGTACTCGGCGTTATCGATTTGGATGGCTAGAGCGCCTGGGAGGCACTGACCAATGGCCGAACGCGCACTTCGCGGTACCCGGCTCGGGGCAACGAGCTACGAAAACGACCGCAACACGGACCTGGCACCTCGCCAGGAGATAGCGTTCGACTGCCCGAAGGGTCACCACTTTACCGTGCCGTTTGCCGCCGAGGCGGAGGTTCCGGCGACATGGGAGTGCCGAGTGTGCGGCGCGACCGCGTTCACCACGACCGGGGACCTGTCCGCGCCGAGGAAGGCCAAGCCGCCCCGGAGCCACTGGGACATGCTCCGGGAGCGCCGGTCCATCGCTGATCTCGAGGAAGTGCTGGCTGAGCGGCTGGCCGTGATCCGCGGCCAGCGTGGCGAGGATCCCGCGGCCAAGGTCGGCTCCAGGCAGCGCAAGAGCGCCTGAGCCAGACGCCCCAGCGATCAGCCTGCGGGCTTGTCGGGTGGCTGGTGCCGTTTTGACGGGGCTGGGGCGGTGCGCAGGGACTGCCAGCGGGCCGCGATTCCCCAGCAGGCTATCCGCCATAGCGCCTCGAGAACGATGGCCCTGCTCATCTTGCTGGCGCCGCGGGCACGTTCCACGAACGTGATCGGCACCTCGGTCACTGTCATGCCGGCCAGGAGCGTGCGCCGCGCGAGGTCCACCTGAAAGCAGTAGCCCTGGGATTCCACCTCATCCAGCGCGATCCGGCGCAGCGTGGTGGCCCGGAATGCCCGGTACCCGGCGGTGGCGTCACGGAGCCCGATTCCGAGCATGATCCGGGAGTAGAGGCTGGCTCCCCGGGAGAGCAGCTGCCTGGACCGGGGCCAGTTGACGACCTCGCCGCCCGGTACCCAGCGCGACCCGAGGACCAGGTCGGCGCCGGCCAGGGCGGTCAGCAGGTCAGGAAGCTGCTCCGGCTGGTGGGAGCCATCGGCATCCATTTCCACGATCGCGTCGTACCCGTGCTCGAGGGTCCAGCGGAAACCGGCGATGTAGGCCGCGCCGAGCCCGTTTTTCCCGGGCCGGTGCAGCACGTGGATGCGGGAGTCCTCCGCCGCGAGCTTGTCAGCGAGTTCCCCGGTGCCGTCCGGGCTGTTGTCGTCCACGACCAGCAGGTCAGCATCGGGCACCGAGTGGCGAACCCGGCCGACGATGGCTTCCAGGCTCTCCCGCTCGTTGTAGGTGGGGATGATGACCGCTACGTGCCAGGCCGGGCTGCCGGATGGGTCCGTACCAGTCAACTCTCCGCCTGCCTTCCCGAGTCGGCGTACGCAGCCAGCCAGCGGTGCGTAACTCATGCAGGCTACCGTCGCTGCGCGGCAACGCTGCCGCAGGACTCGAGCCAGTATAGAAACTTGGCCTGCTACTTGCCGGTAGTCGGGCAAGTACCCCGAAATCACCAGGATACGGGCACCCGCGATAACGCGGAGGTGCTGGTGCGGACGCGCGCCGGCGCTGGAGGGAAAGCTGGCGGAAAGGAAGAGGGCCTGGGCATCCCTTCGGACCGGAGTCCGTCCCGTCGGCAACGAGCTCAGTCTCCGTTGTCTACTGGGTGCCCAGGCCCTTCCCGGGTCCAACCCCCCACCCAGCCGGAGCCGCGGCAGGCCTCCTCTGAACTGCGCCTGGTACCAGGACGAGAAGACACGCTCACCCCCGGCACAGCCCCGTCGGCACGACACCGCCCCCAGCGGCTAGCCCGGTGCTGGACTGGGTAGCAACTTACCGTCGTTCAGCGCGATGTCAACCCTGGGTAACCGGCCAGCGGCCGGGGCGCAGGCCGGACAAAGGGCCCTAGTCCCGGCAGCCCCCTGGCGATAGCATGAAGCGATTTCCCAGCGTGTGAGGGCGGCATGACAACGTTGTCAGCAGGCGGTCCGCAGCCGGAACGGCAATCGCGCGGATCGCGCCCGTTCCAGCCGCGCTGGGCTGGCATGCCGTCCCGACGGGGCTGTGCCGGGCGGCGCGGATGATCCGGCGTCATCCGCCAGCGAGGCCTTCAGCGCGGCACGGACGGCTTATGCGCGGGACGGCCGCCGGTAACTGTGGGTGAATCCCTGGGACGCAGCCGCTCTGAAGATCATTTTATCTTCCACCGGGAGGACGGGCCATGACAGAAGGTCAGGAGGAGGCGCAGGTCTCCGAGTCGCAGATCGCGGTGCACTGGCGCGAGGAGGAGTACTACTACCCTCCCGAGTCATTTGTCCAGCAGGCTAACGCCGCGGACCCGGCGATCTTCGACCGGTTCAGTGAGGAGAACTTCCCCGACTGCTTCAAGGAGTACTCCGACCTGCTCAGCTGGGACGCCCCGTGGGAGACGATCCTGGATACCAGTAACGCGCCGTTCTGGAAGTGGTTCATCGGGGGCAGGCTCAACGCGTCCTACAACTGCGTCGACCGGCACCTGGCCACGCGGGCCAACAAGGCGGCCATCATCTGGGTGCCTGAGCCCGAGTCAGATGAGCCGGTCGCGATCACGTACCGGGATCTCTACCACCGGGTCAACGAGTTCGCCGCGCTGCTGCGTGACTTCGGCGGGGTCAAGGCTGGTGACCGGGTGACGCTGCACATGCCGATGGTCCCCGAACTGCCGGTTGTCATGCTCGCCTGCGCGCGCCTCGGCGTGGTCCACTCCCAGGTGTTCGGCGGGTTCAGCGGCAACGCGTGCGGGACCAGGATCGCTGACTCCGGGAGCCGGATCCTGATCACCATGGACGGCTACTACCGCAGTGGCACCGTGCAGGACCACAAGGTGAAGGCCGACGAGGCCGTCGCCGAGGCCAAAAAGCAGGGCCAGGACGTCGACAAGGTGCTGGTATGGCGGCGGCACCCGGGCCAGTACGCCTCGGAGACCCCGATGGTCGAGGGCCGGGACTTCTTCGTCGACGAGGTGATCGCTCAGTACCGTAGCCAGATCGTGGAGCCCGTCTCGATGCCCGCCGAGGCGCCGCTGTTCCTGATGTACACCAGCGGCACCACCGGGCGGCCCAAGGGCGCCCAGCACAGCACGGGGGGCTACCTGGCCTACGTCACCGGCACGTCCAAGTACTACCAGGACATCCATCCCGACGACACGTACTGGTGCATGGCGGACATCGGCTGGATTACCGGCCACTCCTACATCGTCTACGGCCCGCTTTCGCTGGGCACCACGACCGTGATCTACGAGGGCACACCCAACTACCCGGACGCTGGCCGCCCGTGGCGGATTGCCGAGCGGCTCGGGGTGAACATCTTCCACACCTCGCCCACCGCCATCCGCATGCTCCGCAAGGTCGGGCCGGATGAGCCCAAGAACTACGACTATCACTTCAAGCACATGACCACGGTGGGCGAGCCGATCGAGCCCGAGGTGTGGCGGTGGTACTACGAGGCGGTCGGCAAGGGCGAGGCCGTCATCGTGGACACCTGGTGGCAGACGGAAACCGGGGGGTTCCTGGGCAGTTCGCTGCCCGCGCTCAAGCCGATGAAGCCGGGCAGCTGCGGCCCGGCGGTAATCGGCATCTACCCGGCCATCTACGACGAGGACGCCAACGAGGTCCCGGACGGCAAGGCAGGCAACATCTGCATCCGCAACCCGTGGCCCGGGATCATGCAGACGATCTGGGGGCAGCCGGAGCGGTTCGTCTCTGTCTACTACGAGAAGTACAACCGGGACCCCGACAGCAAGGACTGGCACGACTGGCCGTACTTCGCCGGTGATGGCGCGGTCCGGGCCCCGGACGGCTACTACCGGATCCTCGGCCGCGTCGATGACGTGATCAACGTAGCCGGGCACCGGCTCGGCACCAAGGAGCTGGAGTCGGCCGCGCTCACCGTGCCCGAGGTCGCGGAAGCGGCCGCGGTGCCCGTGGTCGATGACATCCGCGGTCGCGCGGTCGAGATGTACATCTCGCTCAAGCCCGGATCCCCTCCGGGTGACGAGATGGCCAGGAAGGTCACCCGGGCCATCGAGGTCGAGATCGGCAAGATCGCCCGGCCGAAGAATGTCTGGATCGTCCCTGACATGCCAAAGACGCGCTCGGGGAAGATCATGCGCCGAGTGATCGCCGCCATCTCCAACTTCACCGACACCGGCGACGTCACCACCCTGGCCAATCCGGAAATCGTCGAGGACATCAGGCAGCAGGTGCAGGAAGCCAAGCTGGCCCAGGGCGAGAAGCCCAAGGAGCTCAGCGAGACGGAAGTCGAAGAGATCAAGTCGTTCGGCACCGAGTAGGGCGCCCGCCGCCCCCGGACGGTGGTGGCCCCCCAGAGGGGCCACCACCACCGCCGTCGTCGGCGTCTCAGCCCGCCGCGAGAGTCACTTCGCAGGTCATAGCGATGCTGCCGTCGTCGTGACGCGCTGCGAGCCGGACGCGGTCATGGCCGTCCACCTCGCCGGCCAGATCGACCGCCTGGCCCGCGAAGACCGGCGAGCGGGCCTGGAAGCTCACCGCCGCCACGGCCCGGGCGGGCAGGTCGAGGCGGATCAGCTCCAGCAGCGAGAGCAGCAGCAGCGGGCCGTGCACGACCAGTCCCGGATATCCCTCGACCGACGTGACATAGGGGTAGTCGTAGTGGATGCGGTGCGGGTTGCTGGTCGCGGCGGAGAAACGCTGCAACGCCGCCGCGTCGGCGCGGAAGACCGCGTGGAGCGCGCCGTGCCGGGTCAGTGGCGCCCCCGCCACCCCCGGCGCCCCCGCCACCCCCGCCACCCCCGGCCCCCCAGCCGCCCCTCGGTAGACGATGTCCTGCTCTTCGACGAGGACGAGCTCGCCGCCGGGCCGGGACAGCTGAGTCTCGACGGTGACGAAGCGCAGCGGTCCTGACCGGCCCTCTTTGTCCGTGCTGGCGGTGACGAGCGTCCGCCGGGTTAGTCGCTCGCCGACATGCACCGGGCTGTGCAACCGCAGCCGGCCGCCAGCGAACATCCGCCGCGGGAGATGGGCCGGAGCCCGGACAGGGCCATCGCCGGGGTGGCCGTCGTCGGCCAGGACCCCGCTGGGCGGAGCCACCGCGCACGCCGCGAGGTGCCAGTACGCGGGTAGCTGCTCGCCGTGGCCAGCGGCGCCCAGCCCGTCATCGAACAGCGCCGCCAGCACCGCGACCGGGAAGGGATCGACAGTGGCCAGGGTCATCTGCGGCGCCATGGCCTGCCCAGCGCCGCCGGTGTCGCCGGTGTCGCCGGCGACCTCGGCCAGGACCGCCGCGGTGTGCTGGCCATGACGGGGAACCGGGCCGAGCACCGGTCCGAAGTCGCTGTGCTGGACCGGCGGCGGCAGGACCTCGACCAGGCGGTCGCCCGCGGTGATGGCCTGCCACCTCGCCGCGAGCTGCGGATGGCTCAGCACCTGGCCGACTTCCTTCACCGAGGCGTAGGCGATCTGGGCCCGCTCCAGCAGCCGCACCAGCTCGCTGGTCGCCAGCCGGGCCACGGCCGGGCCCAGCCGTCGTTCCACTTCCTCGCGGTGCTCGACGCGCTGCTGGTTCCCGGAGAACCGGCGGTCGCTGGCCATGCCGGGCAGGTCGAGGACGTCACGGCACAGCCGGGTCCACTCGGCTTCGTTCTGCACGGCCAGCAGCACCTTGTCGCCGCCGGCCGTTACGTAGTCGCCGTAGGGGACGATGGTCGCGTGCCGCGCACCCTGGCGGGACGGTGGCTGGCCGGTCAGCCTGGTCAGCTGCAGCGGGTGCGACATCCACTCGGCCAGAGCAGCGAACAGGGATACCGCGACCACGCCGCCGCGGCCGGTCGCCGTCCGTTGCAGCAGAGCGCTGAGAATGCCGCTGTAGGCGTACATGCCGCCAGCGATGTCGGCGATGCTGATGCCTGCCTTGGCGGGCGCGTCCGGGGACCCGGTCACGGCCAGGATGCCAGCCTCGGCCTGGATGAGCAGGTCGTAGGCCTTGCGGTCGGCGTAGGGGCCCGTCTCCCCGTAGCCGCTCAGCTGGCAGGCGACCAGCCGCGGGTGACGCTCCGTCAGCCGGGCCGCGTCCAGGCCCAGCCTGCGGATGGCCGCTGGCGCGAGGTTGCAGACGAAGACGTCCGCCCGGGCGATAAGCGAGTCCAGTGCCCGCCTCCCGGCATCCGCCTTGAGGTCCAGCACGACGGATTCCTTGGCGCGGTTGAGCCAGACGAACCAGCTGGACATGCCTTCGCCGGCGGCACTGTCGTAGTCGCGGGCGAAGTCGCCCCGGCCTGGACGTTCGATCTTGATGACCCGTGCGCCCAGATCGGCGAGCTGCCGGGTGGCGAACGGCGCGGCCACAGCCTGCTCGAGCGCCACCACCAGCATCCCGTCCAGGGGCCGGCCAGCGGCTAGGCCATCAGCGGGCGGGGTCACGGCGAAACGCCAGCCAGGTCGTCCAGACCCACGGGCTGGCCGTCATCCAGAGCGTCCAGCGCCGTCAGCATCCGGTCCGCAGCCGTCCCGCCGAGCAATTCGGCGGCCTTCCCGGCGATCTCGGGGCGGCCCGCGGGCCACCCGGGGCTGCCCCGGAACGCGGCGGTGTGCAGCTCCACGAGCTCGCCGTCGGCGAAACTCAGCGCCACCTCGGCACCCCACCGGGCCGGGTAGGCCGCGTCCAGCGCGGCGCTGGTGTGCACCTCGGTCAGGTCCATCCACTGCTGGAGCCCGGGCGCCACCAGGCGGGCGTTCTGGAAATCTGCGAGCGACGAGGTCCCCCGGGTGAGCGTGAGAGCCGCGCCGAAAGGCATGGAGAACTGCGCGTCGACCATGTTGGTGACGGCTTTCTTGCGCTCCAGGGGCCGGCCGACCAGGCTCATCCCGCCGCTGAGCACGCCGCAGTCGATTCGCGTGAGGCCCTCGACGCGCCCGCCGCCGGCGCCGTACGCGGCCAGCAGGTCCATGACGCCATGCATGTAACGGCAGCAGGGATGGAACTTCACGCTGGTCTCGTGCACGGCCCGGAGCCCGCCAGCGTGCCGCAGCACGGCTTCGGCGTGGGCGCGCGGGCGGATGCCTCCGTAAATGTGCATGAGGCCGCTGCGATCGTCGAAGGCGGCCAGCGGACCGGTGAAGCCGCCCGCGGCGAGTTCGGTGGCGAGGATGCCGCCCGCGGCCGCGGTCCCGGAATGGAGCCGCTTCGTCCAGGCACCATCGCTCAGGTAGGCCATGCTGCCTGCGGACATGCTCAGGGCGATGCCAAAGGCCCGGCGGATCCCCTCCGCGTCCAGGGCCATCAGCCGCCCGACGGCGGCCGCGGCGCCGAATACGCCGCAGACGGCGGTCGGGTGCACTCCCTGCCGGTAGAGCTCCGCGGGGCCGAGCAGTTCGCCGAGGCTGGCCATCACCTGGTACCCGACCACCGCGCTGTCCAGCACCGCGGCCATGGTCGGCGGGGCCGCGGCGCCCGCCGCGAGTAGCGCCGACCAGATGACGGTGCCGGGATGGGAGCTGGAGGGCTCGTGGGTGTCGTCGAGCTCGAGGCTGTGCGCGCTGATCCCGTTGAGCAGCGCCGCGTCCCGGGGCGCCGCGGACTGACCGGCCCCCAGGACGAGGGCGGGCCCGGCCGATCCGGCCAGCAGCGCGCCTCTCGCCAGCCGGGCCGAGTCGGCGGCGGCACCGGCGGTCGCCACGGCGATATAGTCCGCCAGCAGCAGCCGGGCCCGGGCCAGATCGGAGGGCCCCGGGCGGCCGGTCGCCGCGAGGTCGGCGAGCGCGGACGTCACGAGCGGCTCGGTCACCCGCATCTCCATCCCTGGCCGTTGACCGGTTCGGTGGGCGGGTCGATTAGACCGGCCAAATCGACCCGCTGATCCAGTAAGCCCGCCGCCGCCAACCGTGTCAAGGTGCGGCTGGTCGCTGGCTTAGCCAACGGTGCCCGGCGCTGGGCGATACCGGCCGCCGCCTTGACGGGAACCCTCAGCAGTCGCAATATGGCCGTCTAAACGAACCGTCAGCTACGGGGCAGGAGCCACCGGGTGGAGGCCAGAGCCGTCCGCACCTCGCTGCGAGCCGTCCGAGCCGTCCCGGGCGAGGTCGCCGCGTACCGCCAGGTGGCGTCCGACCTGCGCCAGGCGATCGCGGCCGGCCGGTACCCGGCTGGGCAACGGCTGCCTACTGAGGCGGAGATTGTCGCGGCCACCGGGCTGGGCCGGCAGACGGTGCGCCGGGCCTTCCAGGAACTCGTCACCGAGGGTGTCATCTACCGGGTACGCGGGCGGGGCACGTTCGCCGTGCCCGGTGATGGGAAGTACCTGCGGTCCTTCGGCAGCGTCGATGACCTGATGGCCCTCTCGCTGGACACCGAGATGCAGGTCGTGGAGCCACTGCACGTGCTGGCCAGCCTGGAGGTCGCTGACCAGCTGCGCGTCGCCGACGACACCGTGATGACCATGTCCTTCCTGCGGCTGCACGGCAGCGTGCCGTTCTGCTACACGCGCGTCCACCTCCCGATGCAGCTCGGCCGCAGCCTCCGGGAGCTTCCTGAGCTGGCTGCCCTCGCGGAGCCCGGTGCCCGCGCGCGGCTCACCGTGATCAGCCTCGTCGAGCGGGTCAGCGATCACCCGATCCATGGCGCGCTGCAGAACACCACTGCGGTGGCGGCCACCGCCGACATCGCCCGGCGGCTGGGCTGCGCGGCCGGCCTGCCGGTGCTGCGCATCGACCGGCTGTACCGCGACCGCGAACTGCGCCCGCTGGAACTCGCGGTCAACCATTTCAACCCGGACCGCTACTCCTACCGGCTCCAGCTGCGGGGACGGGTGGACAGCTCCCGCCCGGGCGCTGGCGCGCCGTGACCGGCGACCTGATGCGGGAGCAGCCCGCCGCGATGCCCAGCCACGACGTGTCCCCGTCGCAGCGCACCGCGGCCGCCATCGTCGACGCGCTGTGCGCGGCGGGAACACGGCTGCTGTTCGGGATACCCGGCGGAGGACCGAACCTCGATGTGGTCGGTGCCGCCGCGGCCAGCGGGCTGCCGTTCGTCCTCGCCCACGGCGAGACTGCCGCCACGATCATGGCTGCGACCTGCGCCGACCTCACCGGAACGGCGGGCGCCGTCGTTGTCACGCGCGGCCCGGGGCTCGCCAGCGCGGTCAACGGCATCGCCCACGCGGCGCTGGACCGGCTGCCGGTCGTCGTGATAGCGGACACCGTCCCGGCGCGGCAGCGGGACCGGATCAGCCACCAGCGGCTGGACCAGCCCGCGCTCGGCCGGTCGGTCGCCAAGGCCGCGGTAACGGTCGGCGCGGCCAACGCGGAGCACGCCGCACGCCATGCCGTCGCGCTGGCGGTCGCGCCGCCGCCGGGGCCTGTCGTCATCAACGTCGACGCCGACGACGCCCTCCCCCGGGACGGTGAACTGCCTGCCGATGATGACCAGCGGCCGGCCCTCTGCCGTGACGATCTCGCGCCGCTCACGGCGGCCCTGCGGACGGCCCGGCGGCCCGCTGTGCTGCTCGGTCCCGGCGCCATCCGGCACACCAGCGCCGTCCGGGAGGCCCTCGTGGGCAGCGGGATCCCGGCGCTGCACAGCTACCGGGCGCGGGGCGTCGTGCCGGACAGCGCCGCCGAGGCGGCCGGCCTGCTCACCGGCGGGACCATGGAGGCACCAGTGCTGGCCGCTGCGGACCTCATCGTCGGCCTCGGGGTTGACCCGGCGGAGCTGATCCCGGCGGCCTGGGACTACCGGGCGCTCACCGTGCTGGTCACCGACGTCCCGGCCGGGTCCGCCGAATACTTCACCGGCGGTGTCGAACTGGTCGCCCCGCTGCCCGCCGCCATCGGGGCGCTGGCCGCCCACCGGGGGCGGCATAGCTGGCCCGAGGCCGCGGGCGGGACCGCGAAGGCGGCCGCGGCGGACCGGCTGCGGCGGGCCGCCACCGCCGTGCGGGGCCATCTGACACCGCAGGACGTCGTCACCACGGTGCGGGCCCATACCCCGCCCGGGACGATCGCCACCGTGGATGCTGGTGCGCACATGCTCGTGGCCATGCCGCTGTGGCCGGTCGAGGAACCGCACCGGTTGCTCGTCTCCAGCGGGCTCGCGACCATGGGCTTCGCGCTGCCCGCCGCCATCGCCGCGGCCCTGTGCGGGCTGGACGAGCCGGTCGTCGCGTTTACCGGCGACGGTGGCCTCGGCATGGCGCTGGCGGAGATCGAGACCGCGGTGCGGTACCGGGCGCGTGTCATCGTGGTCGTGTTCAACGACGCCACGCTGAGCCTCATCAAGGTCAAGCAGCATCCTGAGGGCCAGGGCGGCGGCGGGGCGGTCGGCTACGGCCCGGTGTCGTTCGCCAGAGCCGCCGCCGCGATGGGCGCGGCGGCCGCGTCGGTCAACGGCATCGCGGGGCTGGTAGCGGCGCTCGCGCAGGCACTCAGCCGGGACGGGCCCACGGTCATCGATGCGCGTGTCGATCCAGCGGGGTACCCCGCCGTCATGGACCTGACCCGCGGCGCCGCCGGCCGCCGTTGCGCACCGGAATGAACCGCCCGCCATCGCGCCGCGCACCTCTCGCCGGCTCCTGAGGGACAAGAGAAACACCATGGCAGCACCTGAGATCGCCGACCTCGATCCGGACGAGCGCGACATCGTCGCGGTCGTGCACGACTGGGTTGAGGCCAGCGTGCGCCCCGTGGCCCGCGATCTCGAACATGACAACACGTATCCCGCCGTGCTGATCGAGACGATGAAGCAACTCGGCGTCTACGGGCTGGCCATCCCCCAGGAATACGGCGGTTCCGGTGTCTCCACCCCGTGTTTCGCGCTGGTCACCGAGGAACTGGCCCGGGGCTGGATGAGCCTGGCCGGAGCGATGGGCGGGCACAGCGTCGTGGCCCGCCTCATCATGACGTTCGGCACCGGCGAACAGAAGCAGGGCTGGCTGCCGCGGCTGGCCACCGGCCAGGCCCGGGCCACCATGGCGCTCACCGAGCCGGGCGGCGGGTCGGACCTGCAGGCCATCCAGACCAGCGCGACCTCGGGCCCCCGGGGCTACCGGCTCGACGGCGTGAAGACATGGATCAGCAACGCGCGGGCGGCCGATGTCACCGCGGTGCTGTGCAAGACCGACCCGGATGCGGTCCCGGCCAGCCATGGCATCAGCATCCTGCTGGCCGAGAAGGGACCGGGCTTCACGGTCTCCCGCGACCTGCCCAAGCTGGGCTACAAAGGCGTGGAGAGCTGCGAGATCGTCTTCGACGGCTACGAGTGCCCACCTGATGCGCTGCTCGGGACCGAGGAAGGCCAGGGCTTCCGCCAGATGATGGGCGGCCTCGAGCTCGGCCGCATCCAGGTCGCGGCCCGGGCCGTCGGCGTGGCCCGGGCCGCGCTGGAGGACTCGCTCCGTTACGCGCAGCAGCGGGAGGCCTTCGGGCAGCCCATCTGGCGGCACCAGGCCGTCGGCCACCGCCTCGCCGAGATGGCCACCCGCGTCGACGCGGCCCGCCTGCTGACGGTCCGGGCCGCCGCGGCGCTGGACGCCGGCCAGCGCAGCGACCTGGAAGCCGGGATGGCGAAGCTGTTCGCGTCGGAAGCGTGCCTGCAGGTCACCGCCGACGCGATCAAGGTGCACGGCGGTTACGGCTACTCGGCCGAGTTCGACGTCGAGCGGTACTACCGCGACGCCCCGCTGATGGTGGTCGGCGAGGGCACCAACGACATCCAGCGCAACATCATCATCCGGCAACTGATCGACCGCTACCCTGCCTGACCAGCCAACCCCCCCTGACCAGACAGCCCCCCTGCGGGCAACACGAAGGAGTGTGCAGTGGCCATCACCGTAGCGAAGTTCAAGGACGTCTCCGAGGGCACCCAGCCGGGCCAGTTCACCATTGGTGAGCGCGAAGGGGTGGCGAGCCTGGCCGACCTCGACCCGGCCTACCGGCAGTTGCTCGACACGCCGGTAACCGCCATCGTCGCCGTCACCGGGGCGGACGGCCTGCCGAACCTCACGCCCGTGTGGTTCGACTACGAAGGCGACACCGTCCTGCTGAACCTGGCCACCCACCGTAAGAAGGTGAACTGGCTGCGCAAGGCCCCGCACGCCACGTTCCTGCTGATGAACCCGGAGAACCCGTATCACTGGGTCAGCCTTAAGACCGCGGTGGCCCGCGAGATCTCCGAAGACGACCCGGCCGAGGGCCCGCGCGTCACCGCCCAGCTGGACCGGATCTGGGTGAAGTACACCGGGAACGAGCCGCCCTACGGCCTCCGCGATCCATCGTTCGACGAGCGCCGGGTGCTGTTCGAGCTCGATGTCGTGAAGGTCGCGACGTTCGGCCGCCCGTAGCGGGCGCCGCCGCTGCCCGGCATCGTGGGAAGGAGTGCGCCTGGTGTCCCGGATGCCCAGCGTCATCGTCATGGGAGGCTCGCTCGGCGGGCTGACCGCGGCGCTCGTGCTCCGGGACGCCGGCTGCGACGTGCGCGTGTTCGAGCGGTCCTCGTCCGCCCTGCGGGCCCGCGGCGCAGGCATCGCGGTCCTCGATGCCACCCTGCGCTACCTGACCGAACGCGGCGGTTACCGGGCCGGGGACGTCTGCTCGGCCACCGGCTGGATCCGGTTCGTCCACGCGGACGGGAGCGTCCAGCACGAGCAGCGGCACCGTTACCGGTTCTCCTCGTGGAACACGATCTACCGGTCACTGCTCGGGCTGTTCGACCGCGACCGTTACTTCCTCGGCCGGGAGGTGGCGGGCTTCAACTCGGCCGGAGATGTCGCCAGCGTGACGCTGGCCGACGGATCCCGTGCCGAGGCGGACCTGCTCGTCTGTGCGGACGGCATCGGCTCGATGGCCCGGGCGCGCCTGATGCCGCAGGTCGCGCCGTCCTACGCGGGGTATGTCGCGTGGCGCGGCACGCTGCCGGAGCGGGACCTGTCACCGTCAGCGCGCAAAGCGCTGGGCGACGCCCTCATATACCAGGTGCTGGAGCACAGCCATATCCTCGTCTACCCGATCCCGGGCCTGGACGGTTCCCTGGCCGAGGGCGACCGGCTGATCAACATCGTCTGGTATGTCAACGTAGCCGTGGGCGACGAGCTGGACAGCCTGATGACCGACCGGCGCGGGGTGCGGCGGATCATGTCGCTCCCCCCGGGCGGGGCGACCGATGACGTCGTTCATCGCATGCGGCAGGCGGCCGCCATGTCGCTGGCCACGCCGATCGCCGAGGTCGTCACGGCCATCCCGGAGCCGTTCGTCCAGGTGGTTTGCGACATCGACATCCCCCGCATGGCGGCGGGCCGGGTTTGCCTCATCGGTGACGCGGCGTTCGCGGTACGGCCGCACGCGGCGGCGGGCACCGCGAAGGCGGCCGACGATGGCTGGGCTCTGGCCGAAGAACTCACGGCCGCCGCCGGCGACGTGCCTCGCGCGCTGCGCGGGTGGGAGCGCCGGCAGCTCGCGGTCGGCCGGTCGCTGCTCGCCCGTACCCGCGAGATCGGCGACAGCTCGCAGTTCTCCGGCACCTTCCGCCCTGGCGACCCCCGCCTCATCTTCGGCCTGCACGACCCCGGCCACTGACCAGCAGCAGTCACGTTCGAAGGAGATGACATGGCTACCACCATCCTCAGCGAAGGCACGTTCGAGATTGCCGACTACCGGGAGGAACTCGACGCGGCGCCGCGCAACCTCGACGTCGGCACCCGTCTGTGGTTCGAGAACGACCGCATCCGGGTGTGGGAAGTCCGGCTGCAGCCGGGTGAACGCGGCCCGTTCCATTCACATACCCGCCGGTATTTCTGGACGGTCGTGGAAGGCGGCATCGGCCGGCAGCGCACCGCCGACGGGACGGTGATCACCCGCGAGTACCACGTCGGTGATACCAACTACTCGGAGCACAGTGCCAGCGAGCCGATGGTCCACGACTTCGAGAACGCCGGTGACCAGCCGATCAGGTTCGTGACCGTCGAACTGCTCGACCCTGCTGGCCCGGGGGCAACCCCCGGAACCCCCGGGTATGCCTCAGCGGGGTAGATGCCTCAGGCGGGGTAGATGTCGGGGCCGGTGGTGTAGGTCCGGCCGGCCGGCGTAGTCCAGGTGAAGTCGCCGGGCTGACCTTGCCGCAGTTTCCACCGGGGGTGCTGCTTGAGCTGATGGTGGCGGCGGCATCGGCCGCCGACGTTGCAGCGGCAGGTCCGGCCGCCAGCGTCCCAGGGCAGAGTGTGATCCAGGTCGGCCCGCCAGGCGGGTTGCCGGCAGGGCGGGAACCGGCAGGTCACGTCCCGGGCGGTGACGTAGTCGCGGAGCCGAGGCGGGGGGCGGTAGGCGTACGACTCGTCCTGGTGAGCGCATCCGCCGGCCGCTTTATCCGCCTGTGCCTTGGCCAACGCCTGTGCGAGTGCCCGGGCCGCAGTCTGGAATGCGGTGGCGGTGACCCCGCTCGGTGGGCCTGGGCCGCTGGGCCCGCCGGACGCATGCTGTATTTCGGTGATGACGTCCTGGCTGATGGTGAGGGTGACCCGGCCGACCAGTCCGGCTCCGGGCGGCAGACCATCCCGTGACGGCGGACCATCCCGTGACGGCGGGCCGCCGCGGAGGCAGCGGCGGATCCGGCTGACGGCGATGGCGTGCCCGGCGCTGCTAATGACGATGATCCGCCACTGGGCGGCCGGGTCAGCCACGGCCGCCTGGGCCAGCTGGCGGGCCTGGACGGCGGTGACCGGCCCGATCCGGCCCAGTGTCCCGGGTTCGTGGGACAGCCCGGCCAGGACCGTCCAGGGCAGGGTCACATCCAGCAACCCCGGGACCGGTCTGCCGTCCGCCGGCTGAACGCCGGTCCGGCCGGCCAGGCCGGGCGGGATCGCGCCGAGCGCCGGCCACTGCGGCGCGGTCTCGGTCAGGTCTTCCCGGTAGTCGTCCGGCGAGCTGTGGTCCCCAGCGCTGCCGTTGTCCGCGCTGTCGTTGTCCGCGCTGTCGTCGCTTGGGCTGTCGTCGCCCGGCCAGCCGTCATCGTCGGGGGCGTCCTCATCGCGGGGGTCGGGCATGTGGTTCCAGGGGGCGTCGGGATCGTTGTTGCCTGGGTCACCGCCTCGTTGGTCACCACTGGCTGGGTCACCGCCTCGTTGGTCACCACTGGCTGGGTCACCACCTCGTTGGTCACCACCGCCTGGGTCACCGCCGCCTGGGTCACCACCTCGTTGGTCACCACCGCCTGGGTCACCGCTGCCTGGATCGTGGTCGTCGCCGGGTGGAGGGTCGTCTGGTGGGGCGCCCTCGGCCGGGGGGATGTAGGGCAGGGTGCCAAGCAGGAGGCCGAGCATCACCCTGGCGCGGTGCAAGTCGAGTCCGCCGGCTTGCCCGGCGGCTTTCATCGCCCGGGCGAGCGCAGTGATCCGGGCCATCGCCGCAGCGGCCTCGATTGCGGGCAGCTTGGACCCAGTCAGGGTGGCGGTGCCGTCAGGGTCGCCGTACAGGCTGAGTCTGGCGTGCCGCTCGGCCTGCTGGCGGCGCTGCTCGGCGCCGTCTGGATCCGCAATGATCACCGCCCGACGCAGCCGGGCCCGCAGCTCGCCGGGGACCTGACCGCCGGCCCCGGGGAGGATCTTCTCCTCGACCGCCCGCGCCGCCTCTTCGCTGAGCACCGAGGTCGCCTCGGCAATCAGCCGGGCCCGGTACAGGTCGATCCGGCCCCCGGCCAGCGCCCGCCCGGTCGCGCGCAGCCGCCAGCGCAAGGTCACCGCTAGATCCGCCCAGGTGCTGGCGCTGTAATCGGAAAGCATCAGGGCCAGCGACACCTGGCTAATGGCGTCCTGGCACAGCCGCCCGGGGCGGCCATCGCCGGCCAGGCCGATCTTCGGGTCGGCGGCGGCGGCGCGGACGGTTATCTGCGCTACCGCGGCCAGCTCCGCGGCCTGCGCCCAGGCCGCCAGCCGCCGCGCCGCGATCGCCACCCCGGCCAGCGCATCCTCATCCAGCTCCTCGCAGGTTCCCGCGGCTGCGCCCAGCCACCCGGCTTGCGCCGGGCCCGGGGGCAGGTGCTCGGCGGCTAACGCCGCCAGTGGTCCGGTCGGCAGGGGCCGCAGCGCCCCCCGGGCGGCGGCGGCCCGCTCCTCGGCCAGCACCGCTTCCTGATCCTCTTCTGTCCCGGCCCCGGTCCCGGCCGCGGACAGCGCCTTCAGCAGTGCCTGCCAGTCCAGCCCGCGCAGCAGCTCGGTGTCCGCGGATCCGCCGTGAGCCGGCCCGCCACCGTGCGGCCCGCCGGTGACCAGGGCACTGGGCACCGGCCCGGCGTGGACGCTGCCCGGCAGCCAGGCGAAACTTCGCGGGTCGCGTCCGCGCGTGGTGGCCTGCTCGGAATCCGGATCGTATTCGGGCATCGGGCTCGGCATCGGGTCACCTCCTCCGGGCAGGTGGTCATGTGATGATCGGTCGTTATCTACGGTAGCGACCGGTACCGACAAAACAGCCGATCCCAGAGCCAGTCAATACAAAGATATCGAAAAAAGTTTCCCCCCATAGGCGTGAGGTTAGGCCGGATCAGCATTGTTGCCGTCTGTTCCGCCCGGGCGACGCCGCGGTGCTATCCGCCTTGCGCAAAGCCGGGACCCTGATCGTCCAGACCGTGACCTCGGCCGAGGAGGCCGACATCGCCGCCGAGGCGGGAGCTGACATGCTCGCCGTTCAGGCCTCAGCGGCGGGCGCCCATTCGGGCACTCTCACACCGCGGCACCTACCACCGGCCATCCCCATCGCCGACCTGATCGCTCAGGTGCGCAGCGCCGTCACCCTGCCGATCATCGCCGCAGGCGGCCTGGCCACGTCTGCCGATGTCGGCGCGGTCCTGCAGGCCGGGGCGCAAGCCGCCATGGTGGGCACCGCGCTGCTCCGAGCCGGCGAAAGCGGCGCCTCAGCAGCTCATCAGGGCGCCCTCACCGATCCTTTCCGGGGCCCGACGATCATCACCCGGGCCTTCACCGGCCGCCCCGCACGGGCACTGCGCAACGAGTTCACCGACCGGTACAGCTCCCTCGCGCCAGCCGGCTATCCGGCCGTGCATCATCTCACCAGGCCGCTCCGCGGAGCCGCAGCCGCTGCCGCTGACGCAGAGCGGATCAACCTCTGGGCTGGGACAGGCCACCAACACTGCGCCGCCGAGCCCACCGGCCGCATTCTCGGCCGCCTGGCCGGGCATCTCTGACCCGAGCCGCAACCTCCGGCTGGCAAGGCCCCGCCGCTCACTCCTCGGGTGGCCTGATCCAGTCGAATGTGCGCTCGACGGCACGGCGCCAGTTACCGTATTCCCTCTCGCGGTGGCCCGGATCCATGCTCGGCAGCCACTGCCCTGCGCGATGCCAGTTGTTGCGCAGGACTTCCAGATCTGGCCAGTAACCCACGGCCAGCCCCGCAGCGTAGGCGGCACCGAGGGAGACGGTCTCGGCGACCATGGGGCGTACCACCGGGACATCGAGCACGTCGGCGATGAACTGCATGAGGAGGTTGTCGGCGGTCATCCCGCCGTCAACCTTCAGCTCCTTGAGCGCCAGGCCGGAGTCGGCGTTCATGGCGTCGACGACCTCCCTGGTCTGCCAGCCGGTTGCCTCCAGGACCGCCCGCGACAAGTGCCCCTTGGTGATATACGAGGTGAGCCCCACGATGATGCCGCGGGCCTCGCTGCGCCAGTAGGGAGCGAACAAGCCCGAGAACGCAGGGACGATGTAACAGCCGCCGTTGTCCTCGACCGTGAGGGCCAGAGTCTCGATCTCGGCCGCGGTGCTGATGAGGCCGAGCCGGTCGCGGAACCACTGTACGAGCGATCCGGTGACCGCAATGGATCCTTCCAGCGCGTAGACGGCCGGCTCTGGGCCAATCTTGTATCCAACGGTCGAGAGCAGGCCATGCGTGGAGCGAACCAGTTCGTTGCCGGTGTTCAGCAGCAGGAAGCTGCCGGTTCCGTACGTGCATTTGGCCTCGCCCGGGGCAAAGCACGTCTGGCCGAACAGGGCGGCCTGCTGATCACCGAGGGCCGCTGCGATGCGTACCCCGGGCAGCACGCATCGGGCCGTACCGAGGATCTCCATCGACGGGCGGATCTGCGGCAGCATCCGGTGCGGCACGCCGAAGAACGAGATCAGTTCCTCGTCCCACTCCAGCGTCGCGAGATTCATCAGCAGGGTGCGGCTGGCGTTCGTGACCTCGGTGGCATGCACGCCGCCGTCGGGGCCGCCGGTGAGCTTCCAGATCAGCCAGCTCTCCATCGTCCCGAACAGGACGCCACCGTTCTCGGCGCGTTCGTCCAGCCCGGGAATGTGATCGAGCAGCCACCGGATGCGGGGGGCGGAAAAATAGGTCGCCAGCGGCAGACCGCTGCGCTCCTGCACGATGTCCGCATCGGGCCGGCGGGACATCTCGTCCACCAGTGTGTCGGTACGCGTGTCCTGCCAGACCAGGGCGCGGCCGACCGGCTCGCCGGTATGCCGGTCCCACATGAGGGTGGTCTCCCGCTGGTTGGTGATACCCAGCGCCGCCACCTGGTCAAGAGTGATCCCGGCCTGGGCAAGTGCCTCGGGGGCGATCCGCTCGAAGTTGCGCCAGATCTCCACGGCATCGTGCTCGACCCAGCCCGGTTTAGGAAAATGCTGCTTGTGCTCGCGCTGGGTCACCGACACCATCCGGCCGTGGTGGTCGAACAGGATGCAGCGCGTCGAGGTCGTGCCCTGGTCGACGGCCATCACGAAGCGCTCGGTCATGCCCCCCTCCTCGCACGGTAGAAGTGCGTGACGCTCACCAGCGTGAGGCGCCAAGGTCGCGAGAAACCGCGCGCGCCGCGTCGCGCACGTGTGCGACCAGCGCCGGATTCGGCCGTCCCTTCGAGTTACAGACCCGCTCAACCGCGCCGGACACCCCGATCGAGCCGACGAGCAGTCCGCCGTAGCCGCGGATCGGTGCCGCGACGCCGGCCTCACCGACAGTCAGTTCCTCGACCTCGTCGGCCCAGCCGGCGTCGCGGATCTGGGCCAGCGCACGGGTGAGTGCGTGCCGGGATGTGATCGTCTTCTTGCTGAACGGCTCGAGGTCATCGTCGGCCAGGCATGCGGCGGCGTTCGCGTCGAAGGCGAGCAGGATCTTGCCCAGCGCGGTGGCATGCAGGGGAAGCAGGGTTCCGACATCGAGGGTCTGCAGCGTGTCGTCGGGACGGAACACGTGATGGACCACGAGCGCGCGCCCGTCGAGGACGGTGGCGATACGTACCGCCTCGCCGCTCCGCGCTGCGAGCGCATCCGCCCAGTTGATCGCCCTGGACCGCAGTTCGTTCACGTCCAGGTAGCTGGTACCGAGGTGGAGCAGGGCGGCGCCGAGCTGATACTTGCCACTCGGCCCGTCCTGTTCGACGAAACCCACGAGCTGCAGCGTGCGCAGAATTCCATGGGTGGTGCCGCGGGCCAGGCCCAGGGAGTGGGCAATCTCGCCCACTCCGAGCCGGCCGGATCCGCGGGCCATAAGGCGGAGGATGGCCGCCGAGCGCTCGATCGACTGAATGGAACCCGGCACGGAGGTGATCGTATCAGCGTCGATAGGTATTCGACATTGTCGGCACCGGACCGGTGCGCGAACCCGCTTGGCGCTGTCAATATGCCGATATGAGATCCGGGTCACAGCACCCGACAGTACTGCCGTTCTGCAAAGCAGACCAGTGTTCGGCATTGTCGGCGCATGCCTGTTGGCAGCACGCTCCCGTCCGCTTAGCGTTCCCGGCAACAGCGGGGCCCGACCACCTGGGTCGGGATGCGAGATGGCCTGCCCCGGCACACTCCGAAACAGGAGATCCATATGGCCGAGTTCGTCGGAGCCGTCGACCAGGGCACGACCTATACCCGCTTCATGATCTTTGATCATGGTGGCAACGAGGTGGGCCGCCACCAGCTCGAACACGAGCAGATCATGCCGCAGCCAGGCTGGGTGGAGCATGACCCGGCGGAGATCTGGGCACACACCCGCGCCGTCATCGAGACCGGCCTGCGCCGGGCCAGCCTGCATGCTGGCGACCTCGCCGCCGTGGGCATCGCCAATCAGCGCGAGACAACGCTGGTGTGGAACCGCAGGACGGGCCAGCCCTACTACAACGCGATCGTCTGGCAGGACACTCGCACGGACCGGATCGCCGCCACGGCGGAGCGCGACGGCCGCGGCGACATCATCCGGAAGATGACGGGCCTGCCGCCCGCCGCCTGCTTCTCCGGCGGCAAGATCCAGTGGATCCTCGAGAACATCGACGGTGCCCGCGACGCCGCTGAAATGGGCGACGCGCTGTTCGGCACCATCGACAGCTGGCTGCTCTGGCACCTGACCGGCGGGGTCGACGGCGGTGTGCACATTACCGATCCGACCAACGCCAGCCGCACCATGCTGATGGACCTGGCCACGCTGGACTGGGACTCCGAACTGCTGTCGTTCTTCGCCATCCCCCACCAGATGCTGCCGGAAATCAGGCCGTCCGCCGACCCCCGCACCTACGGCGTGACCCGCCCGCTCGGCCCGTTCGGTGGGGAGGTGCCGCTGGCCGGCGACCTGGGGAACCAGCAGGCGGCTGTCGTTGGGCAGGCATGTTTTGGGGTGGGCGAGGCCAAGATTACCTATGGGACCGGCAGCTTCCTGCTTCTCAACGTCGGCACTGAGCCGATCAGGTCGGATCATGGACTGCTCAGCACGGTCTGCTACCAGTTCGGCAACGCGGCACCGGTGTACGCCCTGGAGGGCTCGATCGCGGTCACCGGCTCCGCCGTCCAGTGGCTGCGCGACCAGTTGGGCGTCATCTCTGGCGCGGCCCAGTGCGAGGCACTGGCCCGCGAAGTCAGCGACACTGGCGGCGTCTACTTCGTCCCGGCCTTCTCGGGCCTCTTCGCCCCGTACTGGCAGCCGGATGCACGAGGCGCCATCGTCGGGCTGTCCCGCTACAACACCAGCGCCCACCTGGCCCGCGCCACCCTGGAGGCGATCTGCTATCAGACCAGGGATGTGGTTGAAGCGATGCAGCGGGACTGGGGGGTGGCCCTCGGCGCGCTCCGCGTGGACGGCGGGGTCACCGCCAACGAGTTGTGCATGCAGATTCAGGCCGACATCCTCGGCGTCCCGGTGTCCAGGCCCTTCGTCGCCGAGACCACGGCGCTCGGCGCCGGTTACGCGGCCGGCCTGGCCGTGGCGTTCTGGGGATCGGTTGACGAACTCAGGCAGAACTGGCTAGAGGACAGGCGCTGGCAGCCGCAGTGGGACGACGGACGGCGCGCCCATGGCTACGCCGGCTGGAAGAAGGCGGTCGACCGCACCCTCGGCTGGGTCGATGTGGGCTGACCGTGACGAGGCGGGATCTGACGACGGCTGGATCCCTGGGACCGCGCCAGCCGCGGCCCCGCTTACCCAGGCCGGCCCCGCTTACCGGGCCAGCGGCCGCTTACCGGGCCGGCACCACCACAGTGCCGGTCGCGGCGACCACCACCAGGGGCTCGGCCAGCACCCGGGAGGCGGAGGGACCGTGCTCCGGTGCCGCCCGGCACACCACCCGCGCCTCGAATGCGATCTCGCGGCTGCGCCGCCCGACCCGGATCACGGTCGCAGTCGCCTCGATCACATCGCCGGCCAGAACCGGCGCCCGGAACTGGACGTCAGAGTAGGACGCGAACAGCCCCTCGTCGCCGTCGGAGCGGATCGACAACTCGGTCCCCACGTCACCGAACAGGCCGAGCACATACGCGCCGTCCACCAGTTTCCCGCCGTAGTGAGCGTGACTCGCGGGGACATAGCGGCGGTGCGTCACAGCCTGCCCTGCGGCCGCGGTCATGCCACTGCCCCGCGGGCGGGATCCACGGGCGCAGCTCCGCGCGCGGGATCCACGGGCGCAGCTTCGCGCCCGGGATCCACGGGCGCAGCTTCGCGCGCGGGGACCACGGCGTGCACCAGGTAGCTGGCCACCTCCCGGGGCGTGGTGCCGCGGCCGAAGACCTTGTCCACGCCAAGCTCCCCGGCCATGGCCGGGTCGAACCGCGGGCCGCCCACCACCAGCAGCGGGGCACGCTCGGCCCGGTAGGTGGCCCGGAGAGCGGCCGAGACCTCACGGGCGCCAGCCAGGTGCGCCTCCCGCTGAGAGACCACCTGGCTCACCAGCACCGCGTCCGCGTGTTCCGATCGCGTCCGGGCCACCAGCGTGTCCACGTCCACCTGGGCACCCAGGTTCACCACCCGCATCTCCCGGTAGTACTCCAGGCCCTTCTCCCCGGCATGGCCCTTGACGTTGAGGATGGCGTCGATGCCGACCGTGTGCGCGTCGCTGCCGATACATGCGCCCAGCACGACCAGCTTGCGGCCCAGCCCTCCGCGGATCCGCAGGTTGACCTCGGCCGCCGACAGCAGCGGGAATTCGCGCCGGACCACAGTGACCTTGGACAGATCGACCAGGTGGCTGACCCGGCCGTAGACGATGAAGAACGTGAAGTCCGGCCCCATCCCCTTCGCGTGCACCACCATCGCCGGGTCGAGGCCCATGGACGCGGCGAGCTGGAGCGCTGCCCCTTCGGCCCGGGCGCGCTCCTCTTCACCGCCGAACGGAACCGGCAAGGTGAACGACACCTGCACCCGCCCATCCCCTGTCGTGTCGCCGTAGGGACGTATCAGTGCTGGCCCGGGTGGACGACCCCCCGGGCCCCCCGCTGAGGCTGGCCCGGCCTGGCCAGCTGTCGTCTCAGTCATGAGGCACTCTCCAGGATCTCTATCGCCGGGTTGAAGTAGCTGTCGGCGCGGGCGATCACGCCATCCAGCCCGCGGCCGCCGTCGGCGGGGCGGCGGGTGATGCCGAACGTGCCCTCCGCGATCGCGCCGAGCAGCCCGTCGCGGCTGATGCGGCGCAGCAGGCCCACCGCCTCGGTGAGCACCTGGTGCGCGCGCCGCTCGACCAGGCCGCCCGGCGGCGGCCGGAAGTTCTCGCCCAGCGTGGCCGCGGCCCGGGCCACGTACCGGACGTTCTCCAGCGCCAGGTCACGGTCGGATAGGAACGGGGTGTGGATGCCCTCGGTCATCATGCCGATGAGCAGGATCGACTGGTCGGTCATCACCCCGGCCAAGTTGAAGAACGCGTCCAGCAGGTACCCGGCGAACACGTTCCCGGTCATGTGCTTGGTCGGCGGCATGTACTTCAGGGGTGCGTTGGGGAAAAGCTCGCGGACCAGCTGGGCGTGCGCGAGTTCCAGCACGAACGAGTCCGGTACCTCGGGGTTGATCTCGAACGCGTGGCCGAGGCCCAGCTGGGTATCGGCCAGCCCGGCCTCCTGGCCGAAGAACTCGTTCAGGAGCTGGCTGACCACCACGGTGTGCGCGGCGTCCACCGCGTCGGCCGTGGTCAGGTAGTTGTCCTCGCCGGTGTTGATGACGATCCCGGCCCGCGCGTGCACCTGACGGGAGAACCGCTGGTCGATGAACGTGCGCCGGGGGTTGATGTCGCGGAAGATGATCCCGTACATGCAGTCGTTCAGCATCATGTCCAGGCGCTCGAGCCCGGCCAGCGCGGCGATCTCCGGCATGCACAGCCCGGACGCGTAGTTGGTCAGCCGCACGTAGCGGCCCAGCTCGCGGGAGACATCGTCCAGCGCGGCCCGCATGAGCCGGAAGTTCTCCCTGGTCGCGTACGTGCCCGCGTAACCTTCCCGGGTCGCGCCCTCAGGCACGTAGTCGAGCAGCGACTGGCCGGTGGACCGGATCACCGCGATGATGTCGGCGCCCTCCCGGGCGGCCGCCTGAGCCTGCGGGATGTCCTCGTAGATGTCCCCGGTCGCCACGATCAGGTAGATCCACGGCTTGGGCGGGTCGGCGGTGTCGCGGATCATCGCGTCCCGCTCCGCCCGCCGGGCGTCGATCAGGGCGATGCCCCGGCCGAGGGCCGCGCTGGCCGCCGCCCGGGCCACCGCGGCGTCGCCGCCCTCGGGCCGCCGGAACTTCACCGCCCCCGCCGCCGCGTCCCGGGCCAGCGAGGCCAGGTCGGGGTACCCCCCGGCGAGCAGCGCGTCCCAGGCGGGCAGCGCGATCCCGTGCTCCAGCCCCACGCTCTCCCGCACGGCATCGACCAGCCGGTTGACCCAGGGCATGCCGTCCTCGTCAGCGCCGCCCAGGCCGGCCAGGCGCAGCACGGCGCGCTCGACGGACACCGTCGTGTGCGTCCTGGCCAGCTCGACGATCGGCTGCCCGGCCGCTCGGGCCAGTTCACGGGCTTCGCGGACGACGGCCGGATCGAGTCCGAGCTTCGGCTCCATCGCGCGTTCCCCTCTCATCTGCACCGGTCCGTTGCGTGCGCTTTATACGGCCACAACGGACTGCGTTGTCCCGGTCCGGCCCTCGAAGATGGCGCGGACCGCGGGCTCGGCCCGGATCAGGTCGAGGGCCATCTGGGCATGCCCGGGGACGTACCCGTTGCCGATCAGCATGGTCACGTCGGCGGCCACCCCCTCCGCGCCGAGCGCCGCGGCGGTGAACGAGGTCGCCATCGAGAAGAAGATCACCGTGCCGCCCTGGGCCGTGGCCAGCACCGCGCCGCCTTCACAGCCCGGCACATCCACACAGACCACGGTCACGTCGGCCGGGCCGCCCGCGCCGGCCACCGCGCCGGACAGCGCCAGCGGGTCCCGCGCGTCGGCCATCACGACCTGGTCCGCGAGCCCGCTGCGCCGCAGCACGGCTTCTTCCGGGGGCGTGGGCACCACCCCGATGATGGTCCGTGCGCCGGCCCGCCGGGCCGCGGCGGCGGACAGCGACCCGCTCTTGCCCGCCCCCCCGATGATCGCCACGACCGGGCTGGTCATGGTGCTCACGACCCGGTGGGTGAGGGCTGGGGCACCGCACACGTCCAGCACAGCGAGGGCCAGCGGGCCGGGCAGGTCATCGGGAAGCACCGTGGCGATCGAGCGCCCGAACAGGATGGCGTGCCCGGCGCACGGCACCTGCTCGGACGCGCCGTCCCAGCCGGCCAGGCCGTCGGTGATGGCCAGCGGGGTGAGGCTGAGTGAGACGAGGGTGGCGATCCGGTCCCCGGCGGCCAGGCCGAGCGGCGACCGCGGACCGGCCTCCTCCACGACCCCGGTGAGCATGCCGCCGGACCCGGTCACCGGGTTCTGCATCTTGCCGCGCTCGGCCACGATGGCCAGGACCGCGGCCCGCATCGCCTCGGCGCTCCCCCCGGACGACTCGCGGAGCTGGCGGTAGGACGCGGCGTCCAGGTTGAGCCTCTCCACCTGGATCCGCACCTCATCGGGCCCGATGACGGGGTCAGGGTCGAGCCGCCAGGCCGCCTGGGGCAGCACCCCCGCCGGCTCGAGCACCCGGTGCACGCCCAGCGCGGCCCCCGGCCACGGCTGGTGGCCTGGTGTCGATCGAGTCATGCCTGCATCCTTCCCAGTCCGCCGCCCCGGAGCACCGGCCAGCGCCCGGACCCCAGCCAGCGCCTCGGATCCCAGCCGCCGCCTTGGATCCCAGCTGTAGCCTCGGATCCCAGCTATAACCGGGGGGCACAAGCAGCAGATTTTCCTGTTATTAGCTACTCTGACACTAGCTTCTTCTCTATATGTATCGGACAGGAGGCTATCGTCCGGTAAATCAGGGGCAGGAACGGGAAGGTGAGCGCGGTGGTCGATCAGCCGTATGCATACCAGCGCGTCGAGCTGGCGGAGCCGGACTGGCGGCGCATCCCCGGCTGGTCGGGGGTCACCACCGCGGAGTGGGAGTCAGCCCAGTGGCAGCGGGCGCATTGCGTGAAGAACCTGCGCCAGCTCCGCGAGGTCCTCGGCGCCGGACTGGACGAGGCATTCCTCTCCGACCTCGACCGTGACCAGCGTGAGCGGGCCACCATGTCCATGCTGGTGCCACCTCAGATGCTCAACACGATGGCGGCCTCCGCCGCGCCCGGCCAGCCGGGCTTCACCGAAGCCTTCTACGCCGACCCGGTGCGCCGCTACATGATCCCGGTGTTCAGCGACCGGCGCACGGACTGGCCGTCCCATCCGTACGCGTCCCGCGACTCGCTGCACGAGGCGGAGATGTGGGCCGTGGAGGGCCTCACCCACCGATACCCGACCAAGGTGCTCGCCGAGGTGCTGCCCACCTGCCCGCAGTACTGCGGCCACTGCACCCGGATGGACCTGGTCGGCAACCCCACGGCGTCGGCCGGCAAGCTCAAGTTCGGGCTGCCCCCGGCCGACCGCCTCGCCGCGATGATCGACTATCTGCGGGCCACCCCGGGGGTGCGGGACGTGGTGGTCTCCGGCGGGGACGTGGCCAACCTGCCGTGGCCCCGGCTGGAGGCCTTCGTCGCCGCCCTGCTCGACGTGGACAGCGTCCGCGACATCCGCCTGGCCACCAAGGCGCTCATGGGCCTGCCCCAGCACTGGCTGGCCGACGACGTGCGAGCGGGCATGGAGCGGCTCGGTGCCAAGGCCCGGGAGCGCGGCGCGAACATCGCCATCCACACCCATGTCAACGCGGCGCAGTCGGTGACCCCGCTGGTGGCCCGCGCCGCCCAGGCCATGCTCGACACCGGCATCCGCGACGTGCGCAACCAGGGGGTGCTGCTGCGCGGGGTCAACGACAGCGCATCCGCGCTGCTTGACTTGTGCTTCACCCTGCTGGACGGGGCCGGCATCATGCCCTACTACTTCTACATGTGTGACATGATCCCGGGCAGCGAGCACTGGCGGCTCTCCCTGGCCGAGGCCCAGGAGCTGCAGCACCAGATCATGGGTTACCTGCCCGGGTTCGCTACTCCCCGGGTGGTCTGCGACGTCCCGTACGTCGGCAAGCGCTGGGTACACCAGGTCTCCCGGTACGACACCGACCTCGGCATCTCCTACTGGACGAAGAACTACCGGACCGGCGTGGAGGCCGAGGACCCGTCGGCGCTCAGCCGCGAGTATCCCTACTACGACCCCATCTACCTGCTTCCGCAGCGGGGCCAGGCCTGGTGGCGCGCTCGCACCCGGGAGCGCGTCGGCGGTGCTGCGCCGCCGACGCCCCAGCTTGCGCACAAGAGCTAGCGGTCGAGCCTCTGCCGCTATCGGGCCGTCTATAGCAGGTCGATCGAAATCACTCGGTGCGAAGGACCTGTCCGGTGCGTAGCCGTGCGGCTTGTTGTTCTGGCCAGGCGGCCAGCGCGTTCGCGGCCAGCAAGGCGACGGGGCCGATCAGCAGCAGCGCCCACACGGCGAGCGGTGGGTCATAGGCCAGGGGCGTGAAGCCGGCCACCACGTGCCAGAGGCTTCGCCCGAGCGCGACTCCGAGCGGCACCCCGAACACCAGCCCGACCACCGCGAGCACGCTCGCCTGGGTGGCGACCACCATCCGTGTTTGCAGCCGGGTCATCCCGAGCGCCCGCATGACCGCCAGTTCGTGGCGCCGGCGGTTCACGGCGATGGACAGGGCATGCCCGACCGCGCCGATGGCCAGCAGGGCCAGGAAGGCGCTCAACGCCAGCGGCAGCACCTCCAGGTCCTTGATCTGCTGGACCGCCGGCAGCGCACGCGGGGGCGTGAAGGTGAACGCCCCGCCGCCCTTGATGGCCGCGGCGGTGGCGTTCAGCCTGCGCGCGACGGCTTGCACATTGGCGCCGGGCCGCAGCGCCACTGTCGCGGCATGGAACTTGAAGGAGTAGCGCGCGCCGCCAAAAATCCGGTCGTACCCGGCGGGGGTGAGCCACGCGCCGTCGGCGTAGCCGTTGTGCGGCCCCGCGGGGACGAAGCCGATCCCCGTCACCGTCACCGCCTGCGGGGCCCCGGCGCCGGTGAGCCGGACCGTGGAGCCCGTCACGGCGCGCAACTCGCGGGCGGTCGTCGGAGCCAGCACGATCTCGCCGGGCGTGGCGGGCATGCGCCCGTCGGTGAGGACGATGGCCGGCCGCTTGCCGGCTACCGGGTGATAGGTGAAGCTCTCGATGGAGACCTGGCCGGATTGCGCCCCCCCGATACGCGCGTCGTCGACACCGATCACATCGCGGTCGGCCGCGACGGCGCGAAGTACCCGGCCGGCGGGCCCGAAGTCCTGCCCGTTGAGACCGAGGAACGTGCCCAGCTGCCACGTTTGCCCGAAGCGCGCCGGGTTGGCGGCGGCGTCGGAGACCCCGGCGGAGAAGGTGAAGGCGGCGAGCACGCCAAGCACGCCCACGATCGCACCCACCAAAGCCGGCCGGATCGGCACGGCGGCACGGCCGCGGCCAGGCTCAAGTGCGAAACGGGCGCCGACCACCACGTGTATGGGCAGCCCCGCTCCTGACGCGGCCGCCGCGACGGCGGACCGGCGCGGGGCCACATGCCGCCGGCCGGCGGTCAGCGCCATCGCCGCGGCGATGGCCGATCCGGCCAGCACGAGGAGCGGGGCGATGACCCAGCCGGCGCCCAGCACTGGCCAGTCCACGTCGAGCCCCGGATGCGGCTCCATAATGGATGCCGCGCCGATCGGCATCCATCGCGAGGCCACGATCGCGCCAGCCACGCCGACTGTCGTCCCCGCCGCCGCGGCCAGGAAAGGCGCGGCCGAGGCCGACGCGACGGCTTGCAGGCGCGTCATCCCCACCGCTTGCAGCACCTGGAGATCCACGACGGTGGAGGATGTATAACGGGCCACGGACTGGCCGACCAGGAAGAAGGCGGCCACCAGGGCCGCCAGCGCGAAGGCCAGCAGGCAGGCGGCCTCGTACCCGGTGACCCTGCGGAGCGGGTCACCGAAGTTGACCAGGTTGTTCCACACGTCGATGTCGGACCGCCCGGTCACGCGGGCCAGGTCGGCGCGGAACGCGGGAATCGCGGCGGTCCCCCCTTTGAGCCGCACCAGCGCGTTGATGTACATCTGGCCGGTCGTGCCGATGATGTTGGCGCGGTAATGGGCAAACAGGGCCGGCGATACGAGCACGCCTCCCTTTTCCCCCGCAGCGTCCGCGAAAAGCCCCCAGGGCGTACGGCCCACCCCGACGATGCGGGCCCGGATCTTCGGCCCGCGCGGTGGTCCAGTGGACCCGTCGTATCCTGCGTCCATCTGCCGCGGGCTGGCCAGGTGCAGGGTAAGCATGTCGCCAACACCCTTGCCGTAACTCGCCACGAACTTGGGGGTGACCAGGACCTCATCGGCGCGGTTGGGGTTGGACAGCCGTCCCTCCAATACGACCGGCCGTTCGATCGTCCGGGTCATCTCGTTGTCCGCGGGCGGGAATCCGGTACTCGCGGCCGGGCAGCAGTCGAGCGCGAATCCGAAGCCGACCGGGAACATGGTCAGCGCGCTGACCTCGGGCAGCGCGCGGATCTTGGCCCAGTCGAAACCCGGCTGGTTGGGCAGCACGGTGGCCGTCGCGGGCAGGGTCCGTGCCCACAGCCGGCCGTACGCGGTCTGCCCGCGCCGCGCTCCTGAGGCCGCCGCGAGGACCGTCGCCGTGGCCAGCGCGACAAGCAGGGCCAGCACGGTGAGCGAACGCCAACGCCGGCGCAACTCCAGGCGCAGCCAGGTCACGGTGATACGCAAGCCCCTTCACCCCGCTATCAGAGCGATCCGGCCGTGCCCCAGGCCGTGATTCCAAGTAAATGGCCCGCGTCCGCCCCATCACAAGTGTGCTTGGACGACTAATGCCCGGAGGCTGGCCTCACCAGAGATGGCGTGCTGGCATCCCAAAGCGTCCCGGGGGGCGCGAGGCAGGAACTCAACCAGTGATCGGATGGAGGGTGAGTGGGAGGGAGGCGAAGCCGCTGAGGGTGTTGTTGAGGCGGCGTTCCGGCCGGCCGGCCGGCTCCAGGGTGGCCACCTGCCGGGCCAGGGCCTGCAGCAGGACCTCACCTTCCAGCCGGGCCAGCGACGCGCCGACGCAGGCGTGGATCCCGAATCCGAAGCCGACGTGGCCGACGGCCCGGCGGCGGATATCGAAATGGCCGGGGTTGTCCCAGCGGCGGGGGTCACGGTTCGCGGCCGCCAGGAACAGCAGCACCTTCTCCCCCGCTCCCAGGGTGACCCCGCCGACCTGCACTTCCCTGGTGGTGGTCCGGAAGAACGTCTGCACCGGTGAGGCGTACCGCAGCGCTTCCTCGAACGCCGGGCCGGCCAGGGCGGGGTCGTCGCGGAGCAACTGCCACTGCGCTGGGTCGCGGGCCAGGCCGTCCAGGGCACAGCCCAGCCCGATGACCGTGGTGTCCACGCCCGCCGTCAGCAGGGAGCGGACCAGCAGGGCCGCCTCCCCGGCGGTGACCGTGCCGTCGTCGGCGCTGGCGTAGATGCGCGCGCCGAGACCGCTCTCAGTCAGGGCGTCACGGGTGCAGTGCGCGGCGATCCAGGCGATCACGCCCTCGGCCCGCGTCATCGACTCCCGCTGCAGCCGGTTGCGCGGCCCGAACGCGTTGAAGGCCATGTTCCCGTAGGCCAGGAGCTGATCGCCGCCGCCGGAGGTCAGCCCGACGGCCAGCGGGAACACGCGCAGCGGGAAGGACTCGGCGATATCACGCACGCCATCCACGCTGCCCCGGGCGACCAGTTCACCGACCAGGTCCGCTGCTTCGCGGGCAAAGTCCTCACGCAGGGCGCGCACGGTGCGCGGAGACAGCGCCCGGGCCGCCGCCTTGCGCGCCCTGGAGTGCTCCGGCGGGTCCGCTTCGAGCAGCAGGCTGGGCGGGCGCCACGGCTTTTCCTTGCGAAAATCGCTGAGCCCGACACCCGCCGAGGAGGAGAACGTCTCCCAGTCCCGGAGCGCCTCGTGCACCTCGGCGTACCGGGCCATCGCCCACACGCCGTAGCGCTCCAGCCAGACCACCGGGCCTGCCTCCCGCAGGTCCTCATGGAAGGTGAACGGATCACGCAGGAAATCCTCGGCGAAAGGGTCGGCCGCCGAGACCGGCGCGCCGAGGTGGTACGTCTCACCCATACGGCGCCACATCCTCTCCCCGCAGCGCCATGATGCACGGTCGGCCAGCCGTGATCAACAGTTAGCCGGCGGAAGGCGCGGTGTCAGGCCCCAGTGCCTCATCGTCCTGGGCCCCATCTTCCTGGGCCCGGTGTTCCGCACGCACCGGGATGAAGGCCGCGGCGGCCAGCGGGAACAAGGCCACAGCGCCGAACGCCGCGCCATAGCCTGCCCCGCCAATCAGGGCGGCGAGCACCGGCGGGGTCGCCGCCGCGAACGCGTTCTGCCCCGTGTTCTGGATACCGAGGGCACGCACGGCCACGAGGACAAGAGCCGCCGCCGCCACGCAGAACGTGCCCAGGAAGGCCAGGGCCGCCGATCGCCCGTGCTCGCCGATGGTAGGCAGGGCCAGCGCTGCGATCGCGACCCCCAGCGGCTGCGCGCTCTGCCTGATACCCATGGCCAGCCCGCGTTCGTGCGCCCCGAACCAGCCCAGGATGAGCAGCAGCCCCGCCGTCGGGCAGGCGACGAGAATCCCGGCCTGCTCGAGCGACAGCCCTTCGTGCCGGAACGCCGGGATGAGGCAGGCCAGTCCGTACTGGAAGCGGGGTCAGCGCGGGCGGGCGGGGTCAGCGCTGGCGGGCGGGGTTGTCATCGGCGCCCGCATCGCCGGATTCCGCACTGCCCGGCTCGCCGATCCCGGCTGTGCCCTCGTCCCCGTCGCCGCCCTCGTCCCCGCCGCCGTCCGCGTCTCCCGCTTCAGACCGGCTCTCCCCCACCGCAGACGCCGGTCCAGCGACGGCGCGGCCCTTGAGCTGCGTGCGCGCGAACCAGGCGATGCCCACGATGGTGAGCACGGAAGCGACGTACGTGTTCAGGCGCAGGCCGAGGAAGTGCTCGGACGGGTCGACCCGCAGCGATTCCTCGAGGATCCGGAAGGCTGAGTACCCGGTCACGTACAGGGCGAACAGGCCCGGCGGCCTGATGTCACGATGATGCCCGAGCCAGACCAGGAATGCGGCCAGGAGCAGGTCGAAGATCAGCTCGTACAGGAACGTCGGGTGAAACGTGGTGTACCGCGCGTAGCCGGCTGGGCGGAAGCCCGGCGAGATGTTCAGTCCCCAGGGCAGCCTGGTGGGGCCGCCGAACAGTTCCTGGTTGAAGTAGTTGCCGACGCGACCGGCCGCCTGCGCCACCAGCAGGGCCGGGGCGACGGCTTCCATGAACCGGGGGACGTCCGCCCCGGACCTGCGCACCCGCCAGATGCCCACCAGGGCCCCCAGCGCGATGCCGCCCCAGATCCCCAGGCCGCCATCCCAGACCGCGAAGATCCCGTACCAGTGGTGCGGGATGTACTTCGGCGTGGTGATGTCGAAATAGATCCGGCCGCCGATGATGCCCGCGGGCACCGCCCAGATCGCCACCTCGCCGACCAGTGCCGGATCGCCGCCCTGGGCCTTCCAGCGGCGCTGCGTGATCAGGATCGCGGCGGTGATGCCGACCACGTACATCAGCCCGTAGAAATGGATGTATGCCGGGCCGATATGGAATCCGTTCGCCGGCGGGCTGGGAATGAAGGCCATCATGGGCCGAGCGTAGCCGCCGCCCGGCGCTGGAGCCGCCCGGACCATCGGGAAGATCAGCGGCAGTGTGCACCGCAGGAAGAAGGATCCGATGAGCCAGACCAGCAGCACCCGCGAACTGTGGACCGCGGCCGACGTACCGGACCAGGCCGGGCGCACTGCGGTGATCACTGGCGCGAACTCCGGGATCGGCTTCGAGGCCGCCAGGGTGCTCGCCGAGCACGGGGCGGCGGTCATCCTCGCCTGCCGGGATGCCGGCCGGGGCCGGGATGCCGCCGCCCGCATCGCCGTCACCGCGCCGCAGGCCACCATGACGGTCGTCCGTCTCGACCTGGCGTCGCTCGCCTCGGTCCGCGAGGCGGCCGAAGAGATCAGGGCCAGCCGTGTCACCCTCGACCTGCTCATCAACAATGCGGGCCTGATGTTCCCCCCGCGCGGCGTCACGGCCGACGGCTTCGAGCTGCAGATCGGCACTAACCACCTCGGTCACTTCGCGCTCACCGGTCTCCTGCTGGACCGGCTGCTAGTACAGCCGGGGTCCCGGATCGTGACAGTCAGCAGCAACGGGCACCGCACTGGGCGCATCAACTTCGACGACCTCCAGTCGCAGCGCCGGTACCGCCGGATAAGTGCCTACGCGCAGTCCAAGCTGGCCAACCTGATGTTCACCTACGAACTGCAGCGCAGGCTCGCGGCGGCCGGCGCGCCGACGGCGGCGCTGGCCGCCCACCCCGGCACGGCCTTTACCGAACTGACCCGCCACATGCCGGGCCTGATCCAGGCTCTCAATCAGCGCCTCGGGTCGGCCTTCACGCAGAGCGCGCAGATGGGAGCGCTCCCGACGCTCCGTGCCGCTACCGACCCGGCCGCCCGCGGCGGCCAGTATTACGGTCCCGACGGCCGTCTCGAGCTCAAGGGCTATCCCCGGCCCGTCAAGTCAACCGGCCGCTCCCACGATGAACAGGCGCAGCGGCGCCTGTGGCAGGAATCCGAACGGCTGACCGGCGTCACGTATCCCGTCTGACGAGCCTCATGGGGGGGCGGGCCGCTGCGCCGTTACCCAGGCGGCGATGTCGGCGACGACGGCCGGGTCGACGTGCTGCGCTGGCTCGTACTCGGCCGGCGCGGAGGGGCCACTGCCGGTGAAGAACAGGTGGTTGTCGGCGTCGTAGACGTGAATGGTGACATCGGGGCACCGCGCCAGGCCGGCCTGCCATCCCGTCAGGTCCTCAGCGACAGTGACTTGGTAGTCCCGGCCACCCTGCAGAATCAGGATCGGCTGGCCGAGCGCCGCGGCCACCGCGGCCGGCTGGTAACCGCGCAGGTCGAGCCAGTAGGGGGCCGGGACCCCGAAGGGCAGATCACTGGACGGGGTCGATGGCGACAGTCCAGGGCTGTCGACCAGCCTGGCCTGCTCGGTCACCGCCTCGATGACGGACGCCGATGCCGCAGCCGTCTCGGGGTCGAGCCCGGCGAGGTAGCGGAATTGGCGGACGGCGGCCCAGTGCAGGGGCTGGGTTCCGCCGCCCAGGATGACCAGTCCGGCGACCGACGGCTCGGCGGCGGCCACGCGGGGAGCGATGGTGCCGCCCAGGCTGTGCCCGAGGAGGAAGACCCGTTCCGGGTCGATGCCGGGGCGCCCCTGAAGCAGGTGAACGGCGGCAACGCCGTGCGGCAGGTACTCGTCGGCCACGGTGAAGCCGGGGTTGGCCGTGACCTCACCGGGGTGGGCGTGGGTCACCTTGTCAAACCGGAGAACCGCGATACCGCGGCTGGCCAGGCCCCACGCGAGGTCCTTGAACGGCTTGTTCCGGCCGATCGTTTCGTCGCGATCCCCCGGCCCCGAGCCGGCCAGGAGGACGACGCCCGGCCCGGCGGGCCGGAGGGGCACGCTGACCGTGCCCGGCACCGCCAGCGGGCCTGAGCCCACCGTGAGCTCCTGCTCGTCGAACTGCTCAGGCTGCGCGTAGTCCGGCGGCTCCCAGGGCATGGCGGGCTGCGCCGCGCTCACCGGGGCAATCTGCAGGCCGCCGAGCGAACCCGCCGCGGTCACCGAGACCAGCAGCGTAAAGTCCCCTCGTTCGCAGCTGACCGGGATTTTCACGACCGCCGAGCCACGGCCAGCCGGCTCGCTGACGGGCGCGCCGACGGCCCGGACCGGGCCGCGGCGGCCGAGTTCAGCGACCCAGGCGGCCTGCAGCGACTCGGCGGAAACCATGGGCCGCAGCGGCGGTGCGAAGAGGTCGCGGATCTCCGCGAACCGGCCGGCCTGGGCCATCTCGATGACCGCGAGGCTCAGCGCCTCGGGTGTGCTGCGCATCACGAACTCCCTCCGCTTCGACGGCGCGGCCGTCGCGACCGCTGCCTTGAGTGCTGATCGCGAACCGGCCGCTCAGGGACGGGCAGCACCACGCCGAATAGCAGCCGCCGACGCCGGCCTTCCCCCGGGGCATTCGCCACCCGGGCCTGAATCACGGCGGCAAGGTCACCGAGGAAGTCGGCGAACTCGGCGTCGGTGAGCCACAGCGCGCCCACCCGGTAATCAGCGCCGTCCCGGACCGGGTCAGGCTGGCCCGCGGCCAGGTACCGATCCGCGTCGGCCAGCATCCCGGCCACATAGGCCATGAAGGCGTGAGCGTGATCCTCGGCGGACATGGCGGACACCTCAGCCGGGCCCATCCGCGCGGCGGCGGCCCGGAGCCGGTAGGTGCGCTCGACGGCGCCGCGGACCCGGCGCTCGGCCACCACCTCGAGCACCCCGGCCTGCGTCAGCCGGGCAACGTGCCGGTACAGGCTGCCGGCCGGCACGTCGTCCATCTCGGCCGCCAGCTCACTGGTAGTGAGCGTCCGGTCACCCAGAAACGCCTGGACGATGCGCAGCCGTACCGGGTGCAGCAGGAGATCCGCACTCGCCATGGCCCCTAGCGTAGATGACTATTCCCGATAGCGTGAATAATCGCGGAAACGTGACTGGTGGTGGCCTGAGCGGGTCAGCAGACGGCCGGACCGGCCAAGAGCCCGGCATGGAACGATGGCGTGATGACTGACTACCGGGCGGTAAACCTGGCCAGCTGGAATGAGCGCGCGCCCGCGCACGCGGCGTCCGCCGACTACAGCGTCGCCCGCTTTGCGGAAGACCCCACCTTCCTCAGCGATGTGGTGCGGTTCGACCGCCCGCTTCTCGGGGACATCAGCGGCCTGAGCGGGGTCCATCTGCAGTGCCACATCGGGACCGACACCATCTCGCTGGCCCGGCTCGGCGCGACCATGACCGGGCTGGATTTCTCGGCGGCCGCCCTGGCCGAGGCGCGCCAGCTGGCCGGGCGGGCCGGCGCCGCGGTGGAATTCGTCCAGGCTGACGTCTACGACGCGGTCAAGGTGCTCGGTGACGGCCGGTTCGACCTGGTGTTCACCGGGATCGGCGCGCTGTGCTGGCTGCCCAGCATCCGCCGCTGGGCCGACGTCGTCGGCAGGCTGCTGCGCCCCGGGGGGAGGCTGTTCCTCCGCGAGGGCCATCCCATGCTGTGGTCGCTGGCTGACGCCCGGCCCGACGGCCTGCTGGCCGTGGAGCACCCCTACTTCGAGCGGGACGAGCCAACCATCTGGACCGAGGGGGGCACCTACGTCCAGACCGACGCGGTCTTCACGCAGAACGTGACCCATGAGTGGAACCACGGCCTGGGCGAGATCGTGACCGCTGTCCGGGCCGGCGGGATGGACCTGACCGGCCTGGCCGAGCATGACAGCGCGCCCTGGGAAGCCCTGCCGGGCCAGATGGAACGCCTGGAGGGCGGCGAGTGGCGGCTGGCCGACCGGCCGTGGCGGCTTCCCTGCACGTACACGTTGCAGGCCGTCAAGAGACGGGCACAATAGCCGTAAGGCCCCTCGATGTATGAGATCGAGGGGCCTTACGTGGTCTCGCAGCACTGGCCGCCGATTGCTCGGCGCCGCACGCTGTCCGGCCTATCACCGGTCGCAGATTTCCCGGCAGGAGGACCCGGTTTCCCGGTTCTTCCGCCTCCGGGGTCTCCCCCGGGTGGGCCATCGTTTTCGGTGGTGAGAGCATTTTTACTGCCCAGGCCCGGTGCAGCGCAACAGGTTTCGGCCGGCATTTTCAAGATTTTTTGGTCATCCACAAGTCATCCACAAAGCACCGGCCGTTATCCCCCGCGCAACGTACCTGTCCACCGGTTCATCCACAGCCAGGTCCACAACGGGTGGATGCCGGGCGGCGGCCGGGGCGGCGGGTAGCCTCGACAGGTGGCCTCTGGAACCGAGCATGTCAGCCCCCGAATCCATGAGTACGTCGTCGCGCACAGCAGCCCACCGGACACACTGCTGCGGGACCTGACCGAGGAGACGGCGCGGCGTTTCCCCGACCGCGTGATCCTGCAGATCGGCCCGGAGCAAGGCACGTTCATGACCCTGCTGAGCCGTCTGATCGGCGCGCGCCAGGCGATTGAGGTTGGCACCTTCACCGGGTATTCCTCGATCTGCCTGGCCCGCGGCCTGGCCGAGGGAGGGCGGCTGATCTGCTGCGATATCAACGCGGACTGGACCGCGCTGGCGGCGGCCTACTGGGAGAAGGCCGGCCTCGCCGACCGAATCGAACTGCGGCTCGGCCCGGCGCTGGACACGCTGCGCACCCTGCCGCCCCAGGCGGCATTCGACCTCGCGTTCATCGACGCGGACAAGACCGGCTATGCCGGCTACTGGGACGAGCTCGTCCCGCGCATCCGAAGCGGCGGGGTCATCCTGGTGGACAACACCCTCTTGCACGCCAGGATCTTCGACCCCGCCCCGGACGACGCCGATGCCCGCGCGATCAGGGATTTCAACACCCATGTGCTGGCCGACGACCGGGTGGAACTCGCGATGCTCTCGATCGGGGACGGCCTCATCTTCGCCATGAAGAAGTAAGGCACGGGCGGGCTGGACACGTCCACGGTCAAAAACCTCATACCGTACCTCAACGACCTACTACAGTAACTCCCCCGTCACACCGGGCAAAGCTATGGTCACAACATGTCCATTAGGAGACAGCTTGCCGGGCGGTTCGGCAACAATGGCGACTGGCCTGCTGGACTCGTGACTGCCGTCGCGGCGTCACGTCAGGAGGATCGAGCGCCATGGCTGCCTCTACCGATCCCGTTTACCTGCGTGTTCTCGAGGACCTGCGGGAGCAGATCCGCGGGGGCGTCCTCGCGCCCGGCGCCAGGGTGCCGTCAAGGAACGGGATCATCGCCCGGTACGGCGTCGGGGAGACCGCGGCCAAGCACGCCCTGCAGGTCCTGGCGACCGAGGGGCTCATCGAGGCGAGGGCCGGCTCGGGCTCGTATGTCCGGAGGGTGCCCGCTGCCTCTCACCTCGAGCATGACCGGCTGCACTTTCCCGGGTCACCGTTCGGGCTTGAGGATCCGCAACGGGCCGCAGGCGGCGGCCCTGCGGACCGCGGACCGGAGGACGGTGAGGCGCATTCACCCCGCCTGTCCTGGGAGCATCAGTCCGAGCGCGCCGCCGCACCACCGCACATCGCCCGGCTGCTCGGCCTGAGGCGCGGCGACGGCGAGGTGATCCGGACCAAGTACCTGCTCCGCGCGGACGCCACCCCGGTGCAGATGGCCACCAGCTACGAGCCCGTGGAACTCACCGCCCAGACCCCGATCGCCCTCCCTGAGCAGGGCCCGTTCGCGGGCCGGGGAGTGATCGAGCGGATGAAGGTCATCGGCGTCTCCGTGGACCAGGTGGTGGAGGACATTTCGGTGCGGCCCTCGCTGTCGGCCGAGGCTGTCACCCTGGAGATCCCGGTCGGATCCCCGGTGCTGCTCATCGCGCGAGCGCACCGCGCTGGGCGGCGGATCGTCGAGGCAGGCGAGGTCGTCATCCCGGCCGACCGGTTCCGGCTCCGCTACCGGATCCCTGTCGGCGGCGGGCCCCGGGCCGATGACGAACACCGGGCCGATGACGAGCCCCGGGCTGATGCCGGTCTCGCGGTCGGCGCGGTGCTGGCGTGATCCGGCCGGCCCGGGCCGGCGACGTGCCCGCGATCTACCGGCTCGTCCGTGACCTGGCCGACTACGAGAGGTCGCTCGATCAGGTCAGCGCCACCGAGGACGACCTGCGCCGGTCGCTGATGGGGAACCAGCCGGCCGTGTTCGCGCACGTGGCCGAGCACGAGGGCGAGGTGGTCGGGTTCGCGCTCTGGTTCGTCAACTTCTCGACCTGGGAAGGCAGGCACGGGATCTACCTGGAGGATCTCTACGTCCGGCCGGACGTGCGCGGCGGCGGGCACGGCCGGGCGCTGCTGGCCGAACTGGCCCGGATCTGCGTGCAGCGGGACTACCCCCGGCTGACCTGGGCCGTGCTGGACTGGAACTCCCCCGCCCTCGGCTTCTACGGCTCAGTCGGTGCGGCCACGATGGACGATTGGAAGGTGCACCAGCTCACCGGGACCGCCCTCCAGGCCCTGGCCGGGGCGAGCCGGGCCGAGCCCGCCAGCTGATCCGACTTGCCCCGGAGCGTCCCAGCTGCAATGGTTTGCATAGCGTGAGCTGGGGCGGGCGGGGAGATGCACAAGGGAGGCTGGGCATGGCCGAGAACGCGGACATCGTGGTGGCGGGGGCCGGGCACAACAGCCTGCTTACCGCCTGCTACCTGGCCAAGGCGGGATATCGCTGCCTGGTCCTGGATGCGCGGCACATTCCCGGCGGCGGCGCGGCCACCGAGGAGCTGCTGCTGCCCGGCTTCGGCATCGACACCTGCGCCACCGGCCACACCATGATCCGGGTCAACCCGGCGCTGCTGCATGACGAGCTGGGCCTGCTGGCCGACTACGGGCTGCGCTATGTCGAGCCAGACCCGGTGGAGCACGTGGCGTTCCCGGACGGTGAGCAGTTCACCATGTGGCTGGACCGGGAGCGGACCGCGGCCGAGGTGGCGCGCTTTTCCCGGGCCGATGCGGCCGCCTACCTGCGCCTGCTCGATGAGTACGACGAGGTTAAGACGGTATTCAGCCGTTCGCAGTTCACGCCGGTGGGGTTCGGCCCCTCGCTGGACCAGATGCTCGCCGACCATCCGAAAGGCCGGATCTGGGCCCGGCGGCGTCAGATGAGCGCGGTGGATGTGGTCCGCAACGAGTTCACCAGCAGGCACGTTCAGGCCTTCCTGCTCTGGATGTCGTTCCAGGTCTTCCAGCTGGTGGACGAGCCAGGCTCGGGCGTACTGCCGTACGCACAGGTTTTCGGCCGGCAGCAGCGCAGCTGGTCCATCCCGGTGGGCGGCTCAGCCGCGCTGACCGGCGCGCTGACCGGCTACCTGGCCGACCATGGCGGCCGCGTGCTCTGTGACCGGCGGGTGACCAGGCTGCTGCTGTCCGGCGGCCGCTGCGCCGGCGTCGAGACCGACGACGGGGAGCAGTACCTGGCGAGCACGGCCGTGGTCTCGACGATCCACATCAAGCACCTGCGGGACATGGCGCCGGCGGAGGCCTGGCCTGCGGAATTCCACTACGGCGTGGACACCTACGACGTGGGGGTGCCTGGGTTCGCGACCTACTACGCCACGACCGCTCCCCCGGAGTTCGAGACCGCCGACGGCGCGCGCACCGCCGTATCGGCCGGATTCGCCGGCTGGCCGGAGGACATGATCTCACTCGGCGCGGACCTGCGGGCCGGCCGGTTCATTTCCGACTCACCGTGGCTGCTGGTGGCCACGCCGACGCTCGCTGACCCCGGACGCGCCCCGGCCGGGATGCACACGGTGAAGGTGCTGAGCCCGCAGGTGTACCGGCTGCCGGATGGCATGCCCGACTGGGACACCGTGAAGGAGCAGCACGCCCGGCGCCAGCTGGAGTGCCTGCGCCGGTTCGCGCCGGGATTCACGGACGAGAAGATCCTCGCCCACCTGGTCAAGTCCCCCGCCGACATCGAGCAGCTGAACCCGCACATGATCCATGGTGCGTTCCATGGCGGAAACCGCGGGCCGGCGTTCAGTGGCCCGCTGCGGCCGGTGCCGGGCTGGGCGTCGCACCGGATGCCGATCCCCGGCCTCTACCAGACCGGCGGGACCACCCATCCGGGAGGATCCATTACTGGTGCACCGGGGCGTAACGCGGCCACCGTGCTGCTGCACGATCTCGGCCACGACCCGGCGGAAGTCATGACCGCACCGGGCCGTCCGGAGATGGCCCGTTAGCGGCTGGCCAGCCCGTGACCGTTCAGGCCGGCCCGTACCGGTAAGGCGTCGGTATCCAGCAGGCCGACGGCGGCCAGGTCGGCGGCCAGGTCCGCCTGCTCGGCCGGGGTGTGCGAGATGAGCGGCGCCCGGACCGGGCCGCCTGACATGCCGACCAGGCCGGCCCAGGCCTTGATGGAGGCGAGTGAGTCCGCCAGCCGTGCCTTGCCGTGCAGCCACCTGGCCGCCACGGCCCGCATCGGGTCAAGCGTGGCGGCGAGCTTCGCGGCCCCGGCGAAATCGCCGCCGAGCGCCAGCCCCGTGTACTCGCGCATCGGCCGCCGGCCCGGTGTCTGATACAGGTAAGGCGCCGCCGATGACATGAAGGCGCGCTGGCCGTGGTCGCGCATGTTCTCCAGCCAGGTTCCCTCGTTCGGCTCGCAGACGAGGATCTTGTCCCCCACCCGGCGCAGTACCTCCAGGTACGTGGCGTGGTCCCGGCCGACCTTGATCCCGCACACGTTCTCAAGGTCCGCCAGGCGCTCGATGAGGTCCAGGGAGAGCGACACGCCGGAATAGGCGGTGTCGAACAGCCACACCCCGATGTCCACGTTCCGGCACACCTGCTCATACCACCGGAACAGGCCCTCGTCCGAGGCTGACGGGTAGTAGGGATTGATCAGCGCGACGAAGTCCGCGCCCACCTTCTGGGCGTGCTTGGTCAACTCGATGGCCTGCCCCGCCGAGTGGTGGCCGGTGTGGGCCAGCACCGGGCATTTCCCCCGGGTCTCGTCCACGATGACCTCGACCAGGCGCCGCCGCTCAGTGCCGGTCAGGGACCAGAACTCGCTCATCACGCCGGTACAGAAGACCCCGTCCACTTGCAGGTCGCCGGTGAGCCGGTCGAGATCACGCTGGAGTGCGTCGTAGTCCACCGCACCGGTGGCATCGAACGGCGTGGTCACCGCCGCCCAGAGGCCACTGACCTGCTCGCGGGCCGCCTGCTTGGCTTCCGCCTTCATGTAGTCCATGGATGTCCTCCGCGTCAAGGGTTCCGCCGCCGGTCAGGCCGGCTCCCGTGCGGCCAGAGCACTGCCCGGATCAGTGAGCCGGGGACCAGGTACAGCGGTCCCCCGCCACCGTCCAGACCGTCTCGGTCGGCGGAGGTGCCCAGAACTCCACGAATGAGAAATCCGCGCTGGTGTCGTTCTCGAACCAGTGGACCTCACCCGGGCCCACCAGGGCACTCATCCCTGCGTCCAGCCGCGCCGCCTGCTCGCCGGTGCGCAGCAGCCCTGATCCGCCCAGCACGCAGAACACGTGGTGACAGTCGGTGTGATAGTGGGCGGCGGCGGTGTCGCCGGGGTGGTAAATGATCCGGTCAGCCCGGATCCGCCGCGCGCCGACCGGCACGTCGTCGGTCACCAGGTCGAGCCGGTCGCGGGTGTCCCGGGTGGAGACCAGATGCGGAAGCTCCGCGGCCGCGAGCACCTTCGCCAGGGCGGGGCGGCTGGGCGCGTCCGGGCCGGTGGACTCAGCGATCAGGGCATCCAGCCCGGCCTCGCCGGCCCGCAGCGTGACGGCGCTCCGGCCGGCCAGCCACAGCACGGTTTCGTGGCTCAGCGTGAACACCTCACCGGCCGCCTCGGCCGTCCCTGATCCCGCCGCCACGTACACCATGGCCTCCCGCGACCCCAGCGGGATCTCAGGCCCGCCCGCGCCCGGGTCGAGGACCATCCTGCGGGCCGTCATCGGGACGGGCGCGCCGAAGGTATCCGGGCCGGCCCAGTCCCATTCGATCCAGCCTGCCGCCCGCCGGGCCGGCAGCGTCGGGGCGGTGCGGACAACTGGCATAAGGTCTCCTGACCGCGCCGGTTGTGCTGCGCGGGGCGGCGGGCTACATCGTGATGATCGGGCGGATGGCCTCGCGCCGCGCGAGCGCGTCGAACGCCGCGGCCACCTCGGCCAGAGGGTAGAGGTCTGTGGTGAGGGGCTCGGTGCGGATCGCGCCCGAGGCTAGTAGGGCGATCATGGCCGGATAGGCATTAGGACTCGACCGTACCCCGAGAACATTCAGCTCGTCGAGGGTCACAAGATCGACGGGAAGTTCCGCCGTGGCCCCGCCGGCCAGGCCGAGGAGGGCCACGGAACCGCCGCGCCGCACCGAGCGGAGCGCCTGCGGGATGACTGAGGTGTTGCCTGAGCAGTCGAACACGCAGTCCGCCCCGCGGCCGCCGGTGGCGGCGCGGACCCCGGCGACGGGGTCGGTCTCCTCGTAGTCGACGATGCCGGTGCTGCCGAGTTCCCGGGCCACCGCCAGCCGCTTGCCCCGGCCGACCATGATGACCACGGCGGCCCCCGCGGCCCGTGCGACCTGCAGCATGAGCAGCCCCAGCAGCCCCGGCCCGAACACCGCGACGCTGTCTCCTGGGCCGAGCCGGGCCCGGCGGGCGGCGTGCACGGTGAGCGCGCCCTGGTTGACCAGTGCCGCGGCCACGTCGGTGACGTGCGAGGGGACCTTGTGCAGGGCGACCGCGGGCCGCACAGCGTACTCGGCGAGGGCGCCGGGCGCGGTGTGCCCGTACAGCTTGAACCCCGGTTCGCGCACCCGCTCACACAGGTTGTAGCGGCCGGCCCGGCACATCGGGCAGGCGCCGCATCCGGTGTGGTTCTCCGCCACCACCCGGTCCCCCGGCGCGAGGCCGCTGCGCTCGGTATCCGGGCCACTGGCGGCGACCTCGCCGGACCACTCGTGGCCGATGATGAAGGGCAGAGCGGGAGGCCAGGTGCCGCGGAAACCGCCACTGACGATCTTCAGGTCGGTGCCGCACAGGCCGCAGGCCCGGACCCGGACCAGCACCTCCCCGGGTCCCGGTTCCGGTACCGGCACGGACTCGAGCGTGAGCTGGCCGAAGTCGCGCAGCACGGCCGCCTGCATCTGGGCGGGAATCTGGGGCTGTGTCACTGGGCCACTCCGCTCTCGGTCAGCCGGGCGGGCGGGCTGTCGTTCTCGCTCAGTGCGGCCCAGATCTGCCGGGCGCGGCGGACCGCATGATCGGCCACGGCCTCGGCGATCTCCTCGGCCCGGCCGGTCTCCGCCAGCTCGGGCCGCCCGTACCAGCCGGTGGCGGCGATCTGGTGGAAGTCACGCAGGACCGGATAGACATCGGGCCGGCGGAACAGCCCGTGTGCGGCCTCGCCCGCGGCGCGCTCGCTGGGCGGCGTGGCCTGGTCCAGGTGCACCAGCGACGGGTCGTACGCGAGCACGGCCGCGGTCTCCATCGACCCGGCGTGGGTGAATTCCATCTCCTCCGGGTAGAGCGTGTGGGTGATCACGTGCGATTCGGCGATCACCACCTGGACCCCGTGCCGGCGCTGGGCCTCGTCTGCGCCCAGCCGGAGGGTGGGCGAGTTGCCCTCATGCCAGTTCACCACCAGGATCCGGTGCGCGCCTGCGCTGCGCAGGCCACCGCAGATGTCGACCAGGACCGCGGCGAGCGTGCTGGGACTCAGCGAGAGCGTCCCCGGCCACGGCAGATGGTAATGGGCGACGCCCACCGGGCCGAGTTGGATGACCGCGGTATCCAGGCGGTCGGCGACGCGCTCGGCGATGGAAAGCGCGGCGAACGCGTCCGTGCCGAGCGGCAGGTGCCCGCCGTGCTGCTCGACGCTGCCGGTAGCCACCACGGCGACGCCGCTCGCGGAGAGCAGCCGGGCCGCCTCCGGCTGGGCCAGGCGCTCGAGGTGGCGCTCGGGGTGACGGGGCATCGGTCAGCCTCCATATCCAGCGGCCGGCGCGGGCCGGGTGCCCGCGGCGTGCTCGGCGGCGTGCTGCACGGCCTGCCGGTGCGCTCTGATCGGCGTCTGCCAGGCCTCGGTCACCACGTCCAGCAGGGCGGGCTTCCCGCTGAGAGCGGCCCGCAGCGCGGGCGCGAGCCGGGCCGGCTCGGTGACGCGCTCACCGTGCAGCCCGAACCCCCGGGCGACGTCGGCGAAGGCCACATCGGAGAAGTCGTCGTCCTCCCAGCCCCGGCCGAAGGTGATCCGCTGGTACCAGCGGATCCAGCCGAACGACCGGTTGTTCAGGACCACCACGGTGACCGGCAGCCCGTGCTCGACCACCGTGGCCAGCTCGCCCGCCGCATAGCCGAGGGCGCCGTCGCCGGTGAGCACGATGGTCCGCCCGCCAGGGTGAGCGGTGGCCACGCCGATGGCGGCGGGCAGCGCGTAGCCGAGGCCGGCCTGCCCGCGTGGGCACAGCACCCGCCGTCCCGGCAGGCGCTGTTCCAGGTAGACGCCACCCCAGCCGCTGGCCAGGCTCGCGTCGCAGACCAGCACGTCCTCCGGGCCCAGCGCGGCCTCGATGTCGGCCAGCACCCGCTGGGGCGCGATGGGGATGGCGTCACTGGCCCGTTCGCTGTCTCGCTCGGCTCGCCATGCTGAGGTGAGCTCGCCGATCCGGGCCCGCCAGCGGGCCCGGTCGGGCTGAGCGGCGGCGGGCTGCTGCGGGCCGGCGGCCGGCCCGGCCAGTGCCGCCGTCAGGGCCTGCAGGCCGGGCCGGGCGTCGCCGAGCAGCGCCGCGCGCAGCGGGAACGCCCGGCCCAGCTCGGCCGGGTCGATGTCGAGCTGGAGCACCGCCTGGTCGGCCCGGGGCAGCGTCCAGCTGAACGTGGCGCCGCCACCCGCCTTGGTCCCGGCGAGCAGCACCACATCGGCCTCGGCCAGGGCCGAGGCCGCGGCCGCGGTGCCCATCGACCCGGTCACCCCGACGCTCAGCGGGTGGTCCTCGGCGATCACCCCCTTGCCGGACAGCGTGGTGCCCACCGCCGCCGAGGTCTGCTCGGCGAGGGAGGTCAGTTCCGCGCCCGCCCCGGAATGCATGATGCCGCCGCCCGCGAGGATGAACGGCCGCTGCGCCAGGCGGAGTACGTCGGCGGCGGCCGCCACATCACCGGCCTCGGGCGGTGGCCGGAACGCCGGAAAGCGGCCGAACCTGGCGCTCGTGGCCGGGCCGGCCGGTTCACCGGTGATCTCCGTGGCCGGCCCGTCCAGGATGTCCTGCGGCAGGAAAAGCACCACTGGCCCCGGGCGGCCGCTCGTCGCCTCGCGGAACGCCTGCCGGACCAGCGCCGGCATCGTCACCGGGTCGGCGACGGTGGCATGCCACTTGGTGACCGGGGCCAGCAGGGCCGACTGGTCGAGAGCCTGTGAGGCGGCGCTGCGGTAGCGGTGCGGGTCGAGCCGGGCTGGCAGGTCACTGACCAGCGCGACGACCGGAACCGAGGCGCCGAGCGCTTCAGCGAGGCCGGACGGCAGCTTCGCCGCGCCCGGTCCCACCGTGGCGTCGCAGACTCCGGCCCGGCCGGTAATCCGTGCGTAGCTGTCGGCGGCGTAGGCCGCGGAACGCTCGTCGCGGGTGAGCACGTGCTGCAGCATGGGAGCGCGGTCCAGGATGCCGTCGTACAGGGCGAGCGTCTGGCCCCCGGGAACGCCGAAGACGTGCCGCACGCCGTGCTCGATGAGCAGATCGGCGAGCAGGGCTCCACCGTGCCGCCGGGGACCGCCAGATGTCTCAGTCATGTGCCATCCCAATCAGCCGCGCTGCGTTACCGCCGAGGACTAGCTCTTCGTCACCGGCGCCGAGCCGCAACGCCCGCACCTCCTCGACGGGATCGTCGGTGCCCATGTCGAAGGGCCGGTCCGAGCCGAGCAGGACGTGCTGCGGGCCCGCGTAGCGGACCAGGTCCGCGAGCAGGTCGTGGTCGTGGGTCACCGTGTCGTAGTAGAACCGGCGCAGCGACTGGTCCGGTCCGGCCGTCGTCTTAGCCCGGGCTTCCGCGCGGACCGCGAAGGCCCGCCGCAGCCGACCGCGGACCACTGGGAGGGCACCACCGCCGTGCGCCAGCAGCACCCGGAGCCGGGGGCAGCGTTCCAGCACCCCGGCCACGGCGATGTGCGCCGCGGTCACGGCCGTTTCCAGCGGGTTGCCCACCGAGTTCCAGAGGTAATAGCTGTCGAGGGCGGGCAGGCCGAAACCCCGGGTGGACGGGTGGATGAACACCAGTGCGCCGGCCGCCTCGGCCGCCTCCCAGAACGGCAGGAAGTAGTCGTCCCCGAGGTACCGCCCGGCCACGCTGGACGGGATCTCCACCCCGCACAGGCCCGGGATCGTCATGAGCTCGGCGATCTCCCGCGCGGCCAGCGCGGGATCCTGCACGGTGACCGCGCCGACCGCGCTGACCTGCCCGGGGCGGGCGGCGGTGAGCTTGGCCAGGGCCTCGTTCTGGACCCGGCACACCGCGCGTGCCTCGTCTGCTGGCGCGTCGACGGGGACCAGGTTGATCCATGGGGACAGCAGCAGGTGCCCGACACCGGCCGGCGCGGCCTCGGCGAGCATGGCATCGATGTCGGTGAACTCGCCCACGGCCGAGCGGACCTGCTTGCCGCGGAAGCCGATCACCTGGCGGCCGTCCTCACGCGTGATGGCCGGCCGCCAGTCCGCCGGCACCGCACTGGACGTCATCTCCGCGGCGATGACGTGGCAGTGCGCGTCAATGATCAAAGCGATGGGCCCGGCGCCGTGCCGTTCGCTGTGCCTGGGACGCCGGGGGCCGCCCCGCCGCCGGGGGTGACGGCGCCGCCCAGGTAGAGGGCGCCGATCTCCGGGTGCTCAAGCACGTCGCGGCCGGTGCCCGCCAGCCGGACCTGCCCGTTCTCCAGGACCACCCCGTGTGTGGACAGCCGGAGCCCGGCCCGCGCGTTCTGCTCCACCAGCAGAATCGTCTTGCCCTGGGCGTGCATCATCCGCACCGCGTCGAACACGGACTTGAGGACCTTGGGCGACAGGCCCATGGACGGTTCGTCCAGGATGACCAGAGTCGGGTCGAGCATCAGGCAGCGGGCGAACTCGACCAGGCGCTGCTGGCCGCCGGACAAGCTGCCCGCCTTCTTCCCCAGCCACTCGGTCACCTGGGGGAACATCTCCAGGACCGCGGCGAGCCTGCGCTCGGGCAGTCCCCGCTCGCTCAGGATGTACCCGCCGAGCACGATGTTCTCGCGTACCGTCATCTCACGGAACAGGCTGTGGTTCTGCGGCACCTGGACCACGCCCATGCTCAGGATCTCGCGCGGGGTCTTCCCGGTCAGCCGCTCCCCGCGCAGCGAGACGTGGCCGAGACGGGGCTGCAGCAGCCCGCTGATGGCTCCGAGCAGAGTGGACTTGCCGGCTCCGTTCGGCCCCACGACGCAGGTGATGCCACCTTCCGTGACCTGCATGCTGACACCGCGCAGCACGTCACCGCCGCCGTAGCCGACCACCACGTCCTGCACCTCAAGCGCCGCCGCGGCCAGGGCGACCGGGGGCACAGCCTCAGGCTGCCGGGATGTCATCGTCTTCCTCCGCTGTTCCGAGGTAGGCGTCGAGTACCCGGTGGTCGCTCCTGATGACCTCGGGCGGCCCGGTCACCACCGCCGTGCCGTAGTCGAGAACGGTGACCCGGTGGCACAGGCCCATCACGAAGTCCATGTTGTGCTCCACGATAAGAAACGTCGTGCCCTGGGCGTTCAGCTCACGGATCCGGTCAGCGAGCAGGCTGATCAGCGTGGGGTTGATCCCCCCGGCGGGCTCGTCGAGGAGCACGATCTCGGGGTCGGCGATCAGCACGTAGGACAGTTCGAGCAGCTTGCGCTGGCCGTAGGACAGAGTCTCCGCGCGGGCACCGGCGTGGCTGGCGATGCCGGTGAACTCCAGCAGTTCCATGGCGCGGCGCCGGGTGGCCGGGCCGCCCGCGCGGGCGAGCGGATTCCAGGTGCGGCCCGCCCGTGAGCGTTCTCCGTGGTGCGCGGCGACGATCATGTTCTCCATCACGGTGAGCCGTGCGAAGACCCGGGTCAGCTGGAAGGTCCGGCCGATGCCCGCGGTGAACACCTTGTCCGGCGGGGCGTTCGTGATCCGCCGGCTACCCAGGTACACCTCGCCTGAGTCGACACGCTCATATCCGGTGATGACGTTGAACAGCGTGGTCTTGCCCGAGCCGTTGGGCCCGATGAGCCCGGTGATGCTGCCCTCTTCGACCTCGATTGTGCAGTCGCTGAGCGCCTGCACCCCGCCGAAGGCCTTCGAGACGCCCTCGGTTCTCAGCAGTGCCGTCATCGCACGCTCCCCGTGCTGGTCTCGGTGGCCCCGGCCGCCTGCGGCTGGGCCACGGCCGGTGCCCCGGCGCCGGGCGGCGGCTGGCCCCGCCGCTGCCGCTTGGCCCGCCAGGCCGTGATCCGCTCGCCCGTGGTGGGCACGATCCCGCGCGGCAGGAACAGGATGACCAGGAGGAACAGCAGGCCGAGGAAGATCTGGCCGATGTACCCGTTGGTGAATTCGATCTTGACGTACTGCTGCAGCGGCTCAAGGATCAGCGCGCCGAGCACCGGCCCGGCGATCGTGCCGAACCCGCCGATGAAGCCCATCAGCGCGACAGACAGGTCGAAGTTCGGGTCGAAGGCCGTCTCGGGGAGGACCTGGCCGATGAAGATGAACCAGAGCCCGCCGACCGCCCCGACCACCGTCGCGGAGATCATGAACGCGGTGAGTTTCACCAGCCACGTCCGGACACCCAGGCCGCGCGCCCGGTCCTCGTCGTCCCGGATGGCCAGCAACTGCAGGCCGAACCTGGATCCCCGGATGGCCCAGCCCAGCAGGACAGCGCCCACGGCGAGGATGAACGCGACGTAATAGAAGGGGTTGTTGTAGGTGGCCGGCGACCAGGAGAAGAACGGCGTGGAGATCCCGTTGCTCCCGCCGGTGAACCCGAGGTTGTAGCCCATGAGCTGGAAGATGAAGAAGACCGCGATGGTGATCACCACGAACGTGTGCCGGCGTACCCGCAGCGCGATCAGCCCGATCGGCACCGCGAACAGGCCGGCGGCCACCGCCCCGAGCGGGATCAAGGCGAAGATCTGGCCCCCGTTCAGATGCTGATGCTCGGTCACCAGGGCCACCGTGTACGCGCCCACCCCGAAGAACACCGCGTGCCCGAGCGAGATGTAGCCGGAGTAGCCGGAGAACAGGTTCCAGCCGGCCACCGCCGCGACGAACATCAGCGTCAGCACGGCGAACTGGGTGTCCAGCTGGTTCGTGACCACCAGGGGAAATATGGCGATCAGGGCGAGAGCTACCACGATTCCGGCCCAGAGCAGGACGGTCGCGAGCTTCACTGTCCTGGGCTTCGCCCGGCTGGGCTTCGCTCGGCTGGGCCTCCCGGGGCTGGCCGTCCCTGGGCTGGCCATTACTGGGCCCTCGCGGCCTTGTGGCCGAGGATGCCGGCCGGCCGGAAGGCGAGCACCAAGACCAGCGCGGCGTAGAACACCACGACCGACCAGCTTGGGGACCAGAACCAATCCACGACGCCCTCCAGAGTGATCATGAATATGGCGGCTATCATGGCGCCGCCGATGCTGCCAAGACCACCGAGAATGATGATCGCGAGAAGCCGGGAGATGAGGTCATATCCGGTGTTCGGGTTGAACCCGCCGGCGGTGGCGCCGAACACCATCCCCCCGGCCGCGGTGACCGCGACCCCGATCCCGAACGTGATCGCGGCGACCCGGTTCACGTCGATGCCGATGAGCCGCGCAGCGGTGCGGTCCTGCATGGTCGCCCGGACGCTGCGGCCGAACTGGGTCCGGTACAGCATCAGGTAGAGCGCCAGCACCAGGACGGCGGCGAGGGCGAAGCCGAACAGGTAGATGTACGGGAGGTAGAACCCGAACACCTTCACCGCCGACGTGACGTACCAGGCATGCAGGTTCACGACGTTCGAGCCGAAGATCAGGTACAGCACTCCCTCGATGATGATCGCCACCGCGTAGCTGGCCAGCAGCGACATCGAGGTGCGCTCCCGGCCGCGCAGCGGCCGGATGAACGCCCAGTAGATCCCGATGCCAATGACGAACATGGCCGGGGTGGTGACCACCAGCCCCAGGAACAGGTCGAGGTGCAGGTGCACGCTGAGCACGTAACTGAGATAGGCGGCCAGCACCACCAGGATGCCCTGGGCGATGTTGATGATGTCGAGCACGCCGAAGATCAGCGTTAGCCCGACGGCCATCAGCGCATAGACCCCACCGCCGAGTATCCCGTCGGTGATGGCCTCATAGAGTCCGCGTCCCATGTCAGCTCCGTGCTCGGCGTGCCTGCTGTTGCGTTCTGCTGCTGTTGCCTGCGGCCGGCTTACCCGGTGAGCCAGGGCTGCTTGGTGAGCTGGATTTGCGTCGAGCCCTCCGAGCCGAGCGGCAGGACCTGCACGAACTGGCTGCTCTGCCACTGGAAGATGAACGTGGTGGCCACGACGTTCTTGCCCACGCTGTCGAACTTCGCCGGCCCCTGCACGGTCTGCAGCGTGACGCCACTGTGCAGGTAGGCGATGATCTTGGCGTTGTCGAGGCTGTTGGTCGCGGCGACCGCGCTGGCCAGGACCTCCCCGGCCGAGTAGGCCTCGGCCACGTCGGCGTTGACGCCCGAGGCCGTGCCGCCGAACTTGGCGATGTAGTCCTGGACCATCACGTGGCTCAGTGCGTCAGGGAACTTGCCGGACCAGCCGTTCGGCACCATGATCCCGGTCGCGTTGGCCGGCCCCACCGTGTTGAGGAAGGCCAGGCCCTGGTCCGGTCCGGCCGCCGCGATGAAGATCTTAGGCGTGTAGTGCGCCGCCTCGAACACGTGGATGAAGGCCAGCACGGTCGGCACGTCCACCGAGCCGAGCACCACGGCGTCCGGCTTCTTCGCCGCCACCGCCTGGGCATAGGGAGTCAGGTTGGTGGCCGTGATGGGGTTTTGCGAGTTGCTGTAGACGGTGTGCACCCCGGCGGTCTCCATGATGCCCTGCGCGGTTTGCACCGGCGGGTCGGCGAACGGGTCATCCACCATCGGGTAAGCGGCGGTCTTCGGCCGCTGGCTGGCCGGCAGCGCGGCGACCCATCTGGCGAACGGCACCATCTGGGCCACGACGGGGGTGCTAATGCCGAACAGGTCATGGTCTTTCAGGGCATAGACCGATGGCGCGCCGCCGGAGCCTTCCGGGAACGCGTACCTGTGGGGCTTTATGGCCTGAGCGGCCGCCCTCGTCAGCAGCGAGGAGAACGGGCCAAGGACGAAGTTGACCTTGTCCTGAGTGATCAGCGTGGTGTACTGCTGCGCGGTCGTCTTCTCCAGGCTGTTGTCGTTGAGAATGATCAGCTTGACCTGATGGCCGAGCAGGCCGCCGGCCGCGTTGACGTCGCTGGCCCACAGCTGGTAGCCCTTCTCGCTGGCCTGGCCGTCCGCGGCGAAGTCACCGGTGAGCGGCAGCGAAATGCCGACGGTGACCGGCTGGCTGCCGCCGACGGCGCTGGTGGTGCTGGTCGTGCCGGTAGTGCCGCATGCGGCGACGGCCACCGCGGATGCCGCGGCGACAGCCGTGAGCGCCAAGAACCTGGCGCGGTGGCGCCTCATCTTGTTTCTCCCTTTCCTTGACAGGAGTGCGCAGGGCGGACGGACCCGGCGCGGGCACCAGGTGCCCGGCCGGTTCCGCTCCGCCTCGCGAACGTCACCGATCAGCTGCCTCGGGTCAGCTCGCCCAGCGCGGCTTCGGGTTGAGGATGGCGACCGAGCCGGTCACGCCGGTCGGCAGCACCTGCACGAACTTGCTGCCCGGCTGCCACTGGAAGATGAACATGTCCGCCGAGGTGTTCTCGCCCGCGCTGTTGAACTTCGCGGCCCCCTGCACGGTCTGCAGCGTGACGCCGCTGTGCAGGTAGGAGATGATCTTGGCGTTGCTCACGCTCTTGGTCGCGGTGATCGCGTCCGCGGCCACCTCGCCCACCGAATAGCCCTCGGCCACGTCGGCGTTGATGGTGGACGCGGTGCCGCCGTACTTGGCCAGGTAGGCCTTGACCATGGCCTGGCTCAGCGGGTTCGGCAGGCCGGCGTACCATCCGCCTGGCACCAGAGCGCCGGTCGCGTTGCCGGCGCCGACCGCGCTGAGGAACGCGGTGCCCTGGTCCGGGCCGGCCGCGGCGGCGAACACCGACGGGTTGTAGTGCTGCTGCTCGAAGGCCTGCATGAACGCCGTCACCGTCGGCACGTCGACCGAGCCGAGCACGACCATCTGCGCCCCGGTCGCCGCCACCGCGTCCGCGCCGGCCTTGTAGTCCGGGTTCTCGGCCGGGTAGACCTTGGAGTAGAGGGTCCTGACGCCGGCCTTCTGCAGGATGCCCTGCGCGGTCTGCACCATCGGGTCCGCGAACGGGTCGTTCACCATCGGGTAAGCGGCGGTCTTCGGCCGCTGGCTGGCCGGCAGCGAGGCGATCCAGTTGGCGAACGGCACCAGCTGGTCGGCGACGGGCGGGCTCACCCCGAACACGTTGGGCAGCTTGAGCTGGAACACCGACGGGCCGCCGCCCGCGCCCTCGATGAACGCGTACCCGTAGCGCGCCGCGACCTTCGCGGACGGCACGGTCAGCAGGGTGGAGAACGGGCCGAAGGTCAGGTCAACGTGATCCTGGCTGATCAGCTTGGTGTAGTTGGTCGCGACCGCGGTCGGGTCGCTGGTGTCGTTCAGGAACGTCAGCGCGACCTTGCGGCCGCCGAGCAGCCCGCCGTGGCTGTTGACGTCGCTCGCCCACAGCTCGTAGCCGCGCTGGAATGCCTTGCCGTCAACGGAGAAGTCGCCCGTTAGCGAGAGCGAGACCCCAATCGTTATCGGCGCCTTGCTGGAACTGCTGCCGGTGCTGCTGCCGCTGCCGCTACTGGTGCAGGCGGCGACGGTCATCGCCGCTAGGGCGGTGACCGCGGTGAGAGACAAGAACCGGGCGCGGTGAGGTCTCATCCGGTTCCTCCTTCCAGTTCATGAATGGTCTGGTGAATAGCCAGCCGCTGGTGGCACCCGAGGCGGGGGGATCGGGTTGCCCGGTCACCGGCTGGCCACGGATTGGGGTACTGCGCGCTCACGGTACTGCATTTGCCTCGTTGATGTCCGCCGGGTCGAGCCCGTCGGAGACGTTCGCATTTTCACTTTCCAGCTTCAGCCCGGCGGACTGCGCTTCGAGCTCGAGAAGGGCGGCGAAGTCCTGATCGCCATAGCCCCGGCCGACCAGGCTCTGCACGATCTGGTGGACCAGTGATGCCACTGGCAGTGGTACCTCTCGCTCGCGCCCGGCGGCCAGGCCTAGGTCGAAGTCCTTGCGCAGTAGCGCGGCGGTGAAGGTCGGATGGAAATCGAGGTTAACGAAAGCGGGCGTCTTGTAACGGGTAAATGTCGATCCCAGCACGCTCTTGTTAAGGCAGGCGAGTAGCGCCTCCCGGCTGATGCCACTTCGCTGCGCGAGGATGGTGACTTCAGCGAGGGATTGCGTGACTACACCGAGAAAGAGGTTGTGACAAAGCTTTACCGTCCGGGCGAGCTCACCCTCACCCACGTAGGTCGCGCCCGCGCCCAGCAGGTCCAGGTAGGGCTCGGCCGTGTCGAACGCGGCACGAGGGCCGGAGATAGCCAGAGTCAGCTGGCCCACGCTGGCTACCTTCGGGTTCCCCATGACCGGCGCGGCCAGCAGTTCGGTGCCCTGCGGGCTCAGCGCCTCGCGCACCTGCTGTGAGACCTCGGTCGAGATGGTGGAGCAGTCCACGAGGATGGCTGGTGCCGCAGGACCGGACATCAGGCCGTCGGGGCCGAGCACCGCCGCCATGAGATCCTGGGGCGTGCCGACCGTGGCGAACACGATGTCCACATCAGCCAGGTCCGCCGCGGAACCGACGACCTTGGCCCCGAGGGCGGCGAGAGGCTCCGCCTTGGCGCGGGTGCGGTTGTAGACCGTGACGTCGCAGCCGGCCGCGAGCAGCCGGCTGGCCAGTTCAAAGCCCATCCGGCCAGTTCCCAGCCATCCCAGCCGGTGCTGGTAGCCCTGCGATGCCATTGCCGCCCCTAAGTCTGCCCGGCGCCTACCTGGCTGTGGGCAGGCCGCAGGCGAGCGCGAGAATTGCTTTAACAATCGTTTGCAGCTGCAGCTTCGCGCACCAGGCCCATCCGTGTCAACGCCATCGCGGTAAGTCGCGGTCAGAGCCCGGCAATCGACTGCGCCCGAGGGCCGCCGGCCACGCTGGCCTGCGGGCCCCGGCCGGTCAGGGGGGCGGGGCGGCCGGGCGGCTGGGCGCGGTTGAGCCGCGGATGACGAGTTCCGGGGCCAGGAAGAGGATCTTGACGGGTCCGCTGTGCCCGGCGATCCGCTCCAGCAGCAGTTGCGCTGCTTCCCGGCCGACCTGGTAGTGCGGGAACCGGATGGTGGTCAGCGGCGGGCGCAGCCGGTCGATGAACGGCATGTCGTTGAAGCCGACCACCGACAGATCCTCGGGGCAGCTCTGCCCGGTCTCATCCAGCGCGGCGTAACAGCCCAGCGCCAGCATGTCGTTGGCGGCTACCACGGCCGTGCTCGGCCCCCCGGCCGCGACGCGGCCGCGGTCCAGCAGGAGCCGGGCGCAGCGAAGGCCCTCCTCCACCGAGAACGCCTTGGCTTCGACGACGAGCTCGGGATCGGCGGCCAGGCTGTGGGCCTCCATCGCGGTGACGAAACCGCGGTAGCGGGCCAGCCCGGTGGATACCTCCTGGGGCCCGGCGATGTGGGCGATGCGCTGGTGGCCCAGGCCGGCCAGATGGGCGACGGCGAGCCGGACGCCCCGCTCGTTGTCGACCGAGACAGACGGCAGGCTGTGGTCGTGCGCGAGCCGGTTCATCAGCACCACCGGCAGGTCCGCCCGGGCCGCCTCGGCCAGCACGGGGTCGTTGAGGTGGGCCGTGGCGAGGACAAAACCGTCCACATGCCGCGCCCGCATCTGCTCGAAGACAATCCGCTCGCGCTCGCTGTCCCCGTCGGTGTTGCCGATCAGCGCGACATAACCGGCGGCGGCGAGCCGGTCCTCGATGCCCCGGACGATCGGGGGGAACAACGGATTGTTCAGGTCGGGGATGAGCACCCCGATGGTGTTCGAGCGCCGGGTCCGCAGGCTGCGCGCCACCGGGTTCGGCCGGTAGCCGAGGAATTCCGCGGCCTGCAGCACCCGGAGAGCCGTGTCCTCCCGGACCAGCAGCCGCGTCTCCGGATTCAGCGCGCGCGACGCCGTGGCCGGGTGCACACCGGCCCTGGCCGCAACGTCCCTCAGGGTTACCGGCGTTTCCGGCATAGGCAGTCACGCTCCGCTCTGCAACCGTCCGGCATCCCGCCCCAGCGGACTTGCGCCAGCGGATTCACCCTGAATGGTATCCCCGTAATCCCACCGGCGCGGATCAACAGGGGCGGGCGCGGCGAGGGTGGGCAATCTTCGGCTGCGGTGTACTGCGTGGGCTGGATGCCCCGTGTGACGATGGAGCCATGCGGATCGGCAGCACCACCCCGACCAGCCTCTTCGTCGGCACGCCTGAGCGCCCCCGGCAGATCGTCCACGTCACGCTGGTCGCTGACCGGCCGGGCGGGCGGGACGAGGGGGGCGGTCCCGTCGTGGTCCGGGTGGAGGGAACGGGAGTCAGCACACCGGTTCCGTTGCGTATTCCTGGGGTCATGCCGGGGGCCGAGGCCGAGGCGGCTGTTCCGGTCGCGATCGCGGCGCCGCATGGCCCGGGCAGCCGGCTGCCGGTCACCGTCATCGCGGAGACAGCGACCCGCCGGTGCGAGGCCGCGGCCGAGATCACCGTCGCCGAGCCGGGCTGGACGATGTGGATGGTCAGCCACTTCCACTATGACCCGGTGTGGTGGGATACCCAGGGGCAGTACACCGAGTCCCGGCTGCTCCTGCCGGGCGAGAACGGCGAACTGCCCGAGGTGCGCACCGCGTTCGAGCTCGTGCGGCTGCACCTGGACGCGGCGCGCAGCGACCCGGACTACAAGTTCGTGCTCGCCGAGATCGACTACCTGAAGCCACATTTCGACGCGCACCCGGAGGACCGGGCCGACCTGCTCCGGCTGATCGCCGAAGGCCGCATCGAGATCGTCGGCGGCAACTACAACGAGCCGAACACCAACCTGACCTGCGCCGAGTCGACCATCCGGAACGCGATCTACGGCCTGGGCTATCAGCGCGACGTGATCGGGGGTGATATCCGGGCGGCCTGGATGCTCGATGCGTTCGGGCACGACCCCGGCTACCCGGGGCTGATGGCCGCCGCCGGCCTGACCGACTCGGCCTGGGCCCGGGGGCCGTTCCACCAGTGGGGCCCCCTGCGCACCGTCGGCGACAACCAGCGCATGCAATTCCCCAGCGAGTTCGAATGGGTGTCCCCGGACGGAGCCGGGCTGCTCACCGCGTATATGCCGAACCATTACGGGGCGGGCTGGGCGACGCATCACGCGCCCGATGTCGCGGCGGCCGAGCAGGAGGCGCTGGCCCAGTTCGAGTCGCTCGCGCCGGTGGCGGCCACCCGGAACGTGCTCCTCCCGGTCGGCGCCGACCACGTGATTCCGTGCCGCTGGGCGACCGAGATCCACCGGGACTGGAACGCCCGGTATGTCTGGCCGAGGTTCGTGACCGCGCTGCCGCGTGAGTTCTTCGCCGCGGTGCGCGCGGACGCCGCGGAGCGGGACATCTGGCTCACCCCGCAGACCAGGGACATGAACCCGGTCTACCCGGGCAAGGACGTCTCCTACATCGACACCAAGCAGGCCCAGCGCGCGGCGGAGACGGCGGTGCTGGACGGTGAGCGGCTGGCCACGCTGGCCTGGCTGACGGGCGCGCCGTACCCGGCGGAGTCGCTCGACAAAGCCTGGCGGCAGCTGGTGTTCGGCGCGCATCACGACGCGATCACCGGCACCGAGTCCGACCAGGTCTACCTTGACCTGCTCGGCGGCTGGCGGGAAGCCTACGAGCGCGGCGACCGGGCCCGCCGGGAGGCCGCCGCGCACCTCGCGCAGCGGGCGGACACCCGTCGGGCATGGGGCGGCCGGCCGGCGCTGCGCGCGGTGACTGTGTTCAACACCCTCTCCTGGCCCCGGTCCGGGCTGGCCACCATCGCGCTGGAGTTCACGGCGCCCGGTACCCCGTGGCTGGCCGTGCGCGACGAATCCGGCCGCGAACTGGCTTTCCTGGCCGACGGGGTACGCCGCCACGCCGATGGCACGCTGGCCGGGGTCAGCCTTACTTTCCGGGCGGCGGACGTGCCCGCCGTCGGCTACCGGACGTACTGGGTGACCGGCAGCACGGGATCCGGGGGGGCCGGCCCGGCGGCTGCGGGCTGGCAGGCCCAGCCGGGTGCCATGATCCAGAACGAGACGTTCATGGTGGAGGCGGACGCCGCGCGCGGCGGCACGCTGAGCCGGATCTCTGACAAGCGCTCCGGTGCCGAACTCCTCCGCGGCCCGGGCAACGAGCTCATGCTCCAGGAGGAGTATGGCTCGCATCCCCGCTGGGGCGAGGGGCCGTGGCTGCTCTCCCCCAAAGGCCCGGGCACCGGCTCGGCCGGCACCAGCGCCAAGGTCACCGCGCAGCGCTGCCCGCTGGGCAGCAGGCTGGTGGCCGAGTTCAGCCTCGGCGACATGCGCATTTCCCAGGAAACGCTGCTCTGGGACGGAGCGGACCGGATCGTGTTCCGCACGCACGTGGATGGCTCGATCGGCGTGGACCGGCTGCTGCGGGTCCGGTTCCCGGCCCTGGTGCCCGGCGGGCTGCCCGTGTACCAGGGCGCCACCGCGGTCATCGGCCGCCCGTTCGGCGCGGCCGGAGCCGATGTTGCCGAGCACCCCTTCACCCTGGACAACCCGGCGCACGAATGGTTCGGCCTGGGCTCCACCGCGCGGATGGAGCTGACGTCGCCGGACGGCGGCATGCGGAGCTGCGCGATCGGGGTCGCCGAAGTGATCCTGCCGGGGGGCGGCCGGGCGGCCGGGCTGCGCCGCGACCTGCGGGAGGCTGCCCGCCGCCTCGTCGTGTCTCTGGCCGCTCAGGGCGTGACGGCGACCTGCGCGGCGGCGGACGGCCCGCGTTACGGCTCAATAGACCTTGATTCCAACGTGCCCGATGTGCGGATCGCGCTGGGCGGCCCGGAGCGCAACCCGTGGACCGCCCGGCTGCTCGCTGAGGCCGGCCCCGAGGTCGCCGCCGCGATCAACGGCCAGCTCGCCGCCGCGGGTGCGGCGCGGGTGTGGGTGCCCGCGGAGCGCCCCCGTGAGCTGGTGTTCGGCCCGGGAGCGGACGTCCGCGGCCTCCGCGACCTGCCCGTCCTCATCGTGGCCGGCGGCGACCTGGCCGGGGCGGTGGCCGCGGTCGCGGAGGACCTGGCCGACTCGGTGATCGCGGCCGCGGCGCCGGGCCCGGCTGACCAGGAGGCCGCGCTGGCCGGCCACTCCGTCGCGCTGCTCAACCGCGGCACCCCGAGCAGCCTGGTGAGCCCGGATGGCGCGATGCACATCGCACTGATGCGCTCGTGCAGTGCCTGGCCATCGGGAGTGTGGATCGACGGCGAGAAGCGGACCGTGCCGGATGGGAGCAGCTTTGCCTGGCAGCACTGGAGCCACACCTTCGAGTACGCGCTCGCGGCCGGACCCGGTGACTGGCGCGAGGCCGGCTTCCCGGCCGCCGGCCAAGAGTACAACCACGACCTGCTGACCTGCGAGACCGACCGGCACGGGGGACCGGCGGGCGCGGTGGCCAGCCTCTGCTCGGTGCGGCCCGTGGATGCCCCGGCGGGCGGCGGGCCGCCCGCGATGCTGGCCGCGCTGAAACCGCGCGGTAATCCGCTCGCCTCAGGCCTTCCCGGTGAGCCGCAGCGGGCCGACGGGGTCACGGTCCGGCTGCGCGACGCCGGCGGCCGGCTCACCGCCGCTGGCGCGCCAGCCCGGGTGGAGCTGCGCCTGGCCGGCGGTATCAGCGCGGCGGTCGTCACCGACCTGTGCGAGGCCACCGAGGGCGGCCCGCTGCCGGTCGAGGGCGGCGCGGCCATCGCCGGGGTGCCGCCGGCCGGCACCCTGACCCTCGCGCTCACGCTGCCTGGCGGCCCTGGGGCGGCGGGCACCGGGGGGGCTGGGACAGCGGCCAGCCAGGAGCCGGCCCAGCCCGTGTTCACCCGGTACTGGCTGCACGGCAAGGGCCCAGCGCCCGCGGGGAACCTGCCGCTCGCGGTGCACCTCTCGCCGGTGCGGATCGCCCTGCCCGGCCCTGGAGACGAGGCCCAGGTACGGCTGACCGTGGCCGGCGGGCTGGCGCCCGCTTCCGGGGTGACCGAACTCGACGTCCCAGCTGGCCTCCTGGTGCACCCGGTGGGGCCTTTCCGGTTCACGCTGCCCGGACGGGGCCACGCGGCCTGGGATCTCACGGTGCGCGGGCAGCCCGGCGCGGCGGCCGGCCACCACTTCCTGGCGGCACGGATCCGTGACGGCCTCGGCCAGATCCTCGAAGACGTCACGACGGTGACGGTGGGGGGGCTTCCAGCGCCCGCGCTTGACCGGCCCCTCGATGAGCTGCTCCCCCTGCTGGAGGCCGATCAGCGGGCCATCACGGCGGAGATTGACGCGGACCTCCTGACCCGGGCGCTGTCCCTGCCGCCGGGCGGGCAGGGCGAGGTGGCGCTGCGGGTGAGCAACCGGGCGGCATCGCTGATCCGCGGGGAGGCCCAGCTGATCTCGCCGTTCGGAAGCTGGGCCGCGGCCGGCCCGTGGACCCGGGGTTTCGCGGTGGTGCCGGGCAGAAACATCACTCTCCGTTATCATGTCACAGTGCCAGCAGACGCCCGGCTGGGGACGCAATGGTGGATAATGGTCAAACTGATGTATTTCGGCCGGATCCGCTACACGGACTGTGTGCCCGTTTTGATTGCGCAATGAGAGAATCGAGCGACACGCACGCCAACCCCGCGAACGAAGCAGACGATCCCCGAAGTCATGACATCCGCTATCCCGATCGCCTCCGGCAACCTCCCGGCGGAGCCCAATAGCTTCGTCGGCAGGGAGCGTGACCTGGCCGAGCTGGCCCGCATGCTCGGCGAGGTCCGCGCGCTTACCCTGTCCGGCCCGGGCGGCATTGGCAAGACCCGGCTGGCCCTGCGGCTCGCGTGCGAGCTGGTGCCGGACTACCCGGACGGGGCGTGGCTGGTGGAGCTGGCCGACACCGCGGACCCTGCTCTGGTGGCCCGGCGGGTGGCGGCGACTCTCGGCGTCCGTGAGGAACCCGAGCTGCCGCTGGCCGTTACCCTGACCGAGGCCCTGCGTGCCCGGCAGCTACTGCTCATCCTGGACACCTGCGAGCACGTCATTGATGCCTGCGCGGAGCTGGTGCAGCGGCTGCTGGCGGGCTGCGCGGGGCTGCGGGTGATCGCCACCAGCCGTGAGCCGCTGCGGGTGCGCGGCGAGACCGTCTGGCGGGTTCCGCCGCTGGCCCTGCCGGGCAGCCTGGATGGCCCGCCGTGGGCGCGGCATGAGGCGCTGCGGTTGTTCGCGGAGCGGGCGTCGGCGGCCAGGGCCGGGTTCGCGCTTGCCGCGGACAATGCCGAGGCGGTCGCCCGGCTGTGCCGGACGCTGGATGGCATGCCGCTGGCCATCGAGCTGGCCGCCGCCCGGGTCCGGGCCCTGTCGGTGGACCAGATCGCCGACCGGCTCGGTGACCGGTTCCAGCTGCTCGCGTCGGGCGACCGGACCGCCCCCGCCCGCCAGCAGACGCTGCGGGCCGCGGTGGACTGGAGTCATGAGCTGCTCAGCCCGGACGAGCAGATCTTGCTCCGCCGGCTGTCGGTGTTCGCGGGCTGGACCCTGGAGATGGCCGAGGGGATCTGCGCGGACGAGCAGATACCGGCCACGCTGGTGCTCGACCTGATGTCGGCGCTGATCGACAAGTCGCTGGTCACGTTCGAGAACGAGGCGGCGATGGTGCCCCGCTACCGGCTGCTGGACACCATCAAGGAGTATGCCAGCAGCAGGCTCGGCGCCTCGGGTGAGGAAGCCACGATGCGGCTGCGGCACCGTGACTACCTGCTGCGGCTCGGTGAGGACGTAGTGGCGCAGGCCTTCGTCCGTGGCGACCCGCTATGGCCACAGCGGGTTGTCCTGTACCAGCGGATCGCGGTGGAACGCCCCAACTACCGGCTGGCGCTCACGGCGTCCCTGGAGCGGGGGGACGCCGAGGAGGGGCTGCGGATCTGCTCGGCGATGCGCAATCCCTGGGTGACGTACGGGGACGTGTCGGAGGGCACGGAGTGGTTTGACCGCTTCCTCGCGCTGCCCGCCGAGGTGCCTGACGCGGTGCGTGGCCCGGCTCTCGTGCTCCGGGGTGACCTGGCCTTCGAGCAGCAGGACTACGAGTCGGCCGGCCGCTGCGCGCACGCGGGCCTTGAGCTGTGCCGCAGGTCAGGAAACCCGCACGAGGCCAGCGCGCTGCGCCTGCTCGCGGCCGTCAGCCTGCGAGCGGGCCGTAACGACGAGGCACTGGCCGGCATTGAGAACGCGATCGCCGCGGCCCGCGGCATGGGGAACGTCTGGGAGGAGGGCCTGGCGCTCAGCATCAAAGCGGCCGTGCACGCCCGTCAGGGCGGGCTACGCGAGGCGCAGCGGAATCTCGAAGCCGCCCTTGAAGTGCTGCGGGACAACAATGGCTGGGGCGTGGCCCAGGTGCTCTACGGGCTCGGCGGGCTGGCCCGGGCCCGCGAGGACCACGCGGCGGCTCTGCGCTATTTCGCCGACGCGCTGGGCCTGTACCGGGAGATCGACGCCAGACCGGAGATCGCCCGGTGCCTGGCCGGCATCGGCTGGGTGGCGCTGGCCCAGGGCGACCTGGACCTGTGCTTCGCCAGTCTCACCGAGAGCCTGCAGCTCAGTCTGGCCACTGGTCAGCGGCTCGCGGTCGCCCGGGGCCTGGAGGTGTTCGCGGCGCTCGCCGCACGGACCGGCGACCTGCCACGGGCGGTGCGGTTGGCCGGGGCGGCCAGGGAACTGCGGGCCGCGGCCGGCCAGGCGCGCGCCGCCGGGGACGGCGCCCGGCTTGAGGACCTGCTGGCGCCTGCCCGCCGCCGGCTCGGCGAGGCGGTCACCGCCGGATTGCTCGCCGAGGGCCGCGGGATGACCTCGAGTGAGGCCGTCAAGTACGCGATGAGTGGTGGCGGGCCAAGCGAGCCGGCGTCGGCCGAGGCCGGCCTGCCGGTCAGGCCGCTGTCGGTGAGCAACGGCAGTTCCGGCCCCGGTGCGCCATCCGCCCTGACGCCACGGGAGTGGGAGATCGCGGCGATGATCGCCCGCGGCCTGACCAACCGCGCGATCGCTGACGAACTGGTCATCAGCCAGGCGACCGTGGCCCGGCACGTGGCAAATATCCTGACCAAGCTCGGGTTCGGCTCCCGTGCGCAGGTCGCCGCGTGGATGGCCGGCCGCGAGCCGGGCCCCTCCGACTGACCCAGCCCTACACATCTCGGGCGGCGGGATACACACCGCAATGCACATATCGGCGGATGTGGGGCCGGGGGTGCGCGCCCTATCGTCATCCCATAGTTCCAGGCTGGTCGCGCGTGATACGGGGGCCGCGCGCGGCTGGCCAGGAACCGCTGGATAGGGCCACGGCTCCTCCGGCCATCAGGAGGGGGATGGCCGGAGGAGCCGTGTCAGAGAGGAGGGCACGTGATGACGATCATGGACCCGCCGGCTCCTCAGGTCACCATCACTCAGCGGCTGCTGGACCTGGCCCCGGCCCGAGGCACGAAACCCGCCCTGGTCGGCGGGGCGGCGCTAGGCCCGGGCCAGGCGCTCGGCTACGCGGACTTCGGACGGATGGTGCAGGCGTCGGCGGCTGGGCTGGCCTGGCGCGGTGCGCGATCCGGCGATGTGGTGGGCGTCTGCGCACCGGACGCGGTGAGCTACGTCCTCGCCGTGCACGCGATCCGGGCGGCAGGCGCCGTGCCCTCGCCGATCTGCGACGCTGCTTCGGTCGCGGGGATGGCGGCCCAGCTCAGTGACTGCGGCGCGCGGATGCTCATCACCGGGCCTCCGCTGCTGCCCGCCACGCTGGCCGCAGTGGAATGTTCCTGGGTACGGCAGGTCATCTCGTTCGGTGATGAGCCGGGCACCGTTCCGTTCAGCTCATTGCTGTCCCGGGGTTCACAGCAGCCGATCTGGTGCGGTGCGGCCGAGCTTGCGCTGCTCCCCTACGGCAGCAGGCCAGGCGGCGGGCTTCGCCCGGCACCGGTGACGCACGAGGGCCTCGCCGAGGACCTGCGGCGGCTGGCCGCGAAGACGCCGATGAACGGCCAGGACGTCGTGATCGCCGCCCCGCCCACCGGGGAGGGCCGGGCCTACGGTGTGCTTGTCGACCTGGCCCTCCTGGAGGGGGCCACGATCGTCGCCACCTCCAGCACGGCCAGCATGGACGCGGCGGACATCGCTGACACGGCCCGGATGTACGGCGGCACCGCCGCCATCGTGCACCCGGGCATGCCGCTCCCCCATGGCCTGTCACTACGCATGGTGACCGCGGGATGCTGAGGCCTGCCCGCTGAACTGACCAGGCCTTCCCTACAGGGCGGGCGGGCGGTTCTCGTAAGGGGTGCTGAGCACGATCGTGGTCCGGGTCGATACCCCGGCGGAGGCACGGATCTCCTGCAGCAGGTCCTCCAGGTCCGTCGGCGAGGCCACCCGGACCTTGAGGATGTAGTTCTCCTCCCCGGCCACGCTGTGGCAGGCCTCGATGGCCGCCAGGTGGGCCAGTCGCTGCGGCGCGTCGTCCGGCGCGGCCGGGTCAAACGGCTTGATGGAGACGAACGCGGTGAGCGGCAGGCCGGCGTCGGCTGGATCGATCACGGCCGCGTAGCCCGTGATCAGGCCGCGCCGCTCCAGGCGGCGCACCCGCTGGTGGGTAGCCGACACCGAGAGCCCGGTCTGCCTGGAGAGCTCGGTAAAGCTGATCCGGCCGTCACGGCAGAGCAGCCCGAGAATCTTACGATCGATCTCTTCCACCCCGTCACGGTAGTCTGCCCGGCGGTGCGCGCGCCGCACCAGCTATAACGGCCTGATAACGGGGTTTACGTTCGCGTAACGGCATGTGACGCCCTATTAACCTGGCCCGTCGCGCCGGATACGCTCCGCGCAGAAGGGGCATGCGGCGCCGCGGCCATGGCTGGGCACCGCGAGGCCCGCCGAGCGGTCCCGTGCCGGACGGTGCCGCGCGCCGAGAGCGACGGAGCTAGCGATATGGCCGAGATTGTCCTGGACCACGTGGATAAGGTCTACCCCGGTGGCGTCAAGGGGGTGGATGGGCTCTCCCTGGAGATCAGGGACGGCGAGTTCATGGTCCTGGTCGGCCCGTCCGGGTGCGGAAAGTCCACAGCGCTGCGGTCGATCGCAGGCTTGGAGGAGATCAGCGCGGGCACCATCTCGATCGGCGGCCGGGTAGTCAACGACCTGCCGACCAAGGACCGCGCCTTCGCGATGGACTTCCAGAACGACGCGCTCTACCCGCACATGACGGTGGAGCGGAACCTCGCGTTCGGGCTGCAGCAGCGCAAGACTCCCAAAGATGAGATCAAGCGCCGGGTGACCGAGGTGTCCCGGATGCTCGGCCTGGAGCAGTATCTGGCGCGCAAGCCTGCGGCGCTGTCCGGCGGCCAGCGCCAGCGGGTGGCCATGGGCCGCGCCATCGTCCGCGAGCCGCAGGCGTTCCTGATGGACGAGCCCCTGTCCAACCTGGACGCCAAGCTGCGGGTCTCCATGCGCGCCTCGCTGACCCAGCTGCACAGCCGACTCGGCGTGACCACGGTGTACGTGACCCATGACCAGGTGGAGGCGATGACGCTCGGGCACCGGGTCTGCGTGATGCGCGACGGCCGGCTGCAGCAGGTGGATACCCCGCAGGCCTTGTTCGATGCCCCGGTGAACCTGTTTGTCGCGGGCTTCATCGGGTCGCCCGCGATGAACTTCGTTGCCGCCGAACTGGTCCGCGATGGCGGCCCCGCCGTCACCTTCGCCGGCCACAAGCTGGCGCTGGCCGCCGCGACCATCGATGCCAGGCCCGGCCTGAGCGACTACTTCGGCCGCGAGGTGATCCTTGGAGTCCGGCCGTCGGACTTTGAGGACGCCAGCCTCGCCGACAGCGGGTGGGCCAGGATGTCCGTCGCCGTGGACGTCACCGAGGAGCTCGGCAGCGAGATCCACGTCATCTTCTCGATCGACGCCGTTCCGGTCCGGCATGAGAGCATCAGCAGCATCGTGGACGAGTCTGCGGACGACGCCGCCATGGTGCTGAGCGAGGGTAAGTCGCTGTGGACCGCACGGGTGGCCGCGCGCAGCACGGTGCGGCAGGGCCAGCCGCTCGAACTGGCCGTGGACACCTCCAACCTCCAGTTCTTCGATCCGGTCAGCGCGCTGTCCATCGGCCACCCGGAGGCTCGCGGGGCCGTCGAGGAGGCCGAGGTCACCGCCGCCACCTGAGCCCCGGGTGGTCAGCCATCCACCAGGACAAGGTCACGGGTGACGGTGTTGAGCCTTTCGTGACCCTGCTCGGTGCACACCACGATGTCCTCGATCCGGGCTCCGTGCGGGCCGGGGTAGATCCCGGGCTCGACCGAGAAGGCCATGCCCGGCTCCAGGATCTCGGCATTGCCCGTGACGATGTAGGGGTCCTCGTGGGTCTCCAGGCCGATGCCGTGCCCGGTCCGGTGGACGAACTGCGCGCCGTACCCGGCCGCGGTAATCGGCTCGCGGGCGGCGGCATCCACCGCTTCGGCGCTGATGCCCGGGCGGACCGCCGCGCAGGCCGCCTCCTGCGCGTCCTGCAGCACCGGGTAATAGGCCGCGAAGTCGGGCGGCGGCGTCCCGATCGCGTACGTTCGGGTGCAGTCGGAGCAGTACCCGCTGGGCATGGTGCCGCCGATGTCGACCACCACCACGTCGCCGCGGCGGAGCACCCGCCCGGATGCCTCATGATGCGGGCTGGCCGCGTTGGGCCCGGACGCGACGATCACGAAGTCGGTCCGGACATGCCCTTCCGCAGCGATCGCCTCGGCGATGTCCGCCGCCACCTCACGCTCGGTCCGGCCGGGCCGCAGCCAGCCGGGGACCCGGGCGTGCACGCGGTCGATGGCGGCCCCGGCCTCGCGAAGCGCCGCGACCTCCGCGGCGGACTTGCGGATCCGCAGCCCGCGCAGCGCGGCGCTGGCCAGCCCCTGCCGCGCCTCCGGCAGTACCTCGCGCAACCGGAGCACCATCAGCGCCCACATCCGGTCAGCCAGGCCGACCGACTCGACCCCGGCTCGCGCTGATGCTCCCCCGGAACCCCCGGAGGCGCCGAGCCGCTGGGCCAGCAGGGTATACGGGTCGTCGGTCTCGTCCCAGGGGATGATCTCCAGGCCGAGGCCGCCGGCCGGCGACGCCTGGGCGGCGGGCAGTTCCAGGCGCGGCACGACCAGGAACGGGGGACCGGCCGCCGGGATGGCCAGGCAGGTCAGCCGCTCCAGCTGGGTCGCGACATATCCGATCACATAGCGCAGGTCCGGCCCCGGGGTCAGTAGCAGCGCGCCCAGGCCGGCCTGGCCGGCCGCTGCCGCCGCCCGTTCAAGCCGTCCGGCCGGATACAGGTCTGCCAGCTCATCCGCCATGCGGGCCATCTAATCATGGGCACCACATCGGGGCGCGGGCCACCGTATCCTGACCTGTACGGCTATTTAGAGGGGAGCAATCGTCTAGACAGGAGCAACTGTCATGCATCACGCTAGGTCTACTTAAGCTCACAGATGCGAATGGCGATGACTTCTGAGATCATTGCTTCACCGGCTCATCCTGAGCCCAGCGCGGCCACCGAGCCCGCCCGGGCGCTGGTCATCGGCCGTATGCCCGGGCCGGTGAGCCTCCGCCCCTCCCGTCCTCCCAGCGAACCGGGTGACCCGGCCAAGCTCGCCGCCGCGCTGGCGCAGGAGCGCCATGTCACGCTCGAGCTGCAGCGTGCGATCCTGCCCCTGCACGATGGCCCGTTCGACCTGCCGGGCCTGCGCGCGGTCGTCCGCTACCTGCCCGCCTCCCGCGACAGCCGGGTGGGGGGCGACTGGTACATCACCGCCGAGATGCCAGATGGTCATGTCCTGCTCGCCCTCGGCGACGTGGCCGGGCACGGCCTGACCGCCGCGGCCGGCATGGCCAGGCTGCGTGGCGCCCTGGCCGGCCTCGCCATCACGGGAGCGCCGCCGGAACGACTGGTCGGCTGGCTGAACGATCTCGTGCGCCATGTGGCCCCCGAGCACACCGCCTCGGTTGTCGCGGGGTACTTCGACCCAGCGACCCGGGTGCTCACCTGGGCGCAGGCGGGCCATCCCCCACCGGTGCTGGTCCGGGGGGCCGGGACGCGGCCGCTCGGCCAGCCGTCGGGCATCCTGCTGGGTGCCGGGCGCGAGCAGTATGAAGCTGCCTCCGTCACCCTGGAGACCGGGGACCTGCTGCTGCTCTACAGCGACGGGCTGATCGAGCGCCGGGACCGGCCACTGGACGAAGGCCTGGCCACGCTCTGCGGCGCGGCCGCGGGCAGCGTCGACCCCGAGCAGGTCATCGATGCCGTGCTGGGTGCGCTCGGCACCACCGACCCCGAAGACGACAGCTGCCTGGTCGCCCTCTGCGTCCTGTAACGCCAGTGGTGCCGCTACAGGCCGGCGAGGGCCGCGCAGGCCCGGCGCAGCGATGAGCCCAGGTCCCAGCGGGCGTCCAGCTCATCGAGCCGGGCCGGGTCGGTCGGCACGGCCGGCAGCCGCCCGTCGGCGGGCGGCACGGGCGCGTCGGTGGCGACCCTGACCACGGGCAGCGCCGCGGTCAGGTAGTCGCGGGCGGCCGCGAGCTTCGGCCGGCTGCTCTTGGGAAAGCCCCCGTGTCCCATATCCAGCGCGGTGGTGATGGCCGCGATCGTTCCGAACGAGCGGATCAGCGCCGCCGCCGTCTTGTCCCCCACCCCGGGCACCCCGGGCAGCCCATCGCTGGGATCCCCGCGCAGCACGGCGAAATCCGCGTAGGCCCGCCCCGGGATGCCGTACCGTGCCTCCACCGCGGCCTCGTCGACCACGTCGAGCTTGGTCAGCCCGCGCGCCGTGTAGATCACCCGGACCGGCCGGGCGTCGTCCACCAGCTGGAACAGGTCACGGTCCCCGGTGACGATCTCGACCGGCCCGGCCGCTCCGGTGGCCAGGGTGCCGATCACGTCGTCCGCCTCGTAGCCTGGTGCGCCGGCCATCGGCACGCCCATGGCGGCCAGTACCTCCTCGATGACCGGCACCTGCGCGGTCAGCGACGCGGGTGCCTCCTCGCTGCCGTCCGCGCGGGCCCGGTGCGCCTTGTACGAGGGGATGGCGGCGACCCGGAAGGCGGGCCGCCAGTCCGCGTCCAGGCAGGCGACCAGCCGGCCCGGGTGCCGCGCCCGGACCAGCCGGGCGATCATGTCGAGCAGCCCGCGGACCGCGTTGACCGGGGTACCGTCCGGCGCGGTCAACGTGTCCGGCACGCCGTAGAAGGCGCGGTAGTAGAGCGAGGCGGTATCCAGCAGCATCAGCGGTCCCACCCCCGCCATCTTGCCAGGGCGGCCGGCTATCCGGCGGACAATGGCGGCGTGGCCTCGCGCCCACGCTCACGCCTGGCGGTCAGGCGACGGTGACCTGCACGGTGTGGTAGCCAGTCGCGCCGCTGGGGAAAGTGATCTTGTTAATGGGGGTCTGGGTGTACCCGGTCTTGTCGGTGGCCCGTACCTCCAGGGTGTGCTTCCCGGCGGTTGCCTGCCACGGCACGTACCACTGCCGCCAGGTGTCGACCTCGTCCTGGACGGCCAGGGTGGCCTTGGTCCACTGACCGCCGTCGACCCGCACCTCGACCTGCTCGATGCCCTTGTGCTGCGCCCACGCGACGCCGGCGATCATCACCTTGCCGGCCTGGAGGCTGCCGCCCGCCTTGGGCGTGTCGATGCGGGACTCGGTCTTGATCGGCGAGACCTGCGTCCAGCCCCGGTGGACCCAGTACGGGGTGAAGGCGCCCAGCGTGGTGAGCTGGATGTCGGTGATCCACTTGGTCGCCGAGCAGAACCCGTACAGCCCCGGCACGACCAGCCGGACCGGGAAGCCGTGATCCTGTGGCAGCGGCTGGCCGTTCATCCCCACGGCCAGCATGGCGTCGCGGCCATCCAGCGCGACGTCGCTCGCGACGCCGACGGTCATGCCGTTGACGTCGGTGGTGGCGAGCTGGCTGACGCCGGACTGCATCTTGGCCCCGCGGAGAACGTCGGAGAGCAGGACGCCCTGCCACTTGGCGTTACCGATGTAGCCTCCGCCGACCGTGTCGGACACGCACATGATCGTGATGTCGCGCTCGACCATCGGCATCTTGAGCAGTTCCTTGAACGAAATGTTCAGCTCCTGGCCAACCATCCCGTGCACCCGCAGCGCCCACGACTGGGTGGTCACCTGGGGTATGACGAGCGCGGTGTCGACGCGGTAGAAGCTGCTATTGGGGGTGTAGAACGAGCTGAGGCCCGGGATGTTGAGCTCCGCCCCCTTGGGCAGGACGGCAGCCTTGCTGGCCGGGGCGGTGAGCTTGACCGCAGCCCGGGACGCGTTCGCGTTGAACCGGCTGTTGGTCAGGATCTGGCCGGCTACCGCCGACCCGGCTGCCACGGCCGCGGTCGCGGTTCCGGCGACGAGGAACTTGCGGCGGTCCACGCCCCCGGGGCCACCGGCCAGGCTCTGCGCCGGGTCGTCCTCCATCCAGCCGGTCGCCGGGACGGAGGCCGCCGACCCGGCCTGGGTGACCAGCCATATGATCGCGATCACCCCGGCGATGCCGCCGACCAGTGCGGGAATGGCATCGGTGGTGCGGCTGGCCGGCTGGATCAGCGCGACGAACGCGCCGAGCACGCCGAACGCGCCGAGCCCGATCACCCCGAAGATGAGCTTGCGCCGGGCCAGGCAGCCGATGACCATCGCGAGGAGGGCGATGGTCAGGTACATGCCGCCCAGCAGCATGGTCTTGTCGTTCGTGCCGAAGTGCGCGACCGCGAACTCTTTCACCGGGGTCGGCGTGAGGTTGATCGCCTGCCCGCCGACCGCGATAACGGGCGACGCCTGCGGCCGGATGAAAGCGGACACCAGCATCGCCACGCCCAGGGCTATCGCAGCGGACAGAACGCCGGTGAAGGCCCCGGCGACCAGGCCACGGCTCCCGCGATCGGGCTTGCGGCGATGCTCAGCGGGCAGCCTTTCCGGGGCACGCTGCGGCTCTATCGGGTACCAGTCGGTGTCCTGGGCGCCGTCCCAGTGGCGCTCCACCGGTGGCGTGGGGGCCTCGTAGACCGCCTGGCGGGAATCCTGGTAACGCTGGGGGCTCGGCGCCCTGGGGGTGGGGGTCCAGAGGTCGCTCTGGGAACCGCCCGGGCCGCCAGGCCGGCCCTGGTCCGCGTAGTGGCTCCCGGAACCGGGGCCGCCGGGCCGACCCTGACCGGGATACTGGCCACCAGAACTGCCCTGGCCGTTAGGCCGGCCCTGGCCCTGGCTCTGGCCCTGGCCCGGGCCCTGATACCGATCCTGGCCGCCCGAGCTGCCCTGGCCGTTAGGGCGGCCCTGGCCGGGGTACTGGCCCTGGTCCTGACGGGGGGGCTGGTTGGATCCGCGGTAGCGGACATCGGTCTGATCGCTCAGCGAGCGCCACCTGGGATCCTGCGCGGGATCCGGGGCGTCCGGCGGGTCCTGGTATCTCATGACTCAATTCACCGTCATAGGGGCCTCTTCGCGCAGCACGGCCGGGACTTCGGTAAGCACCCGGTAAGGAACTTGTGAACTCACGCGGCGGGAGTTCACAAAGCGGGCCAGCGATGCCACAGCGACGAACGCCACGGCCAGCCCGTATCCGGCAGCGGCCGGATGAGGCACGCTGAACTGCCCCATCGCCGGCTCGGCGGCCAGGTACCCGGCGGCGGCGAAGGCCAGCCACTCCGCCCGGCCATCGAGGACGACGAGCATCACCAGCAGCAACGGGTACCACTGCATGAGGGGCGTGGTAATGGCGAGCGCGGCGGCCGTCATCACCAGGGCGCCGCGCCAGGGCTCGTCCGGGTTGGAGAAGAGGAGCACGGCCAGCCCGGCCAGGGCGAGCAGCGCCACGGCGATGAGCGTGGCCTCGCGCCCGCTGAACAGCACCCCGATAAGCGCGAACCGCTGGCCATCTGAGTAGCCGTTCTCCTGCAGGTATCCGGGTATGTACCCGAGCACCTTGCTGCCCACCGCCAGCACGTGCGGCAGGTAGACCACGGCCACCGCCCCGGCTATCGCGGTGCCGACGGCGAACCAGCGGCGGCGCAGGACCGCAGGCACCACCAGGATCGGGGTCACCTTGGCCGCGATGGCCAGCCCGAGCAGCACCCCGCCGAGGAGAGTGTGCCGCAGGCGGCCCGCCCGGGCCAGGATGATCAGCGCCGCAGCCGCCAGCCCGACCGCCAGGACGTCGACGTGCGCGTTGTTGCCGGCCTCGAGGACGACCGTCGGGCACCAGGCCCACAGCGCGGCCGTCCGGACGTTGCGGCCCATCGATCGCAGCGCGTACAGCAGCAGCACGGTAATGAGGATCGCGCATCCCGCCGCCGCGGCCTGCACGGGCATCGGCCGGGTAATGGCCGGGGACAGCTTGTAGACGGCGAAGAAGTACGCCTCGGAAACGGGCGGGTAAATGGTCGGGACGGTCGGCCGGTTGATCCTGGTGCAGCCGGGAACGAGGACGGGATCGCCGGGATACCGGACGCCGGCCTTCACGCAATGCACGCCATTGGCCGGCCAGAGGTACTCGTTACGCAGCCCGGCCAGCTGCGGCGCGGCGGGAACGTAGGAGTACGGGTCGATGCCGGCCGCCTGAACCCGGCCGTCCCAGACGTAGCGGTACGAATCGTCGCTCTGCCGCGGCGGTGACGACATGGCCGCCAGCTGGAGGACTATCCCGCCGAGCAGGATCAGCGCCACCGACCACCGGCCGGAGACACCACGCAGCAGCCAGGCGGCCGCCGCGAACGCCAGCCACGCACCGCCCACCAATGGCAGCGGCCTGATCCGCGCCGGGTCCCACCACGGGTGAACCAGGAGCAGGACCAGGCAGGTGACTGCCATAAGGGCGGCGGCGACCGCCGCGACCCTGGCCACCGCGGCAACGCGCGCGTTAGCGCTCATACTCAGTCACGCTGCCATGCCGTTGCTGAAAAGGGGCGACGCTGGCGGCGACGGTAAGGATTTGTTAAGAGACGGGCCGAACGGAGCTGGCTAGCTCACGGAGCTGTAGGCGACCACGCCACGGCGCAGGGCGCCCACGGCGGACCGGGCGGTCGCCGCGAGCGGCGAGTCATGACCCGCGGCGACCGCGATCTGGCCCAGCAGGTCGATGAGTTGCTTAACGGCCCGGACGAAGTCGCCCGGGGTCAGATCGGGCCCCAGCACCGTCTCCAGCGGCTTCCCGCGGGCCCAGGCGTGCACCGCCCAGGCGAACCGGAGGTCGGGCTCGCGCAGGAATGAGAGCCCATGGTCCTTCTCGATCCCGTCGAGCTCGCCCCAGATGGTGACCATCGAGGCGAGCACCTCGCGCACCCGGCCGCCCGGCAGCCGGGGCGGATCAGCGTCCTCGGACTTCCTCGACTCGAACGTCAGGGCGGATACGCAGGCCGCGAGCCCCTCCGGCGCCAGGCCATCCCACAGCCCGCGGCGCAGGCACTCGGCGGCCAGCAGGTCAAGCTCGGTATACAGGTCGGCAAGCCGCCTGCCGTCCGGGGTGACCGAGTCGCCGTCCAGGTAACCAAGGTGCTCGAGGACCGCGCAGACCCGCTCGAAAGTCCGCGCGATCACATGCGTGCGGCCGGCCACCGCGGACTCCAGGCTCGCCACCTCCCGGGCCAGGCGCATCCGGCGCTCGGACTGCCGGACGTGATCGGCGAGGTCCGGGCAGCCGTGGCCGGGATGCTGGCGGAGCCGCTGGCGCAGGCGGGTGATCTCAGCCTGGCCGGCGGCTTCCGCGCGCTGGCCGCCGCCCGCCGGCGGGCGCCCGGGCGGGGGATTCGCGGCCAGCTTGTTGCGTACCGTCGCGGCCAGGTCCCGGCGGTGCTTGGCCGAACGGGCGCTGAACGAGTTCGGGATCCGGATCCGCTCGATGGCGGTCACCGGGACCGGGAAGTCCGCCGCACTGAGCCGCTTCACCTGCCGGTTCGCGGTCAGCACGAGCGGCAGTGGCAGGTTCTCGGTGGCCCCCCGCCCGGGGATCCCTGGATCGAGGACGACCGCGATGCCGGCCCGCCTGCCGCTGGGGACCCGGATGATGTCGCCCCGGCGCAATTGCTCCAGCGACCGCAATGCCTCGGCCCGCCGGGCCGCCGACCGCTGCCGGGCCGCCTCCCCCTCCCGGCTGGACAGCTCCTTGCGCAGCTCGTCGTACTCGGCGAAGTCGCCGCGATCACAGGTGACAGTGAGGTCGTCCAGAGCCTGCCTGCTCCGCCGGGCCTGGCGGATGAGGCCGGCCACCCCGCGGTCGGCCTGGAACTGGGCGAATGACGACTCCAGCAGGGCCGCGGCCTGCCGGAGCCCGGATTGGCCGACCAGGTTCACCGCCATGTTGTAGGACGGGCGGAAGCTGGAGTTGAGCGGGTAGGTGCGCGTTCCGGCCAGGCCCGCCACCGCCATGGGATCCATGCCCGGCTGCCAGAGCACCACCGCGTGGCCTTCCACATCGATGCCCCGGCGGCCGGCCCGGCCGGTGAGCTGCGTGTACTCCCCCGGTGTCAGATCCGCGTGGGTCTCGCCGTTCCACTTGTCGAGCCGCTCGATGACCACGGTCCTCGCGGGCATGTTGATGCCGAGGGCCAGTGTCTCGGTCGCGAAGACCGCGCGGACCAGGCCTGCCTCGAACAGCTCCTCCACCACTTCCTTGAACGTGGGCAGCATGCCGGCGTGGTGGGCGGCGATTCCGCGACGCAGCCCGGCGAGCCATTCGTCATAGCCGAGGACCGGAAGGTCAGGCTCGGGGATGTCCTCGGTGCGCCGCTCCGCCACCTTGGTGATGGCGGCGGCCTCCTCGGGCGTGGTCAGCCGCAGCCCGGCGTCCAGGCACTGCCGGACGGCGGCATCGCAGCCCGCCCGGCTGAAGATGAACGTGATCGCCGGCAGCAGCCCGGCCCGGTCCAGCCGCTCGATGACCTCGGGCCGCCGGGTCATCCGGAATCCGGGCGGCCGCCGCCCGTGATGCCTGGGCTGCGCGGACCCCCGGCGCGGCGCCAGGTCATCGCCCCGGGCGAGACGCAGGAGCTGCGGATTGACCTGCGCCCGCCGCTCCTGGCGGCTCGCACGGTCCGGGCCGGCGTCGCTCACCCCGGCGGGATCGATGAACAGGTCGTAGAGCCGGCCGCCCGCCAGCATGTGCGGCCAGAGCGGCACGGGCCGGTGCTCGTCCACGATCACGGTGGTGCCGCCGCGCACCTGCGCCAGCCAGTCCCCGAACTCCTCGGCGTTGCTTACCGTCGCGGACAAGGCCACGACCCGGACCGAGGCGGGCAGGTGGATGATCACTTCTTCCCAGACCGCGCCGCGGAAGCGGTCGGCCAGGTAGTGCACCTCGTCAAGCACGACGTAGCTCAGGCCGGCCAGGGTGGACGACCCGCCGTAGAGCATGTTGCGCAGGACTTCGGTGGTCATCACCACCACCGGCGCCTCACCGTTGATGCTGTTGTCCCCGGTGAGCAGGCCGACCCGGTCGGCGCCGTACCGGCGCACCAGGTCCCCGTACTTCTGGTTGGACAGGGCCTTGATCGGCGTCGTGTAGAAGCACTTGCCCCCGTGCGCGACGGCGAGATGCGCGGCGAACTCACCGACCACTGTCTTACCTGACCCGGTCGGCGCGGCGACCAGCACCCCATGGCCATCGTTGAGGGCCCGGCAGGCTTTTTTCTGAAAATCGTCGAACTCGAAGTCGTAGAGCCCGCGGAACGCGGCGAGTTCGGGGCCGTCCTGCTGGCGCTGGCTCCGGAACGCGGCGTACCGCTGCGCCGGGCTAGCAGGCGTCGACATGCGATCAAGCCTAAGCGAGGGCCAGGCAGGTACCGGCCACGGCGGCCACGAAGCTGACGGATAGTTACTAATGGTAACGTATCCAGCACTATGAGCAAGAAACCTAGCAGTCTCAGCGATAGTTCATGTCCCGGGCGGCCTTGCGTGCCGCGCTGGCTGGTCCCGGGGGTGACGGTCCTGGTCGCCTCCGCCGCGGTGCTCGCTTCGGCCGGCTCCGTGTCCGCGGCATCCGGTCATCAGTCAGCCGCCCGGCCGGGCGCGGCCACGAGAATGCTGGTTGGGCAGCAGATCGCGGCGTACGCCACGACGTTTATCGGCCGCTACCGGTACAAGTGGGGCGGGGAGTCGCCCCAGACCGGGTTCGACTGCTCCGGCCTGACCTCGTACCTCTACAGCCACTTCAGCCTGGCCATCCCGCGGACCGCGGACGCCCAGTACCAGGCCTTCCGTAAGGTTCCCAACGGCCAGGCGTGGCGCGGCGACCTGGTCTTCTTTCACGACACACACGGCGTCGCCTACCACGTCGGCATCTACGTGGGCGCCGGGGCGATGGTCTCGGCCACTGACCGGAAAGGGGGCATCCGGCAGCAGATCATTGACGGGACCAGCCTGACCAGCCCCGTCACCTTCGGGACCATCACGCATTTAGGGCGGCGGGTAGGCGGGGCGGCGGATGCTAGCGGGGCTCCGAGTCGATCTGGTCGTCGAGCGGCGCGACCTCGTCGTCAGCCAGGCCCTCGTACATGGTGGGCCGGCTGGCCCGCCGGCGGTCGTTGGCCCAGATGATGACCTCGGCCACCTCTACGAGCACCAGGCACGGCGCCGCGAGCAGCAGCATGGTGAGCGGGTCAGGGCTCGGTGAGGCGATTCCGGCGAACAGGAACACGCCGAAGATCATCATCCGGCGCCACTTCTTGATCCGCTCGTGGGTGAGGATGCCGGCCAGGTTCAGCATCAGCAACGCCAGGGGCAGCTCGAAGGCCAGCCCGAAGCCGAACAGCATGCCCACGAAGTAGCCGAGATAGGTGTCCACGCTCGGCAGGACGACGACTCCCTGCGGGGCGAGGTTGAGCAGGTACTTCAGGCCCCGGCTCATCGCGAAGTACGCGATCCCGGCGCCCGCCGCGAACAGCGGCGCGGCACTGCCCACGAACGCGTAGGTCCACCGCTTCTCGCGCCGGTAGAGCCCCGGGGCGATGAACGCCCACAGCTGGTAGAACCAGATCGGGCTGGTCAGGATGAGCCCGACGAAGAACGCGACCTTTATCCGCAGCATGAACGCGTCGAACACGCCGTTGATGACCAGCTGATCGCCGAGCACATGGCAACCGGTATGGCCGTTGATCACGGCCGAGCAGAACGGGTGCTTGATGACGGTCCAGATCGGATCGGAGAAGATCAGCCCGACGGCCATGCCCAGGATGATCGCGAGCGCCACCTTGAGCAGCCTGTTCCGCAGCTCACGGATGTGCTCAATGAGCGTCATCCGGCCGTCGGAGTTTCCTGACTGCCGGATGCGCGTAACGGAGTCAGCCAGTCTGGCCATCGTGGGCTACGAGGCTCAGCCGGCCTGCTGTGTCCGCTGCGTCGTCTCCGGCGCCGGAGCGCCATTGACCGTGGCGGCCTCACCGGCGGGGCGCTGCGTCTGCAGGTCGCGGATCTGCTGCTGCAGCTGGTCGATCTGCTGCTGGCTCGGCGGCGCGGGCTGGGCCGGCTGGGCCGTGAGCGCGGCGGCGGCCTTCTCCTTCTCGGCCTTCTCCGCGTCGTCCCCATGCAGATCCTGGACCTCGGTCTTCAGGATGCGCATGGACTTACCAAGCGACCGCGCGGCATCAGGCAGCTTCTTAGAGCCGAACAGCACAATGAGAACCACCGCGACGATGAGGATCTTCCACGGGCTGTCGAACAGGTCGCCTATCATTTCTGCCCTCTTCAGCGGGAGGCGCGTTCCCGCGCGCTGGGTCAACTACCAACCGGCAGTCTACACGTCTCGGACTCACGTGTATTGTGCCAGCGCGGCCAGTGCGTCGTCCCTGATCCGGGCGGCCAGCTCGGGTGGCGAGACGACCCGACCTTCCTCCCCCAGCCGCAGCGCGAGCCGCCGTACCCACTGGGTATCCGGCGTCCGCAGGCTGACCCGCAGCCTGCCGTCGCCAAGTTCTGTCACGTTTTCGCATGGATAGTACTCGGCGACCCAGCGCCCGGTCGCGGACAGGTCGATGACCACGTTCACGTCGTCGGCCGAGGGCCGGAACAGGCCCTGGTCCACATCGACCGGCTTGGCCTCGGCCGGGACTTCCGCCGCCCTGTCGAGCACATCGATGCCGAGCACCCGGTCGAGCCGGAACAACCGGACCGCCTCGGCCCGGCGGCACCACCCCTCCAGGTAGGTGCGGCCCTCCACGATCAGCAGCCGCATCGGATCGACGTCGCGTTCGGTGGCCTCGTCGCGGCCGGGCACGTAGTAGGACAGGTGGAGCCGGCGGCCCCGGCCGAGGGCATCGGTCACCGTGGCCAGGACGGCGCGTTCCGCGACCCGGTCCACCTGGATGGCCACCTGGGCGCTGGGCGCGCCCGCCTCGCCCGCGGCGGCCTCCAGTTTCGCGATCGTGCGGCTCAGCGCCGACCGGTCAGCCGGGCCGGTATCCGCGGCGGCGTGCGCCACCTCGGCCAGCATCCGCATCCCCACCAGCAGGGCGCTCGCCTCATCCACGCCGAGGCGGAGCGGGCGGTCCATCGACTCAGCCTGGCTGACCACGATCTCCCCGCCCTCATAGGAGAGGTCGATCGGGCAGTACGGGTCCGGCGCGCGCAGTTCCACGCACCAGAGCAGGTTGAGGTCGTCGACCAGTTCGCGCTCGCTGACACCGAAAGCGGCGGCCGTCTCGGCGAGCCCGACTGATTTCCTGCTGACCACGTACGGCACCAGGGCCAGCAGCCGTTGCAGCCGGTCCGTGCTGTGGCTGGGCCGAGGCGGCCGCCCGCTCAAGCCAGGGCCCCCTTCAGCTGGGTCATGACGGCCTCGCGCAGGTCGGCTGGCTCGATGGCGATCACGTCCGTGCCGAACGAGGCGATGTGCTCGGCGAACCAGCCCACATCGGAGAAAGGAGCATGGACCAGGTCCCATCCGCCGGAGTCCGGCTGCACGCTGGTGGCATAGCGCCGGACGCCGTGACCTGCGCCGTGGCGCACCCGGAGCACCGCGGACCGCTGCTGCGGCGGCGGGGAGTCCCACTCGCGGACCTTCTCCCGCACATCGATCCCCTCCGGCACGGTCACCGACCCGGGCGGTCCGCTGAACTCAACCTGCCCCTCGATGCGGCTGAGCCGGAACACCCGCGCCGCCTGGCGGCCGGTGTCATGGCCAGCGACGTACCAGCGGCCATGCCGGTTCACCACCCCCCACGGCTCGAGATGCCGGCGCTGCGCCTCGCTGCGGCCGGCCGCGCGGTAGTCGAAGGTGACCGGCCGCCGGTCCCTGACGGACTCCCAGAGCGGGCCGAACGCTGATTCGCCCGCCCGCAGCCGGGGCTCGATGCCCGGCTGCATGGTCTCCTCCGCGTCGACCCCCGCGGCGCGCAGCTTGAGCAGTGCGCCCGCGGCCGCGCCGGCCAGCTCGGCCTGCCGCCATACCCGTGCGGCCAGGGCCAGCACAGCGGCCTCATCCGGCTCAAGGCGGATTTCCGGCAGGACATAGGCCTGCCGCGGAATCCGGTACCCGGCCTCTTCCTCGACGGCAGAATTCGAGCCTGTTTCCAGCGGGATGCCGATTTCCCTGAGTTCCTCTTTGTCGCGTTCGAACATGCGCTTGAACGCGTCGAAGGATTCTGGGTAGCCTGGCACCGCATCACGGATCTGGGTGGCCGTCAGGTAGCGCTCGCTGGACAGCAAGCAGACCACGAGGCCCAGCAGGCGTTCGGTCTTCCGTCGTGACATCGCAGTCCTTCGCCGCGCCCAGCCCTCGCCTGGCTCCCGAGGCCAGCCTCCCAGGGTCAGCAAATGTTTCTGCCCGGGGGTCCGGGGGTTGTCCCCCGGGATAGCACAGCACTGACGGTACCCTGCCGGAGTGATCAGGTGGCGCAGTGGCGCAGTTTCGGCACTGCGACGTGAGTGGGCGGGCGCGGTCGAGCTCGAGGTGACCGTGGACGGGAACACCGTGCGGGCCCTGGCCTACCCGGAACTGACCGGGCGCCCCGAACCCGGCGACCGGGTGCTGCTCAATACGACTGCCCTCGCCCTGGGCCTCGGCACCGGGGGTTACGCGCTGGTGGTGGCGGTCCCTGACCGGCTTCCCGCCGACCCGTCCGGTCCTGGCCACCTGGTCAAGGCCCGGTACACGCCGATGCAGGCCACCGTGCTCGGCGTGGACGAGCAGGGCTCGCCCCACCACGACATGCTGCGCGAGGCTGACGACCTGGCCGGGATGCCGGTGGTGGTCGCCGACCTGCACTCGGCGCTGCCAGCCGTGCTCGCTGCCCTGTTCGCCGCACGGGCGTCTGCAGCACGGGTGTCAGCCGCACGGGCCCGGCCAGTCAGGGCGGTCTACATCATGCTCGACGGGGGGGCGCTGCCCGCCTGGTTCTCCCGGACCGCGGCCGCGCTGCGGGAGGCCGGCTGGCTGGCCGCCACGGTGACGGTGGGCCAGGCGTTCGGCGGCGACCTGGAGGCGGTCACCGTGCACACCGGGCTGCTCGCCGCCCGGCATGTGCTCGGCGCGGACGTGGTGGTGGTCGCGCAGGGGCCGGGCAACCTCGGTACCGGGACACGATGGGGGTTCTCCGGTGTGGCGTGCGGCGAGGCGGTCAACGCGGTCGCGGTGCTCGGCGGCCGCCCGGTGGCCTCGCTCCGGATCAGCGCGGCCGATCCCAGGCCACGGCACCGCGGCGTATCGCACCACAGCCTGACGACCTACGGGCGGGTGGCCCTGGCCCGGGCCGACGTCGTGGTTCCCGACCTGCCGGGCGAGTTCGGCGCGCAGGTGGCCGCGCAGGCCGCCAGCCTGGCCGCCAGGCACCGCCTCGTCCGGGTCAGCGTTGACGGGCTGGAGGAGACGCTGCGCGCCTGCCCGGTCCGGATGTCCACCATGGGCCGGGGGCTGGACGACGACCTGGCCTATTTCCTGGCCGCCGCCGCGGCCGGACGGCACGCCGCCAGCCTGATAGCCGCCCGGCCCTGAAGCCCAGCGTCCTCGGGGCCGGCCGGGCGCGTCAGCCCGGCGGCTGAGGCGTGCGTTAGCCGGGCGTGACGGCGCCGAGGATGTCCACGACGAAGACCAGCGTGTCGGTGCCCTTGATGCCGGCCTGGGTGTTACCCGTTGCCCCGTAGCCGTCTGCGGGCGGGATGACCAGCAGGACCCGGCTGCCCACCGACTGGCCGACGAGGCCCTTGTCCCAGCCCGGGATGACCCGGCTGGGTGTCGCGCCAATGGTGAAGCCGAAGGGCGCGCCGCGGGTCCAGGACGCGTCAAAGACCTTGCCGGTCCGCCAGATCACGCCCACGTACTGAGCCACCACCGTCTGGCCCTTGGCGACGGCTGGCCCTGTCCCCTTGATCAGGGGCTTGGTCACCAGCGTGGTCGGCGGCGTGCCGGTAGCCGGAATCTTGACCACCGGGGCACTGCCCGTGGTGGCCGTGATCGTCGGCAGCGTCCCTCCGCCGTCGGAGACCTGTGTCCCGGACGCGGCGGCCTTCGCCCCGAATTTCTTGATCATATCCACAACGAACACCAGCGTGTCGGTGCCTTTGACGCCTGCCTGGGAGTTGCCAGCCTTGCCGTAACCGTCTTTGGGCGGAATAACCGCGAGGACCCGGCTGCCCATCTTCTTGCCCCGCAGTGCGGTTTCCAGACCGGGCAGCAACTGCCCGGTGAACAACGCCGGGGTCTTGGTCTGGAAAGTGCTCTGCGCGAGCTTATGTGTCTTGCCGCTCCAGATGTAGACGGCGTAGTCGCCGACGAAGGCGTCGGTCTTACCCAGCGCCGGCCCCTTGCCGTTGATCAGGGTCTGGACGGTGAGGCTGCTGGCCGCCTTCTTCGCCGGGATCGTGATGGACGCGGACTTGGCGAAAGTCCCGCCCACCGACACGGCCGGGGTGGCGGAGGCGGCGGACGACCCGCATCCAGCCAGGGCCACCGTGGCCAGCAATGGAATGGAGAGCAGAACGGTGAAACGTCGCATGAGCAACCTTGTCGTCTCGGGCGGTGAGCCCCGCCAGCCTACCGGCATCAACTGACTACCGTGGGCGTTGGCGCCCTGCGCGCGCAAATCGTAAGACTGCCTTCAGCCCAGCCTGGTGAGCAGGTTCTCGGGCCAGACCAGGATCGTGTATCCGGCGACGTGATAGGTGCGCGCGGGGGGGCCGAACACGGAAGCCGCCCGGGCGGTGATGGAGCAGGATGGGGTACCGCCGATCACGAGGAAATTCGCGTTCCGGTGCGCTGGGTCATACCAGGAATCCTGCGCCTCCCACCGTCCGCGGGTGAACCGGCCGGCGGCGCTGCGGCAGACCGGGCTGACCTGGACGCGGTCCCGGCTCGACAGGGTGGTCACGGACGCGGACCAGTAGGCCGCGAGGCCGTCGTGGAAATGCCGCGCGACCAGCCAGTTGGCCAGCTGCTGGGCCGGTGCGGGCGCGGCCGGCGCAGCCACATCCCGGCCCAGGACCGCCACATAGCCCAGCAGCGCCACGAGCAGCACCGGGATCAGCCGGGAGGCGGCCAGCCGGGCGGACAGCAGCCGCGCGGCCAGCACCGCGCCGAACGGGAGGATCGCGGCGATGTCCCGCGCGCTCCTGATATCAACCACCCGGGTGCTCAGCAGGAAGGCGGCCAGGTTGATGAGCACGGCCGCGACGAGAACGGCGGGAACCAGATCGCGGTCACGCCAGAACCTCCGGGCGCCAATCCACACCGCCCAGGCGGCGAGAGCCACCCCGGCCAGGTGGAGCGCGGCCTCGGCCGTCGCCCCCGACTGGAATGGCCGGCCGGAGAAGTCCGCCCCGAAAAGTTCAAGCACGGACTCCACGACGAGCCAGGTATGGCCCGTCAGCGCGGCCGGTGTCGCGAAACTGCCAGTCACCGGCCGCACCTGGTAGCCGCCTGCCGCGCGCAGCACGACCCCCAGCAGATGCGCCGCACCGACCGAGACGAGCGCGGCCGCACCCAGTGAGATCGGGTACCACTGCGATGCCCATGGCCGGTGCTGCTGGACGGCCTCCTGGTAGACGCGGATCGCGCAGACCAGCGCGAGGGGCACGACCGCTATGTACAGCACCAGCACATCGGCCACCAGCGCCCAGGCCAGCAGCACGCCGATGATGACCGGCACGTACCAGCGGGGCCTGGCCCGGTCCAGGATCAGCCACGCCACCAGCACCGGGACCACGGTGCCCACATGATCAGGCGACAGGATCAGGGTGTAGATCCCGTTGCCCGGCTCCGGGGCGAGCATGATACCGGCGGCGATTACGGCGCGGATGAGCCCGGCCCGGCCGGTCGCGCGGCCCTTGGCCAGCAGCGCCGCGAGCACCACCATCAGCGTGTAGGTCATCGCCCCGGCCACGTGCACCACGCCGGCGCTCACGCCCAGGACCGACTCCAGCAGCATGTACTGCGGCAGCTCGGTGGTGTAGAACGACACGTCGGACAGCGTCCAGCCATGCAGCAGCAGGTTGCCATGCAGCATGTCCCAGGCCTGCAGCGCGTTGCTGGCCCCATCCGAGTTGACCACCGCGGTCTGCGACAACCGCCAGTAACACACGAACAAGACCAGCCCGGCGGCCACCGCGGCCGCCATCGGCGTCCAGCGCGGCGCCCGCGGTTGGGCCACCAGCTCCGGCTGAACCAGCGTTGCCGTCCCCACCGTGGTCGAGGTCAGATCGAGCCGGCCTCGACGGCCTGGGCGATCCACGGGATCACGGTGTCGAGCATCTCGTCCAGGGACGTCGACGCCTCAAAGCCGAGAATCCGCTTGGCCTTCTCGGTTGACGGGATCCGGCGCTGGACATCGTGGGCGAACGGCTCGTCATGGACCAGCCGCAGCGGGACGCCGGGGCCCTTGACCTTCCGCCAGATCAGTTCGGAAAGCTCGCGCACGGTCGTGCTCTCCGCCGTGGACAGGTTGAAGTCCTCATTGACGGCATCGGGATGCTCCATCGCCGCCACGATCCCCCGGGCCAGGTCGGCGCCGTACGTGTAATGGCGGACCTGCTCCCCTGATCCCAGGATGTGCAGCGGGTCCTGACCCTTGAGCACCTTCTGCACGAGGTCGGGGACGACGTGGCTCATGGCCAGCTTCACGTTCCCGGACAGGATGTCCTCGTCGCCGAGCGCCCTGCTCTCGCCGATGCCGACGCAGTTGAACGGCCGGACCAGGGTGAAGGGGAGCTGGTACTGGTCCCACGCGGCCCGGGCGAAGTACTCCACGGCCAGCTTCTGGAATCCGTAGGAGGACACCGGGGGCGGTATCTCGCGCTCCTGGCCTTCATAGGAGGGCCAGGAGTCCGCGCTCTCGAAGATCATCGATGATGACAGGTAGGTGACCTTGCGCAGCCGGCCCGCGCGGTGCGCGCTGATGGCCGCGTCGCACGATGCGGCGGTTATCCGCTCGTTGGTGGCGAGCAGGTCGTAGGCGTAGGTGTGGAAGTACGAGATGCCGCCGATCATGGCGGCGCCGACGATGAAGTGGTCGCAGTCGGCCAGCAGGCCGGCGAGCAGCCCGCTGTCCCGGGCATCCCCCTCGACCAGGCGGTAGGCGGGATGGTCGTCATAGGACTTCCGCACCTTCCCGTATTTGGAGAAGTTGTCCACGCCGGTCACGGCGTAGCCCCGGGCCAGCAGTTCCTCCACGACATAACCGCCGATGAACCCAGCTGAGCCGGTAATCAGCACCTTCTCCATCACACGCGCCTTCTCTGTCGAATGGGCTTTTCTGTGTCTCACACGGGCCGCGCGGGGCGGGGCTCGGCGGCCTGGTCCCGTGATCGCTCCGCGGACCGGACTCTGATCTGCTCGGCCGGCAATCGCCGCCCGAATGAGAAGCGGTACCACCGCAGGTACTTCGGGATCCACCGGGCCACGCGGAAATTCGATACCCCGGCCTGCCGGTCCAGCCAGATCGTCGGGATCTCGGCCACCGGGCGCCGCAGCCGCCTGGCCTTGGCCGTCAGCTCGATGCCGATCTCGAAGCCGTCCCGTGAGTCGATGCCGACTTCCCTGATGAACTCGGTCGAGTACGCCTTGAACGAATTGGTGGCGTCCCTGGTTCCGACGTGGGCGAAGAGATGCAGCGACCGCCCGGCCAGGCGGGAGACCAGCCCTTTCAGCACTGGTCCGCCGACCTGCTGGCCACCCGCCATGTACCGGGACGCCGCCGCGACGGCAACACCACGCTCGATCAGCCGGGTCAGGTCGTCGATCTGCCTGGAGTCGTCACAGCCATCGGCCATCGTCACCACCGCCACCGGCGCCGCGGCCGCGTCGATGCCAAACCGCATCGCGTTGGCCGGCCCGGGACCATAGGTGTTGACCAGGTACCGGAGCCGTTGCTCCTTCTGGGCGTACTCGGCGACCACCGGCACCGTGGTGTCGTCCTCGCTGTCCACCACGATCAGCACTTCGCAGGGGAGCTTCACCGACTCGAAAAGCCGGTCCAGCACGGGGATGACAAGCTCCCCTTCGTTGTAGGCGGGAATGATGACCGAGACTCGGGCGTCCGCGACCGTCATATCAGCACGCCCTTGCCCAGGACGTTCCAGATGTCCGCGACGGGCTTGGCCGTCTCCAGGTCACGGTAGTCCGGGTGGGCGGCACCGATCACCAGGAGGTCGGCCTTGGCCAGGACTTCCTCCAGCGGCAGCAGGCCGGGATCGGTGGTGACGTAGGGGTCGGTGCACACCACCGCAGCCGCCTTGAAAGCCAGGATCCGTTTTAGTTTGTAGGAGAGGCTGGAGCGGATGTCGTCAGAAGAGGCCTTGAAAGCCATGCCCAGGATGCCCACCGTCATTGAGCGCAGGTCGAATCGCTGCTCCAGGCGATGCACCAGGTACAGCGGCAGGCCCTCGTTGATGGTCATCGCGGTGTGGCCGAGCGCGAAGTTGTTGTTGTTGTACGCGGCGAGCTGCATCGTGTCCTTGAACAGGCACGGCCCGGCCGCGAAGCCCGGGCCCGGCATGTCAGCGGCTCTCGGGTAGTCGGCGGACAGGCCTGCGCGGATGCGCTCGAAGTCGAGCCCCTGGTCGTTGGCCATCATGTACAGCTGGTTCGTGGTGGCGAACTTGATATACCGCCATACGTTGGTGAACAGCTTGGCCAGCTCCGCCTCTTCGGGCGACATCAGGACGATCTTGTCGGTGAGCCGGCGGAACAGAGCGGCGGCCCGCTCCGTGCCGCGCGGGGTCCGGCTCGACACGATCTGGGGAAGCTCGTAGAGCTCGGTCATGGCCTTGCCCTCAGCGATCCGCTCCGGGCAGAACGCCACGTCCATCGCAATCCCGAGGCCGGCGACCATCTTCTCAACCAGTGCGGTCACCCCCGGGTAGACAGTGCTGCGCAAAATGAGCAGCTGGCCGCCGCTGAGGTAGGGCGCGCAGCCCTCAAGCGCCCGCGGGATCGCGGACTGATCCGGGTTGAGGTGCTCATCGACTGGCGTGCCGATCACCACGATGACGTGCTCGGCCGTGGCCACCACCGCGGGATCCGCCGTCGCCTCGAGCCTTCCCTCGGAGACCACCCGCTTTAGAACAGGTGCCGCATCCGGCTCAGCGAACGGCAGCTGGGCGGCGTTGACCATGTCGACGGCCGCGGTGCTGACATCATAGATGGCCACGGTGGCGCCGCGGTCTGCGAGGGCGATAGCCAGCGGTAGGCCGACATGCCCGCAACCGCCGATGACCACCACATCACGGCTATAGCGGCTAGCGGGGAACGATTCAGTCACCGCGAAGAACCTCCGGTCAGTGCAGAACTGGAAAGCTGGGCACAACTAGAACCCATGCGTAACGCCGGGGAAACGCAGGAATCCCGCCGCGAAACCCTGGCCTACGGCCAGTAGATCTGCATCCTAGCCATTGGCGCGACTGCCCGTGCCCGAGCGGTGCTCGCTGTCCCCCATGGGCCCGGCCGAGTAGAGGCCGCCCCATTAGCACCTAGAGGCCGGGTAAAATCCAGTCTGCGGCTGGTCCCGGGAGCTTTCCGATCAGCGTGCACTTACATGCCAGCGATCAGCTTCTCCACCCGCTCATCGACCGAACGGAACGGGTCCTTGCACAGGACGGTCCGCTGCGCTTGATCGTTGAGCTTGAGGTGCACCCAGTCTACCGTGAAGTCGCGTCGCCTCTCCTGGGCGCGCCGGATGAACTCGCCGCGCAGCCGTGCCCTCGTGGTCTGCGGTGGCACCGACTTCGCTTCGAAAATATCGAGGTCGCGGGCGACCCGGGCCACCGCGCCACGTCGCTGGAGCAGGTAGTACAGGCCTCGGCCGCGGTGCACGTCGTGGTAGGCGAGATCGAGCTGGGCGACCCGGGGTGAGGAGAGCGGCAGGTCGTGCTTCGCCCGGTAACGCTCGATCAGCTGGAACTTGGTGACCCAGTCGATCTCGCGGTCGACCAGGCTCAAGTCGCCGGTGTCCACCGCCCGCAGTGCTCGCTCCCACAGGTCGAGCACCCGCTCGGTGGTGGCGTCCGCCCCGCGCCGGTCGACGAAGTCCCTGGCCTTGCCGAGGTACTCGCGCTGGATGTCAAGGGCACTCGCTTCCCGGCCGTTCGCCAGCCGGACCTTGCGGCGGCCCGTCATGTCGTGGCTGACGTCCCTGATCGCCCTGATCGGGTTCTCCAGGGTGAGGTCCCGAACGACCACTCCCGCCTCGATCATGCGCAACACCAGCTCCGCGGACCCGACCTTGAGCATGGTCGTGGTCTCGCTCATGTTGGAGTCGCCCACGATGACGTGGAGTCGGCGGTAGCGCTCGGCGTCCGCGTGGGGCTCGTCGCGGGTGTTGATGATCGGCCGGCTGCGGGTGGTCGCCGACGAGACGCCCTCCCAGATGT
>JAWWPY010000301.1:0-8549 GCA_033854735.1 Streptosporangiaceae bacterium | reverse complement strand
CATCCGTTGTGGATCCTGTATTCGTCGGGTACCACGGGCCTGCCCAAGGCGATCATGCACAGCCACGGCGGGATCGTGCTTGAGCACCTGAAGGCGCTGTCGTTCCATACCAGCATCGGTCCCGGCGACACGTTCTTCTGGTACACCACCACCGGCTGGATGATGTGGAACTACCTGGTCGGCGGTCTGCTGGCCGGGGTAACTGTGCTGCTCTACGACGGCAGCGCCACGTACCCGGATACCGGCGCGCTGTGGCGGCTGGCCGCGCGGACCGGCGTCAGCTACGCCGGAACCGGGGCGCCGTACCTGCTCGCCTGCGCCAAGGCAGGCCTGTCGCCGGGCCAGGACATGGACCTCAGCAGGCTGCGCGGCATCGGCTCGACCGGCTCCCCGCTGCCTCCCGAGGGGTTCCACTGGGTCTACGACCAGGTGGGCAAGGACCTGCAACTCGGCTCGTTCTCCGGCGGCACCGACCTGTGCACGGGTTTCGTGGGGCCCAGCCCGCTGCTCCCGGTCCGGGCGGGCCTGATCGCGGGCCGCTGCCTGGGCGCGAAGGTGGAGGCCTACGGCCCCGGCGGCGAGCCGGTGACCGGGGAGGTGGGGGAACTGGTGATCACCGCGCCGATGCCCTCGATGCCGGTCGGCTTCTGGAACGATGCCGGCGATGCGAAGTACCGGGCCAGCTATTTCGACGCCTACCCCGGCGTGTGGCGGCATGGCGACTGGATCCGGATGCTGCCGGACGGGGAATCCGTCATCTACGGGCGCTCGGACGCGACGCTGAACCGGGGCGGCGTGCGGATGGGAACCAGCGAGTTCTACCGCGTAGTCGAGCGGTTGCCGGAAGTCACCGATAGCCTGGTGGTGGACACCGGGCAGCTCGGCCAGGACGGCCGGCTGCTGCTGTACGTGGTGATCGCGGACGGCAGTGAACTCGACGACGGGCTGGTCGCCAGGATCCGGGCCGCGCTGCGCGGCGAGCTGTCGCCACGGCACGTGCCGGACGAGATCCACCAGGTGCCCGGGATCCCCCGGACGCTGTCCGGCAAGAAGCTCGAGGTACCGGTCAGGAAGATCCTCCTCGGCATGCGGGTGGCGGACGCGGCCGACCCGGACGCGCTGGCCAACCCCGAGGTGCTCGGCCTGTTCGCGCCGCTGGCCGGGGCCGAAGTACAGTCAGACGGAGCGAGGCGGAACGATCAACGTTGATTGAGGGCACTTCGTGACACCACCTGGGCGGCGTGGTGCGGCCATGTCGCCCCCGGCGCCATCTCCGCGCAGCTTCGGTGAAGAGGGCGGCCAGCTTACCTACGGCGGCTACCTGCGGCTGCCGGAGCTGCTCGCCCAGCAGGTTCCGCAGGCCGATCCGGCCGCCCACGACGAGCTGCTGTTCATCACCGTGCACCAGGTCTACGAGCTCTGGTTCCAGCAGTTGCTGCATGAGCTCGAGGCGGCCCGCGACGCGATGGCGGCCGGCCAGCCCCCGCGGGCCAGGCACCTGCTGCACCGGGTACACGCGATCGAGCGGCTGCTGGTCACGCAGGTCGACATCCTGGAGACGATGACCCCGCAGGATTTCCTGGAGTTCCGGTCGGTCCTGGCGCCGGCCAGCGGGTTCCAGTCGGTCCAGTACCGCGAGGTTGAGTTCCTCTCCGGCGCCAAGGACGCGGGCTTCCTGGCTCGCTTCAGGTCAATTTCAGATACGCAACGGAACAGCCTGCGGCGCCGTCTCGTCGAGCCGTCGCTGTGGGATGCCTATCTCGCCCTGCTGGCCGGCCGGGGACTGCCGGCCGGTGATGGCGACCAGGTGCTGGTGACGCTGCGTGAGGTGGCCATGGACCGGGCGGCCCACGGCGACCTGTGGCAGCTCGCCGAGGACCTGCTCACGCACGATGAGCTGGCCGCGCTGTGGCGCGCCCGGCACGTCCAGATGGTCGAACGGCAGATCGGCACCAAGTCGGGCACCGGGGGGTCGACCGGTGCGCCGTACCTGCGCCAGCGGGTGCCCCTGCGTTACTACCCGCTGCTGTGGGAGCTGCGGGATCACCTGTAGGGAGTGGGACGGATGTCGGAGGCGGCAGACGACGCGAGAGACGCCCTGCTGGCCAGCGCGGCCGGGCCGGGCGACGCGGGTGTGCTGGCTGAGGCGGCGGTGCTGGCTGACGAGGGCGGGCTGAGTGATGCGGGTGTCGGCGACCTGCTGAGATACCTGCGCGCCTACTACCGGCATGTCCCGGTCGAGGACCTGGCCGCGGCCGGCCCGGCCCGGATCAGGGCGGTCGCCGTCGAGCACGCGCGGCTCGCGGCGGGCAGGCCGCAGGGCCGCGCCGAGGTGCGGGTGCGCCCGGCCGGGGGGGCCACGTTCGGCGCGGGCCGGGCCGTGGTGGACATCGTCACCGACGACATGCCATTTCTCGTCGACTCGGTGACCATGGCCCTGGCCCGCCACGACCTCGACAGCGACCTGGTGGTACACCCCCAGCTCCTGGTGCGCAGGAACGTGGCGGGGGCGCTGCGCGAGGTGATCTGCCCGCTCAGCGACATCAAGGCGGGTGGCGGCCCCGGTGGTGGTGGCCCCGGTGGTGGCAGGCTGGGTGGTGGCAGGCCCGGCCACGACGAGATCGCCGAGTCGTGGACGCACATTGAGATCGCCGCGCGGCCCGGTGCCATCCGTGCGGCGGAACTGGAACAGGAACTGCGCGGGGTACTGCACGACGTCCGGGTGGCCGTGGAGGACTACACGCGGATGCAGGCCATGGCGGTCAGGCTGGCCGACCGGCTGGCCGCGGAGGAGGGCCCCAGGGTGCCGGCCGAGACCCAGGCGCTGCTGCGCTGGCTGGCCGACAACCACTTCACGTTCCTCGGTTACCGGGAGTACGACCTGACCGGCGGGCCCGACGGGATGACGCTGCTCGCGGTGGCCGGCACCGGCCTGGGCATCCTGCGGGACGACCGGCACAGCTCGAACTCCTTCGCGGCGCTGCCCGCCGAGGTGCGCGCCCGGGCCACCGACCCGCAGCGGCTGATCCTGACCAAGGCGAATTCGCGGTCCACCGTGCACCGGCCGAGCTATCTCGACTACGTCGCCGTCAAGCGGATCGACGAGACCGGCGAGGTCCGCGGCGAGTACCGGTTCCTCGGCCTGTACACGCACGCCGCCTACCACGAGAGCATCACCCGCATCCCGGTCCTGCGGCGCAAGCTGGACAGCGTGCTGCAGGCGGCCGGGATGACCCTCGACAGCCATGACGGCCAGGACCTGACCGAGATCCTCGAGGGTTACCCGCGCGAGGAGCTGTTCCAGATTTCCGTGCCGGAGCTCACCCCGATCGCCGTCGGGGTGCTCGGCATGCGCCAGCGCAGGCAGACCCGGCTTTTCATGCGCAAAGACATCTACGGCCGGTTCATGTCCTGCCTGGTCTACCTGCCCCGGGACCGGTACACCACGCCGATCCGGCTGCGCGTCCAGGAGATCCTGCGCGCCGCCTTCGACGGGGTATCGGTCGACTATGCGGCCACAGTCACCGAATCAGCGCTGGCCAGGCTGCACGTGGTGGTGCGCATCGAGCGCGGGCGGCGGCTCCCCGAGGTAGACGCGGCCCGGCTGGAACGGAAGCTGGCCGCTACCGTCCGCTCCTGGGACGACGACCTCGCCGAGGAGGCGACCCGCGAGCTGGGCGAGCGCCAGGCCCGGGCGCTGCTGGAGATCTGCCGGGACTCGATCCCCGAGACCTACAAGGCGGACGTGCCCGCGCAGTACGCGCTGGCCGACCTGACCCGCGTGCTCAGCCTGCTGGAGTCCGACCAGGCCATCGCCTTCGACCTGTGGGAGGCCGAGAGCTTCGCGGGCGGCAGGCCCGTACCGGAGGAGCCGTCCCGCGACCCGCGGGATGCCGCGCCACGCGTCTGGCGGCTGACCATCTACCGGACCGGTTCGCCGATCACCCTCACCGATGTCCTGCCGCGCCTCCAGCACATGGGCGTGGAAGTCGTTGATGAGCATCCGTATGAGTTTTCCGGGGAGTGCCTCAGCGAGCCGTTCTGGATATATGACTTTGGCCTGCGCCGAACCGGCGGTCAGGCGGCACATCCGGGACCGCTCAAGGTCGCGTTCGAGAACGCGCTGACCGCGCTCTGGCGGGGCGTGATCGAGGATGACGGGTTCAACGCGCTGGTGCTCGACGGCCAGCTGACCTGGCGGCAGACCGTGGTCGTCCGCGCCTACGCCAAGTACCTGCGCCAGGCGGGCACCCGGTTCAGCCAGGATTACATCGAGCGGGTGCTGCGCTCCAACACCACGGTGACCAGGCTCCTGGTCCGCCTGTTCGAGTCCAGGTTCGACCCCGTACTCCAGGGTGTCCAGGGCGGGGAGGCTGAACGCAGCGAGGCGATCGCCGAGGAGATCCTCGGCGAACTCGACGATGTCGCGGTCCTGGACCACGACCGGGTGCTCCGCGCCTACCTGGCCCTGATCCAGGCCACGCTGCGGACCAACTACTTCCGGACGATGCCGGGCGGCCCGGGCGGTGCGGACCTGCCGTACCTGGTGTTCAAGCTGGACGCGGCGGCGGTGCCCGACCTGCCTGCTCCCCGGCCGCAGTTCGAGTTGTTCGTGTACTCCCCGCGCCTGGAGGCGGTGCACCTGCGGTTCGCGGCGGTGGCGCGAGGCGGGCTGCGCTGGTCGGACCGGAGCGAGGACTTCCGCACCGAGATCCTGGGCCTGGCCAAGGCGCAGGAGGTGAAGAACTCGATCATCGTGGCGTCCGGGGCCAAGGGCGGGTTCGTCTGCAAGCGCCTGCCGGACCCGGCCGATCGTGAGGCGTACCAGGCCGAGGTGCTCGCCTGCTACCGCACCTTCATCAAGGCCATGCTGGACGTAACCGACAACCTGCACGCGGGCCGGATCGTGCCGCCGCCTGGCGTGGTCAGGCACGACGGCGACGACCCTTACCTGGTCGTCGCCGCGGACAAGGGCACCGCGACCTTCTCCGACACGGCCAACGAGATCTCCGAAAGCTACGGGTACTGGCTGGGCGACGCGTTCGCCTCCGGCGGCTCCGAGGGCTACGACCACAAGAAGATGGGGATCACCGCCCGCGGCGCCTGGGAGTCGGTCAGGTTCCATTTCGCCACCCTGGGCCTGGACGTGGACTCCGGCAGCTTCACCGTCGCGGGGATCGGTGACATGTCCGGGGACGTGTTCGGCAATGGGATGCTCCTGTCCCGCCAGATCAGGCTGGTCGCCGCCTTCGACCACCGGCACATCTTCCTTGACCCGGACCCGGATCCCGGGGTGAGCTTCGCCGAGCGGGAGCGGATGTTCGGCCTGCCACGTTCCTCGTGGACGGACTACAACCCGTCGCTGATCTCGGCGGGCGGCGGGGTGTGGCCCCGGACCGCGAAGTCCGTCCGGCTGTCCCCGCAGGCCCAGGCCGTCCTGGGACTGGACGACAGCGCGCTCGCCATGTCCCCGGACCAGTTGATCTCGGCCATCCTCCGGGCGCCGGTGGACCTGCTGTGGAACGGCGGGGTCGGCACGTACGTGAAAGCAGCCGCCCAGTCGAACGCGGACGTGGGGGACCGGGCCAACGACGCGGTCCGCGTTGACGCCCCCCAGGTGCGGGCCCGGGTGATCGGGGAGGGCGGGAACCTGGGGCTGACGCAGGCGGCCAGGATCGAGTACGCGCTCGCCGGGGGCCTGGTCAACACCGACTTCATCGACAATTCGGCGGGCGTGGACACCTCCGACCACGAGGTGAACATCAAGATCCTGCTCGCCGACAGCGTCAGCCGCGGCGATCTCGCCCCGGCCGACCGGAACCGGTTGCTGCACGAGATGACCGGCGAGGTCGGCACCCTGGTGCTGCGGCACAACTATCACCAGAACCGGGCCATCGCCGCGGCCCGCGCCCAGGCCGCCTCCATGCTCCACGTACACGCTCGCTACCTGCGGAAACTCGAGCGGGACCGGCGGCTGCGACGACGCCTGGAGGTGCTGCCCGGGGACAAGGTGATCGCCGAGCGCCGGTCCGCGGGAATGGGCCTGACCGGGCCCGAGTTCGCCGTCCTGCTCGCCCAGGCCAAGATCGTTGCCGCCCAGGAGATGCTGGCCTCCACCCTGCCCGATGACCCCTACCTGCGGTTGGAACTGTCCAGATACTTCCCCGTGCCGCTGCAGGAGGGGTTCGCCGACCGGATGGACTCCCACCCGCTGCGCCGCGAGATCATCACCACCACGGTCGTCAACGACATGGTGGACCGGTCGGGCACCACCTTCCTGTTCCGCCTCAACGAGGAGACCGGGGCATCTGCCCCCGACATCAGCCGGGCCTGGCTGGTGGCCCGCGAGGTCTTCGATCTGCCCGCGTTCTGGGCCCGGGTGGAGGCACTGGACGGCCAGGTGGAGGTGGCCGCCCAGATCGCCCTGATGCTGGAGGCCCGCAAGCTCGCCGAGCGGGCCACCCGCTGGCTGCTGGACAGCCGCCGGCCGCCGTTTGACATCCAGGCCACGATCGACTTCTTCGCTGGCGGTGTGCGCACGGTCACCACGGGCGTGCCCAAGCTGCTCACCGGCCGGGACGCCACCGAATTCGCCGAGCGGCTGGAGTCGTTCACCGCGCGCGGGGTCCCCCCGGACCTCGCCGAGCAGGTGGCGGCCATGGTCCCCGCCTACTCAGCCTTCGACCTGGTGGAGATCGCCGCGGCGACGGGCCGCGGCATCGAGGAGACCGCGGAAGCCTACTTCGACCTGGCCGACCGGCTGCAGATCGCCCGGCTGCGCGACCGGATCACCGCGCTCCCGCGCGAAGACCGGTGGAACACCATGGCCCGGGCCGCTCTTCGCGAGGACGTGTACGCCGCGCACGCCGCGATCGCCCGTGACGTGCTCCAGGTCACCGGCCCGGGCAGCCCGGAGGAGCGCCTCGCCGCCTGGGCTCAGCGCAACCAGTCGGCCGCGGCGCGCGCCACCCAGACGCTCACCGAAATCTGGGAGAGCGACAGTTTCACGGTGGCCACCCTGTCGGTGGCGGTGCGGGCGATCCGCACTCTGGTCGCGGCGATCACCCTCCCGGATCACGCGTGATACGTGGCATCCGCGTCATGGTCATTTTGAACCGCCGCGCTCGCGTAGGCTTTCCGCCATGACAGGTACCGACCCTACGGGTGAAATCTCGGAACTGTCGTCGACTCTGGCCAGCGTGGAGGCGGTCCTCGACCCTGAGGTCATGCGGCGCGAGGCGGACAATCTGCGGGAGCGGGCCGGGGATCCCGGGCTCTGGGACGACCCGGACAAGGCGCAGGCGCTCGGTCGCCGGCTCTCGTACCTGGAGGGGGAACTGGCCCGCCTGGAGGGACTGCGGCAGCGTCTCGACGACACCCGGGTGATGTTCGAGTTGGCGGCGCAGGAGAATGACGAGCCGACTCGCGAGGAAGCCGTCCGTGATCTGGCCAAGTTGCGCAAGGAGATCGACCAGCTCGAGATCCGCACCCTGCTGTCGGGGGAGTACGACGCACGGGAGGCGCTGATCACCATCAACGCCCAGGCCGGGGGCGCCGACGCGGCCGACTGGGCCGAGGGCCTGCGGCGCATCTACCTGCGCTGGTCCGAGCGGCACGGGTACCCCACCGAGATCTACGACACCTCCTACGCGGAAGAGGCGGGGATCAAGTCCACCACCTTCGCGGTCAAGGCCCCGTACGCCTATGGCACGCTGCGTGGCGAGCACGGCACGCACCGTATGGTCCGCATTTCCAAGTATGACAACCAGGGCCGCAGGCAGACCTCGTTCGCCGGGGTGGACGTCATCCCGGTGGTGGAGCGGGCCGATCATATCGAGATCCCCGACGACGACATCCGGGTGGACGTCTACCGGTCCAGCGGGCCGGGCGGGCAGGGCGTGAACACGACCGACTCGGCGGTGCGGATCACCCACCTGCCGACCGGGATCGTGGTCTCCTGCCAGAACGAGCGCAGCCAGATCCAGAACAAGGCCACCGCCATGGCGGTGCTCCAGGCCAAGCTGCTGGAGCGCAAGCGCGCGGAGCAGACGGCCAAGATGAACGAGCTGCGCGGTGACTCCACGGGCAGCTGGGGCACCCAGATTCGAAACTATGTGCTGCACCCGTACCAGAACGTCAAGGATCTGCGGACCGGGCTGGAGACGGGGAACACCGCCGCGGTCATGGACGGCGAGATCGACGATTTCATCGAGGCTGAGATCCGCTGGCTGCGCAAGCAGCCCGCCGAAGGGTGATCCGGCCGGCGGTGATCCGGCCGGCCGTGATCCGGCCGGCTTAGTGGGCCACCTGCAGCATGATGGCCAGCGCGAGCGCGGCCAGCAGCAGCATGGCGATCACGGGCAGGCTCAGGCCGCCGGAGTGATGGTGCACCTGGGCCCGCGCCGACTGGCAGGCAGGGCACCGTGCCTCGACCACCGGCCCCGCGCAGCTGGCGCAGATCAGGTCTTCGCAACTCATCTGGGTCCCTCCCTCAGCAGGCACCGGTGTCACTTCCGCGGTGTTGGACGTTCGGAGCCAGTTTCCCCCCT
>JAWWPY010000300.1:0-10622 GCA_033854735.1 Streptosporangiaceae bacterium | reverse complement strand
CGTGAGCTTCGGCAGATCCCAGGGAATGGGCGATGATTTCGAGACCGCCCGGACAGCGCTGCTGTCCGGCCCGCTCGCCAACCCATCGGGACGCCTGGCCGAACCCGCCGAGGTAGCCGCCCTCGTCGCGCTGGTAGCAAGCCCGCTGGGCGCGTCAATCAACGGCGCCAACCTGCGGATCGACGGCGGTCTCACCCCCACCGTCAACTGAAGCGGGACCGCGCTGGCCCGGAGGAGGGAGACAGGGCAATGAAGATCGGCATCGCAGGGGCAAACATCGCCGCATTCGCCGAACGCGACCACGCCGTCGCGCTCGCCCGGACCGCTGAAGCGGCAGGCATCGAGTCACTGTGGACCTATGAGCACATCGTCATACCAGGCGTCTACCAGTCGGCCTATCCCTACAGTTCCAGCGGCCGGATGCCGGACGCCAGGTTCGCCGACGCGCTCGACTGGATCGCGTTCCTCTCGGCGGTCACCGAGCACATCGCGTTCGGCACCGGGATGCTGATCCTCCCGGAGCACAACCCGGTCGAGCTCGCGAAGCGCGCGGCGACGATTGACCGGCTCTCCGGCGGTCGGCTGCTCCTCGGCGTCGGCGTCGGCAGGCTGAAAGAGGAATTCGAGTCCCTCGGCGTGCCGTGGGAGCACAGAGGCGCCCGGACCGACGAGTACATCCAGGTCATGCGCCGCCTGTGGGCAGCCGGAGAAGCCACCTTCACCGGCCGGTTCGTACAGTTCCGCAGAACCCTCTGCTTCCCCAAGCCGCTACAGGTCCCGGGCATTCCCGTCATCGTCGGCGGTCACACCGAGGCAGCGGCCGCGCGAGCCGGGAGAATCGGCGATGGTTTCTACCCCGCGGTCGCACCTGACCGGCTGGCCGAACTCCTGCGGATCGTCAGGCGCAGCGCAGAGGAAGCGGGGCGAGACCCCGCCAGGATCGAGATTACAGCAGGAGCCGGCCAAGACTGCGATGCCGACACCGTCAAGCGCTACCAGGATCTCGGCGTAACCCGGGTAATGGTCGGCCTGCCCACCCAGGACCCAGCGGACGTGCGGCGTTCCATCGACGCACTCCACGAGAGCCTTATCTCCAAGGTGTCCTGATACCGTCCCGGCCAGCCCGGCACCAGCCTGGCACCAACCTCCGGCAGCCGGTCAACTCACAGCGCAGCACGTAAGCCCGAAAGATTCCTACGGCGCCGGCAAGCCGAATATCGGACTCTGACACTTTTGGGACAGCCCGGGGACTTGGCCTGGTATCCAGCGGTCGGATCGGTTCCTGCCGGCACCGTTCACGGGTCCGTACTAGGGGTCAGCTCAGCGCGGCGATGAGTTCGCGGGTCGCAGCTGTTTGCCCCTCGGGTAAGACGCGCTCTTCTGCGCCGGTGCTCGAGGGGCCGTCGGCCTCGTCGAACTCGCCGGCGAGCGCCTCCGGGGCGCGCATCCGCCATGCGTCGGTCACGAGCTCCCTCAGGCGCTCGGCGTCCACCTCGGCCAGCCGCAGCATCACCAGCGGCCAGCCGTCGTAGCCGGGGGTGGTGAAGAAGATCTCGGGCTCGCCGAGGAGGAGAGCCTGTTTCTCGGCCTCGTCGCCGACGAACAGCACCGCGATGTCGGTCCGGATGAGCCGCGGCTTTCCCGGTCTGCGCTCGGGGTAGGACCAGACGAACCCCTTGTTGGCCACCCGGAAGTCGAAGCCGTCGCTCTCGATCTCCGCCACGTCAGGCAGGGCCAGCGCGAGGCGGCGTACGTCGTCGGCGTCAGCCATCGAGGTCCCTCCCGGATCGCGCCACCAGCATACGCACAGGCTAAGCGCCGGCCCGGACAGCCGGACTGTGGACGGGGCACACCCAGCGGTACCGGCCCTACCCCCCCGCGCCGAGGGGGCTAGACGCCGGCCGTGCGTCCCACCAGGTCGACGCTGACCTGCCACAGCCTCGCCGCTGCGGCGGTGTCGTAGGAGGACGGGCTGGAGGTCGTCGGTTTGCGGTCGGCGAAGTACTTGCCGGCGACGCCCCCGACCTCCGGTGAAGAAGCCAGGTAGATCGAGGTGGCCGCGCCCTTTTTTGGCGTCTTGAGGAATGGCCGTATCAGGGGAAGGAATACCTTCCACATCGGCGGCGGATCCTCGGCGGCGAATCCGGTGCGCACCACGCCCGGATGCAGCACGGTGGCGGTGACACCGGTGCCCTCCAGGCGGCGCGCCAGCTCGTAGGTGAACATGACGTTGGCCAGCTTCGACTGGCTATAGGCCTGCTGTCCGGAGTAGCTGCGCTCACCCTGGAGATCGTCGAAGTTGATCGCCCCCATGGCATGGGCGCCGGAGGACACGGTCACGATCCGGGCCGGGGCGCTGGCCTTGAGCCGATCGAGGAGCAGGCCGGTGAGCAGAAACGGGGCGAGGTGGTTGACGGCGAAGGTGTGCTCCAGCGCGTCGGCGGTGAGCCGGCGGGTGGCCCAGAACCCGCCCACGTTGTTGACCAGCACGTCCAGGCGCGGGTACGCCGCCAGAACCTGACCGGCCAGCCGCCGCACCTCGGCCTGCGATGACATGTCGGCGGGGAACGGATCCACCGCCGGATTGCCGGACGCTGTAGCGACGTCCGCCGCCGCGGCCCGGGTCCGGGCGATGTCGCGGCCGGTGAGGCCGACCCGGGCACCCATCGCGGCCAGGCCGATGGCGGTGGCCTGGCCGATCCCGCCGGTGCCGCCGGTGACCAGAACCGTCTGGCCGGCCATCGGGCCGGTGGCGATGTCAACCACCGCTGACTCCTTAACGCTTAACGCCGAAGCGGCAAAGCTGGGTGGCCGACCACGGGACGATGGTGACGGCGTCCATCACGCAACCGGACGCGGCGCACGAACTGGGTTACGAAGTCGGACCATAGCCGGCCGCCCACCCGGACTGTCCTGGTGCTCTACCGTGGCGTGGACCAGAGAGGGTGCCACATGGGCGGTGACGGCGGGCGGCAGCGGGCGCGCGAACCTGGGCGCATTCTGGGTGCGGGGGCTGCTGCACTGGAGCGCTTCCTGCTGCTGCTCGTGGTCGCGGTGGCGGCCGCCGGGATCGCGGTACCGGCGCCGGGACTCGCCGTGTCCGCCGGGAATGGCATCGATGCCGCGCTGGCTGTGCTGGTCTTTGCCACCGGCTTGTCGTTGCGTATGGCGGATCTGGCCGCTGTCCGCATGGCGTGGCGGCGCGTCACCGTTGTCCTGCTCGTCAGCACCCTGGCGCTGCCCGCGCTGGCCTGGGCGGCCAGCCGCCTGATCACCGATCCGGTGCTCCGGTCGGGAATGCAGACGGTCGGCGTTGCGCCCGCTGAAGTGGCCACGGTGGCCCTGTGTGTCATCGCGGGTGGCGACGCGGCGGTCTGCGCGGTGATCCTGGTGGCGTCCACGGTCGTGACCGTGCTGGCGGCCGGCCCGATCCTCTCGGTCATGGGCGCGTCGGTCACCGTGTCCTCGGCTGGACTGCTCATCACCCTGGCCGTCGTCGTCGCGCTGCCGCTGGCCGCGGGGGCCGGGCTGCGTGCCATCGGGTCACCCGGGAAGCGCCTAGATGCCCTTATCCGGATTGTCACCGTGGTCGCGCTGCTGGTCCTGCTGGGGCAGGTAGCCAGCGAGATCAGGCTCGATGCCGCCTATACCCGGGTCATCGCCGCGCTCGTCGCCTACATCGCCGGTTCGGCCGCGCTCGGCGGTGTCCTGTCACTGCGCCTTCCGGCCGGCCGGGCGGCGGCGGTGATGCTTCCGGTGGCCATGCGCGACTTCGCGGTCGCGGCCGGGATCGCGGCGGCGGCATTCGGGTCCGCGGCGGCCGCTCCGCTCGGAGCCTACGGGGTGCTCGTCCTGCTGGCCGGGAGCGTGGTCACGCAGTTCACCGGGCGCCGCACCCATCCCTTAGGCGAGGTCGCCGACGGCGCCGTCACCATGGCCGGCTCGGAGGGATCTGCTCACGGGGCTGTGTTCTCGGCCTTGCGCTGCCGGGAGTAACGCCAGATGGCGACGGCCAGGGCGATCACCACGACCGCGGCGATGATGTACGTCGGGCCGTGGAAGCCGTTGACGATCGACTGCCAGTTGGCGCCGACGGCATATCCGGCGTAGGCGAGCGCGGCCGTCCACGGAATGCACCCGATGGTGGTGTAGATCCCGAATCGCACCGGCTCCATGCCCGCTATCCCGGCGGGCAGTGAGATGAAGGTCCGCACGACCGGCAGCAGGCGGCCGATCAGGACGGCCCGGGCGCCGTACCGGTCGAACCAGAGGTTGGCCCGATCGAGGTCGTGCTCGCGCAGCCAGAACCGGCCGCCCCACCGCCGCAGTGCGGGCTGACCGCCATAACGGCCCACCGCCCACGCGATGTAGCTGCCGACGACGTTGCCCGCCACCCCGGCGATGATCACGACGATCAGGTTGAGCCTGGTCCCCGGGACAGCGCCGGCGGCGAGCGCGCCGCCGAAAGTCATGATCAGCTCAGAGGGGACTGGTATGCACGCCGATTCCGCCACCATGAGCAGGAAGATGGCGAGGTACCCGTAGGTGGCTATGAAATGCTGCACGGACTTGCTTTCTTCCTGTAGTGGGATCCCGTGGTGGCTGGGGGCGGGCCGGGCATCACTTCACCAGGCCGAGGTAGGCGACACTGGCCAGGCCTGCGATGAGGCAGTAGACCCCGAACGGGGTGAGGGTCCGGGTGCGCAGGTAGCGGAGCAGGAAGCGGACTGACAGGTAGGCGCCGATGCCAGACGCCGCGCTGCCGAGCAGGATCTGGCCGTGGATCCCGGCGCCGAGCGGGCCGGCCAGGTCCGGGATCTTCAGCGCGCCGGCCGCCAGGATGACCGGGGTGGCGAGCAGGAACGCGAACCGGGCGGCGTCCTCGCGGGACAGCCCGCGCGCCATTCCGGCGACTATGGTGACGCCGTCCCGGCTGATTCCGGCCAGCAGCGCCAGGATCTGCGCGGCCCCGACGGTTACCGCCTGCGGGTAGCTCATCGAGGCCAGCCGCCGGTCAGCCTGGATCGTCCCGGCCTGCTCGCGCTGGCGCTGGGAAGAGCCGCCGGCCGAGTGCCTGGGTCCCCCCACCAGCTCGGCGGGCTCCCGTGCCTCGGCGATCGCGGCGTCGGCCGCTAGCGACGCGCGGGTCCGGTAACGCTCCCCGGCCAGCAGGATGAGGCCGTTCACGGCGAGGAAGATCCCGGCGATCACCGGCTTGCCGAAGATCACCCGGAAGGCGTGCTCGAAGGCCAGGCCGGCGATCCCGACCGGGATGGTCGCCAGGATGATCATCCAGGCCATTTTCTGGTCGGCGGTGTCAACCTGGCGATCTCGTATCGAGGAGAAGAAGCCGCCGATGATCCTGACCCAGTCCCGCCAGAAGTAGATGATGAGCGCGATCGCGGTGGCGACGTGCAGCCCGACGATAAACGCGAGATAGGGCGACTCGGCCGTGGCGACGTTGAGGTCGCGGGCCCAGCTGCCGCCGATGATGGCGGGGATCAGCACGCTGTGACCCAGGCTGGAGACCGGGAACATCTCGGAGACGCCCTGGACCAGGCCGACGACGGCCGCCTCCAGGTAGGTCAGGTGGGTCATGCCGGGCCCCTTCACTGAGGATCAATGGTGTCGCGCGTCCCCGGCCACCGGGGCAATCCGCGGAGGGCGCGCCCAGCGGGAAGCCGCAATGGCATACTCGAACCCGTCGGGTTCTACAGCAACTGTAGAGCATCTACAGGATTCGTAGATGATAACCGGGACAGGAGGCGGCGTGCTTGATCACAGCCCCGAGGACGCCTCCGGAAGCTCGGCTGGCGCGGCGCGGCGTGCCGCCGGAGCGCTGGAATCCGAGATCCTCGGGATACTTCGCCAGGCGAGCGGGCCGCTGAGCCCCGGCGAGGTCCGCCAGCAGCTCGCGCCAGTGCGGCAGGGAGCGCAGCCGGGAGAACTGTCGTACAGCACGGTCGTCACCATCGTTTCCCGGCTGCATGCGAAGGGTCTGCTGACGCGCCAGCGGGTCGGGCGCGGGTTCACCTACACGCCGGTCGATGAGGCCAGCCTCGCGGCCAGCCGGATGAGTCACGCGCTGGGCACCGGTACCGACCGCGGTGCGGTGCTAAGCCGGTTCGTGTCCGGGCTCTCCGGGCGTGATGCCCGGCTGCTGAGCCGCCTGCTGGCCGGCGACGGGGACCCGCAGGCCGCGGATCGTGACCGGGCTGAGGGGCGGGAGTAGCCGCATGTGGCACCTGTACCTGCCACTGATTGTCCCGGCACTGATCATCCCGGCCCTGGCCGGGGCAGCCGCCCGCCCGCTGGCGGCCCGGCTGGAGCCGCGCCAGGCGACCTGGCTGCTCACATCGGCCACGGTGGCACTGGCCGGGTGCAGCACGGCCGCACTGGCGCTGCTGGCCGCGTTCGCCGCGGCCAGGACGCCGGTACTGGCCGCGGTGGGGGAATACTCGCAAGCAGTCATGCGGCGCGGTGATCCCATCTCCGCGCCCGCCGGGGCGGCTGCCGCGCTGGCGCTGGCCGGGGCGGCGGTGGCAGTCGCGGTCATGTTCCGTAACCGGGCACGTGCCCTGGCTGAGTCATACCGGCGCGCCGCCAGGCTCGAGGCCGACGACGGCATCGTTGTCGTGCCCGGCCCGTTCATCGAGGCTTACGCGCTGCCCGGCTGGCCCGGCCGCATCGTGGTCTCGGGTCACCTGCTCGACAGCCTGGACAGCCGGCGCCGGGCGGCGCTGATCGCCCATGAGCAGGCGCACCTGGCCGGCCGGCACCATCTCTTCGCCGCCGTGGCCCGCCTGGCGGCCGCGGCCAACCCGCTGCTGCTCCCGATTTCCCGCTCGGTGGAATACACCGTGGAGCGCTGGGCTGACGAGCACGCCGCCGCTGTCACCGGCGACCGCAGGCTGGTGGCGGAGACCATCGGCCAGGTGGCACTGCTCGCCCGCCCCCGGCGCCAGCGGGCCGCTGGAATCGCCCTGGGCATCGTCAGGCCGCGCCCCCGGGGCGTATCAGTGGCCTGGGCCGGCCCGGTGCCCCGGCGCGTCGCCGCCCTGCTGACGCCGCCACCGCGGCGGCGGATCATCCTGCTCGCCGCCTCGGCGGCGATCGTTGTGCTCGCCGGGGTAGCCGCCCTGGAAGCGGCCAGTGACCTGCACGCCCTGCTTGAACTCGCCCAAGCGGCCCGGTAAGCGCGGGGGCTACGCGGCGCTGCCCGGGCGGTGGCGCGCCTGGCTGCTGGCCATCAGGTGGCGGGCCAGCGCCGCGGCCTGGTCGCGGATCTCCGGGATGGCGGTCGTCTCGTACCAGTGCCCCCGCAGGGGCGGGCCGAGCGTGAAAATGGTGCTGCTGGGCCGGCCGGCCGCGTCGAGCACCGCGCCGCTGGAGTCGGCGTCGATCCCGAGCCGCAGCGGGTCCGGCCGGGCGAGCCCGCTACTGAGGAGGTCCTGCACCAGCGGGTCGGCGGTGGCGGTTATGTCCGAAGCGGGACCGGTGCCGTTGACCAGCCAGCCGGCGGTGAGCTCGGCGCTGGTTCCGGCACGGTCGATGCGGACGCGCAGGCCCGCGCGGTCCCCGGCGACCGCGGTGATGCGGCCCTGGAGCACGGACAGCCTGCCCGTGCACCGGAGTTCGGTAATCCGGCGGGCGGTCGCGGGAGGCATGCGATGGCGGTGGACCTCCCAGTAGCGGGCGACGTGCCGGAGGAACAGGCGCTTGTCCCGGATCGGCAGCCGCTGCCAGAGACCGGGCACATGCGGCCGTAGCCCGTCTATCACGTCCGGCCAGGAGCCGGGGCGGTCCGCGACGGCGGCCCGGACTTGCCACATGAGATCCGTGAGCCCGACCGGGCCCGCGGCCCCGGCGGTGGTAGCGGGCAGCCAGCCAGCGCGGCCTGCCGCGGGCTGGCCCGGGTGTACGCGCGGGAGCAGGCCGTGCCGCGAGATGGCGTGCACGCGGGTGGCCCGGTTGCCGTCTGTCACGGCGATGGCCACGTCCAGCATGGTGAGCCCGGTGCCCAGGACGATCACCGGGCTGCCGTCCCCGGCGCCGTCCAGCGCGCCGGGCGCCCACGGGTCGGCGATGTACCGAGGGCTCTGCGGGACGGGGCACGGCGGCGCGGCCGGCAGGTTACCGATGGCCAGGACGGCCGCGTCGGCGTCGATGCAGCCATCGCCCAGGCGCAGCCGCAGCGCAGGGCCCTGGGCGTTGCGCCTGACCGCCACGACGTGCGAGGTGACATGGCTGACCCGGGCCACCGGCTGCGCGCTGCGCTCCGTGTCCGACAGCGTCTCGCGCAGATAGCGGCCGTAGGCGCGCCTGGCCAGGAACCCGTCGTGGGTAATGCCGGCCGAGTCGGCCCAGCGCAGCAGATGACCCGGGTCACCGGCCAGGGCGCTCATCTGGCCGGCGGCCGCATTCAGCAGGTGAGCCGGGTGCGCCGTGGAGTACGCCTGGCCCAGTCCGTGTCGGCCGTGCCGGTCGATCAGGACGACCCGCAGCGGGCACTGAGCTGCTGCCGCGGAACGGAGCAGGTGAATTACGGCCAGCGTGCCGCTGGCCCCCCCGCCGATGACCGCGATGACCGGGCCGCGGCTCTCCAGCGGATCCAAGCTGTACATACTTCCGACCATACCCGATTATATCGATAGGATAAATAGGTAAGGCAGGCGGCAGGATGATCCCCAGACCGAATTGACACATCACCACTGGCTGGGGTCTGCTTGACCGCGTGCTCGAATGCCGCCGCTGGGACATGGTGGCCCTCGCGGGCCGGACTGGCCGCCGGGGAGGGCACCGGTGATCGGCCTGATCGCGGTTACCGCGGCGGGCCGGACCGCTGCCGCCCGGCTGGCGGACGCCTGGCCTGGCCAGACATACAGCTATGACGGCCCGGCCCGGCAGGCGCTGCCACAGGCCTGGGCGCAGTGTGACGGGCTGGTGTGCTTCCTCGCCGTTGGTGCGACGGTCCGGCTTATCGCGCCGTTGCTGGACAGTAAGTGGACCGATCCCGCCGTGGTGTGCGTCGACGAGTCAGCGCGTCATGCGGTGGCGGTGGTCGGCGGCCATGCGGCGGGCGCGAACGCGCTCGCGGCCAGGGTGGCCAGGGTTTTCGGCGCGGCCGCGGTGATCACCACGGCCACCGACGCGGTCAGCCTGCCGGGGCTGGATACGCTGGGCTGGCAGACCGAGGGCGCGGTCGGCACGGTCAGCCGGGCCCTGCTCGACGGCGAGCCGGTGCGGCTGGAAGCGGACGCCACGTGGCCGCTGCCCCCCCTCCCGGCCACCGTGGGCGATGTCGGCGAGTACCGGATTCGCATCACCGACCGGGTCGTGCCCGTCGGCGCCCAGACGGTGCTGCTGCGGCCGCCGTCGCTGATCGTCGGGGTCGAGGCGGGCAGCAGCGTGGCGGCGGACGAGGTGCTGGGGTTGCTGGACTCCGCTCTGGGCGAGGCCGGGCTCTCGCGGGCCTGCGTGACCGCCATGGCGACGGTAGACGCCCAGGCCGGGGAGGCGGGGATCGCGGAGGCCGCCCGGGCGCGCGGGTGGGCGCTGGTCAGCTACTCGGCCAGCCGGCTGGCCACCGTCAAGGTGCCGCAGATGAGCCGGTCCGTACTGGCCCGGGCCGACCCGCCTGGCATAGCCGAAGCAGCGGCTCTGGCCGGGGCTGACGAACTGGTCGTTCCCGGGCGCCGGTCCGCGAGCGCCACGGTGGCGGTGGCCCGGGTCCGGCCCCGTGGCCGGCTGGCCCTGGTCGACATCGGCCTCGGCGTACGGGACCTGCTGACCCCGCGCGCCGTTGCCGAACTACGCCGTGCCTCGGTCGTGGCTGGCCTCGGCCAGTCCCTGGACCGGATCGCCGACCTGCTCCGGCCCAGCACGCGGGTCCTCGCCAGCGGGCCTGGCGAGGAGGAAGGTTGCGCCCGGGCCGCCGTGCGGGAGGCGCGGCGAGGGCACGCGGTCGCGCTCGTCGCCTCCGGCGACGGCGGTGCGCGCGCCCTGGCCGGCCCCGCCGCCGAGGTCGCGGGCGAAGACATTGACGTGGTGGGGGTGCCTGGCGTCACCGCCAGCGTGGCCGTTGCGGCGCTCCTCGGAGCGCCGCTCGGGGACGGCAGAGCGGTGATCTCGCTGTCTGACCTGACACCGTGGGAAGTGACCGAGCGCCGGGTACGGGCCGTCGCCGAAGCCGACTTCGTGATCATCCTCAGCACGCTGCCCAGCCCCAGCCCGAGCTCGGGCCGGCAGCTCGGTGCCGCGCTGGCCATCCTGGCCGGGTACCGGCCACCGGATACCCCGGTCGCGGTCGTGCGCGATGCGGAACGCCCGGGGCAGCAGATCCAGCTCGTCACCCTGGGCGGGCTTGATCCGCAAGCCGTGGACATGCGGGCCATGGTCATTGTCGGATCGAGCAGGACCCAGGTGGTCGGCGGCCGCATGGTGACACCGAGGGGACGGCCTGACTAGGCGCTCGGAGGCTGAGGCTAACCCTGCGGTGCGGTAGTGGTAACCGCATATTTCGCGGAAACCCGTCCGCTCGTACAGCCGGAGAGCAGCCATGTTGTCGCGCTCCACCTGGAGATACATACGGCCGGCTTCGTGCGCACCAGCCCAGCCGGCCA
>JAWWPY010000299.1:0-2555 GCA_033854735.1 Streptosporangiaceae bacterium | reverse complement strand
CCAGCCAGCGCGACCAGCGCGGACGGCCTGGCCACCGCGTCGATCCCGGCGAACGCGGCCGCGACCGCGTCCCGGTTGGCCAGCTCGACCTCGACCTGGTGCACCCCGTCCTCCGCGCCGAGCTGGTCCAGCGCGTCCGACGGCCGGTCCAGGGCGACCACCGCCAGGTCCCGCGCGCGCAGCTCGGCGACCACCGCGTGCCCGAGCGCTCCCGCCGCGCCCGTCACCAGCACCGCGTCGTCCATGTTCCTCCTCCGGGCCGGGCCGCCCCTAGTCAGAGGCCGGGATCGCGGCCGGCGGCACCCCTTCATGATCTCAGTACGGCACTCAGCCCGCCGTTACCGGGACGGCCGGCTCGCCGTGGACCGTAGCGGCCGGCGCTCGGGGAAGGCGCGCACGCTCGGGGGCAGCGTCTCCCTGCCGCCCCTCGCCACCCGCCGGCCACCTCTTCGGATTGGGCCGCGCAGATCCGTTGCCGACCTGTGCCGGCGACGGTCAGGGCCGCCAGTTGGGGTCGCGGCCCAGGTAGCGGAGCAGTTCGGCGAGGGTGTCGTCACCGGCCTGCGGCACCAGGGCAGGGGCGTAGACGCCGAACTGACGCAGCGGCTCGACAATGGCCCGGGCCGCAGGCAGCAGGTCGGCGGCCAGCCTCGGGGTGAGCGTCGAGGGGTGGCCCGCTGCGGCGGTGACGTCCCAGGCGTGCACGGCTGCGTCGAGGGCGCAGGCTGCGGCCGCGGTCGCGGCGGGCAGCGCGCCCTGCGGCAGCGGGGTGGGCACCGAGTCGATGCCGGGTGCTATCGCTGTCCAGGCCGTCGTGGCCGCGGCGACGGCCGGGGCGAGCAGCTCGGCCACGCTGCCATGGAGGTGCCCGGACGGGTCGAACGGGTTGTGCTGCGGGCCGGCGCCGGTTCCGAGCGCGGCGGCCCAGGCCAGCTGGTCGCCAGCCGCGTGCTGAAGCACCTGGGTCACGGTCCACTCAGTGCACGGGGTCGGGGCGTCGCGCTGCGCGCCGGTGACGTTGGCGCCGGCCGTGCTCAGCATGTCGAGGGCTTCGATGATGACGGTCCACATGGTGCCCGCTTCTCCTGGTCGGTGATGGTGGCCGGGCCTGGCGCTGAGGCGCAGACGCGCGTCCTCGTCGCAGGGCCCGATCGAGGCGACGTCGGTGCCGGTGAGCGCGCTCGAGCTAATCGAGCGTTCGGGGCAGACCGAAGTACGGCGCGAGCGCCGCCTCGAAGCGGGTGATCTCGCTGATCCGGTCACCGGCGACGCCGACCACTTCGATGCCCGTGACGTGCAGGACACCGGTGATGGGGTCACGACGGTACTCGCCCCAGGCCGGCTGACCGTTCGCCCGGACAGGCACCATCCGCGCGATCTCCCGCCGGTGGGTGCTGAGCGCGGTGAAGAAACGGTACACCGCTTCGGCCCCACGGTACTCGAACGGCAGGGGCGGCATCCGCACCCACGCGTCGTCGGTCATCAACGCGACCAGCGCGTCGACGTCCAGCTCGGTGAAGGCCGCCACGAACCGTTCGAGCAGTGCGCGCTCCTCCGGCGAACCGGGTGGCAGCGGCGGCGGAACGGGCACGTGGGTCGTGTCCATCGTCGCGCGAGCCCGCTTCAGCGCGCTGGTGACCGCATCCTCAGTGAGCCCGAGCAACCCGGCGGTCTCCCTTGCGCGGTATCCGAGCACATCCCGCAGCAGCAGCACGGCGCGCTGGTTTGGGGGCAGCAGCTGGACGGCGGTGACGAACGCCAGCGAGATCGCCTCGCGGGACTCGTAACGGGCCTCGGGCCCGGGCGCCTCATCAGAGAGCCCCTCCAGCAGCACGTCGGGATAGGGCTGCAGCCACAGCACCTCACCCAGCCGGGTCGGCTCCGGCGGCGGCACCGGCAACTGCGCCGCCGTCACCGGACGGTGCCCGGAGGAGCGCAACTGGTTGAGGCACCGGTTGGTCGCGATGCGATACAGCCAGGTGCGCACCGACGAGCGCCCCTCGAACCGGTCGAGAGCCAGCCACGCCGCAAGCAGGGTCTCCTGGAGCGCGTCCTCGGCGTCCTGCAGCGAACCGAGCATGCGGTAGCAGTGCACCTGCAGCTCGCGGCGGTGCGGCTCGACCAGTGCGCTGAACGCGTCGCGGTCACCGGCGCGCGCCTGCTGCAGTAGTTCTGCCGACATCGGCACCTCCATCCCGATCATCTCCCCGTCCCGACCGGTACTGACACCTGCGGCCAGCGGAACTGGTCGCTGCTGGTGCGACCAGTTTCCGGCGCGTCCTGTGTTTGTCCATCTGCATCGCCAGCAGCTTGCCCAGGCTGATCAATGGCATCCCGCCTGCCAGCTGCCGGAGGTGAGGGGATACGGCCGGCGGGTGTCAGGGGCGGCCAGCGGGAGCGAGCTCTCCCTCGGCGATCTGGCGGTCGAGCCGTTCGCCCTCGATGTCGGGGTCGGGGACGTACCTGGCGAACCACTTCGGGTGGTACCAGATCCTGGACCCGGCGATCGCCATGACCGCCGGGACCAGGGTGAGCCGCACGACGAAGGCGTCGAG
>JAWWPY010000298.1:0-38733 GCA_033854735.1 Streptosporangiaceae bacterium | reverse complement strand
CCGGCCCGTTCGGCACGCCGCTGCAATTGGGCCGCGAGAGCCAGCGCGGGCTGGCCGAATGGCACGCTGTCCAGCGCGGAGGTGGGGCCACCGGCCGCCAGCTCCCGTTCTTCCGCCTTGATCGCATCCCAGTTGCGCTTCACGTCTTCCGCGCCAGAGACGGTCACGTCGCCGAATACGTGCGGGTGCCTGCGAACCAGCTTGGTCACGATGCCGTCGGCGACATCGTCCACGGTGTACCCGGTGCCGTCGGACCGCTCGGCCGCCACCCGCGCATGGAACACCACCTGGAGCAGGACATCGCCCAATTCCTCCCGCAGGGCGCTGGCGTCACCGCTCTCCAGCGCCTCCAGGGCCTCGTAGGACTCCTCCAGCAGATGCGGGGCCAGCGAATCGTGCGTCTGCCCGGCGTCCCAGGGGCACGCGGTACGTAGCGTGTCCATGACGGCCACGAGCCGCAGCACGTGCGCGCCCGGCAGGTCCAGCGAGCCGTGCAGCACCTCGACCACGCCGTCGGCAGGTCCGGAGGGCCCCAGCTCGGCCAGGGCCTTCGCGAGCGTCTCAGGGCTGCCGTCGGGAGGGTCAGGCGGACCGGCGATCGGGCCGGCCTCGCACAGCCAGACCACGGTGCCAGGCACCGTCGCGGCCGCTGCGGACAGCAGGCGCGCCAGGGCGGCAGGGCCGGGCCCCCCACCGGCGGCGGGGCGGGGCGTCCTGCCGGCGGCGGGGCGGGGCCTCCTGCCGGCGGCGGGGAGCGCACCGGTAGCGGGCAGCAACTGCCAGCCGATTCCCGCCTCGCCCAGGGCGGGCAGCAGCGGATGATCTGCCGAGCCCGCGAGGACCCGCGATGCCCCGGCCAGCACCTGCCAGGCCGGCCAGGACAGCAGCCCGGGGCTGACGGTAGCCGAGGTGCCGAGCAGCACCAGCCGGTCGCTCACCACCGCTCCCGAGGGACGCGATCCATCATCACGGCGAGCGCCACCATGACAGGGAGCCACTCGGCGGCAGGTTCCATGATCACGGAGTATTTCTGGGGCTATGCGTCCGGAATATTCCGTGATCATGGACATGGCAGGCGGCGCGGGGGTGCGGGCGGGTCAGCATGATGGCGACAGCCGCGGCGCGGACGTCCCGGTCGGCTTCGGCGACGGGGGGCCTTGCGGCGCCGACAGGGTGTTGGCGTCGGCGATGACGGAGATCTGAGCGTAGTTGAGCCTGCCGAACTGCGGGTTGACCTTGATGGCCAGGCTCTTGGCGGCCAGGCACTGCGCCTTGTTGTACTTCGCGCCCAGCGCCTGCAGCGTCGTCGAGGAGGTCGCGGAGGTCGGCAGCTTTCCGCCGTTCAGCCGCTGGACCAGCAGATTCTCGATCGCCTGGTACCGGCCCAGTTCCTGGACCTGGTCCGGCGGGAGGCCGTTGGCGACGGCGAGGTTCGTCAGGGTAGCTCCGCTCTGCGCGGCCTGCGCGGATGCCGCCGCGAGCGCCCGCTGGGTCTCCGCGTCGGTCACGGTGATGCCCTCCCGGGCCGCGAGCCGCTCCTGGACCCGGAACCTGAGCAGCCAGCTCAGCACCTCCTGGGGCATCTCGGACGCGGCGAACTGCAGCTGGATCTTCCCATGGCCGGCCTTGTAGGCCGTATCAAGGTTGCTCACCTCTGCGGTGAGGGTCGCGGTCGAGATCTGCTTGTTGCCCAGGATCGCGGCCGACCCCATCTGGATGGGCCCGCAGGCGGTGAGGGCGAGGGCCGCGGCCAGCGCGGCCGCGGCCAGGGTGATCGGGGTGCGGAGCACGACAGCGTCCCTTCTCAGCGTCTCTCCTGCGGACACGCTCAGGCGTCCGGTGCGGCCGTTACGTCAGGTGCCACCGGTGCTATCCCGCCGAACACCGCCTCGACGAGCTGCCCGCACCAGGTGAGCAGTTCCTGGTCGCGCAGCAGTAGAGCGCCCGGCGGTGCGGGCATTCCAGGGCGCTTGCCCGACCCCACCTTCGGCACCGGTACGAGCATGCTACGCACCGTCGGCTTGAGCACAGTCTTCGGGTACAGCCGCTGGACGCGGACCTCGCGCGAGTCGGGCAGCGCGACCGGCGAGAAGCGGATGTACGAGCCCTGCTGGGTGATGTCGGTGAGCCCGGCGCGGCGCGCGTCGGCCCGCAGCCGGGCCACCGCCAGCAGGTTGAGCACGGGCTCGGGGGGCGGCCCGTACCGGTCCGCGAGCTCGGCCAGGACCGCGGCGGAATCACCGTCCGAATCGATGGCGGCGATCCGGGTGTAGGCCTCCAGGCGGAGCCGCTCACCGGGCAGGTAGTCGTGCGGAATGTGCGCGTTGACCGGGAGCTCCACCCGCACCTCGGGCCGCTCGGCGGGCCCGGCGCCCTTCAGCTCGCTGACCGCCTCGCCGATCATCCGGACGTACAGGTCGAAGCCGACGCCGGCGATATGCCCGGACTGCTCCCCGCCGAGCAGGTTGCCCGCACCGCGGATCTCCAGGTCCTTGAGCGCCACATACATGCCAGCGCCCATCTCGGTGTGCTGCGCGATCGTGGCCAGCCGCTCGTGCGCGGTCTCGGTCAGCGGCTTCTCCGGCGGGAACAGGAAGTAGGCATAGGCGCGCTCGCTGCCGCGGCCCACCCGGCCGCGCAGCTGATGGAGCTGGGACAGGCCGTAGGCATCGGCCCGGTCGACGATCAGGGTATTGGCGTTGGAGATGTCCAGCCCGGACTCCACGATGGTGGTGGACACGAGCACGTCGGATTTCCGGTCCAGGAAGTTGCTCATGATCTTCTCGAGGGTGTGCTCGTTCATCTGGCCATGAGCCACGGCCAGCCGCGCCTCGGGCACCAGCTCGCCGATCCGCGCGGCCACCCGGTTGATGGAGCTGACCCGGTTGTGCACGAAGAAGACCTGGCCATCCCGGAGCAGCTCGCGCCGGATGGCGGCGGCTATCTGCTTCTCGTCGTAGGGACCGACGAGGGTGAGCACCGGGTGGCGTTCCTCCGGCGGGGTGAGGATCGTGGACATCTCCCTGATCCCGGCCACGCCCATCTCCAGGGTGCGCGGGATGGGCGTGGCGGACATGGCGAGCACGTCCACCTCTGTGCGCAGCCGCTTGAGGTACTCCTTGTGCTCGACCCCGAAGCGCTGCTCCTCGTCCAGGATCACCAGGCCGAGGTCGGCGAAACTGACCTCAGGGGACAGCAGCCGGTGGGTGCCGATCACCACGTCGACCTTCCCCGCGGCCAGTTCCTCGCGGGTCCGCGCGGCCTCGGCGTCGGTCTGGAACCTGGACAGTGGCCTGACCGTGATCGGGAAGGGCGCGTAGCGCTCGCTGAACGTGGCGAGGTGCTGCGTGACCAGCAGCGTGGTCGGCACCAGCACGGCCACCTGCCGGCCGTCCTGCACCGCCTTGAACGCCGCCCGCACCGCGATCTCGGTCTTGCCGTATCCGACATCGCCGCAGATCAGCCGGTCCATCGGCACCGGCCTTTCCATATCGCGCTTGACCTCGTCGATGGCGGCGAGCTGGTCGGGCGTCTCCACGTAGGGGAAGGCGTCCTCCAGCTCCCGCTGCCACGGTGTGTCCGGGCCGAACGCATGGCCAGGCGATGCCATCCGCGCCGAGTACAGCCGGATCAGCTCCGCCGCGATCTCCCTGACCGCCTTGCGCGCCCGGCCCTTGGTCTTGGCCCAGTCGGCGCCGCCCAGCCGGTGCAGGCTCGGTGCCTCTCCGCCGACGTACTTGGTGACCTGGTCGAGCTGGTCGGTAGGCACGTACAGCCGGTCAGCCGGCTGCCCGCGCTTGCCCGGCGCGTACTCGATGACCAGGTACTCCCTGATCGCGCCCTGGACGGTCCGGCTGGTCATCTCCAGGTACCGGCCGACACCGTGCTGCTCGTGCACGACGTAGTCACCCGCGGTGAGCTGCAGCGGGTCGATGCCACCGCGGCGGCGGCTCGGCATCCGCATGTCCCTGCTGGCCGTGCGCTGGCCGGCCAGGTCGGCTTCGGTGAGCACGGCGAGCCGGGCGGACTCCCAGCTGAAACCGTGAATGATCATCCCGGTGGTGACGGACGGCACCCCGGGCTCCGGCGCCTCGACGAGGTCCCCCAGCCGGGCACCGAGGTCCTCGCCGCGCAGCAGCTCGGTCAGCCGTTCGGCCGGCCCATGGCCCTCGGTGACCAGCACCACCCGCCAGCCGTCCGCCAGCCATCGCCTGACGTCGGCGATCGCGTGCGCGGTATCGCCGCGGTAGGAATCCGCCGGGCTCGCTTCTATCCGCAACGACAAGCGGCCGCCTTCTCCCGGCTCCGCGTCTTCGGGGCCGGAATCCCCAGTGCCGGAATCCCCGGTGCCGGAATCCCTAGTGCCGGAATCGCCCGCCCCCTGACCGGCCAGGCTCTCCGCGTTGTCGAACGGACTGATCGTCCACCAGGGGACGCCGAGCACCTCCGCCGCCCCGCGCACCGCGGTGATCGGCTGGAACGCCGCAGCCCCGAGGTCGATGGGTGCCTGCCCGCCCGCGGCCGCGTTCACCCACGAGGCCTCAAGGAACTCCTGGCTGGTCCGGACCAGGTCGGCGGCCCTGGCCCGGATCCGCTCAGGGTCGCAGGCGAGCACCAGGCCGCCGGCGGGGACATGGTCGAGCAGCAGTTCCATGCGTTCCGCCAGCACCGGGGCGAACGCCTCCATGCCCTCGACGGGTATGCCTTCTGCGATCTTGCCGAGCACGTCCGCCAGGCCCGGGTGATCCGCCGCCAGTTGCTCCGCCTTCTCGCGAACCGCGGGGGTCAGCAGCAGCTCACGGCACGGCGGCGCCCACAGGCCGGTCACGGTGGCGGGCAGGCTGCGCTGGTCGGCGGCCCGGAAACTGCGGATCTCCTCGACCGTGTCGCCCCAGAACTCGACCCGTAGCGGGTGCTCTTCGGTGGGCGGGAACACGTCGAGGATGCCGCCCCGCACCGCGATCTCGCCGCGATGCTGCACGAGGTCCGTGCGGGCGTACCCGATCTCGACGAGCCGGGCGACGGTGACCTCAAGGTCAGCCGCCTGCCCGGAGCTCAGCTCGACCGGCTCCAGGTCGCCCAGCCCGGCGACCATCGGCTGCAGCAGGCTGCGCACCGGGGCGACCACCGCGGTGAGCGGGCCGGTACGCGGGCTGGCCGGGTCCGGGTGAGCGAGCCTGCGCAGGACAGCGAGCCGCTGGCCGGAGGTGTCGGACCGCGGGGAGAGCCGTTCATGCGGCAGCGTCTCCCAGGCCGGGAAGTACGCGACGGACTCGGCGGGCACGAGCGAGCCAAGAGCATCGGTGAGTTCCTCGGCCTCACGCGCGGTCGCGGTCACCGCGAGGATGAACCGTGGCGGCTGCCCCGGGGGGGCGGCCAGGGCCGCGGCGAGGAACGGGCGCAGCGCCGATGGGGCGACGAAGTCGGCGGCCGTCCCGTCGGCCTGGCTTAGGGCGCGCCGGAGCGCCGGGGCATCGGCGATGACGCTGAGCAGTCCGGAGAGGCTCATGGTGTCCTTGGCTAGGCAACACGAAAGGCCCGCGCTGAGCAAGGATGGCCGTTTCCGGCCGGGGCGCGGGACAATTCAAGTTTACGTTCTGCTTGAGGTGAGCCAGGCCCGGGTCGCACATGGATATGCCGAGAACCAACACGTAGAGTATGCGGAGTACTACGCTATGGATCCGTGACATCGGCACGCGGTGTTCAGCGGAACGGCGGGATCCTGTCAGGCGGGATCCACGCGGGCGGGATCCACGCGAGCGGGATCCAGTCAGGCAGCATCCAGGCAGGCAGCATCCAGGCAGGCGGGCTCCACGCGGGCGGGATCCAGTCAGGCATCCAGGCAGATGGCCGGCTGCGGACGCTGGTTAGCCCGCCGCCGGCGAGCGAGCCCCCGCCGGACGCTGACCTGTTCACCCGCACTGTCCGCCACTACGCATCCGGGCACTTCGGACGGCAGATCTCGATGCTGATCGCAGGTGCGGCCACGGCCCCCAGCGACCTGGGCGCCGACCAGCTGCGCGAGGACGGCGCCGACATCAGCGTGGCCCTCATCGATGACGGCCAGCCGGTCACCAGGGCCGCCGTGGCCACGCAGGCCAGGCTGCGCCCATGCGCCCTCGGTGACCTGCGGGCCGCCGCGCTGCATCCCAGGTCTTATGACATCGTGCAGTGCGTCCGGCTGCTGGACCGGATCAGCCATGCGGAACTGGTGCTCGACCGCCTGGTCGCGGCGATCAGGCCAGGGGGCCTGCTGCTGCTCCAGATAAGTGACCGGGACTGCGCGGCCGGGTTCCTCGATCGGGTTCTGCCCAACCTGTCGAGGCGGCGGGTCTGGCGCAACCGCCAGCCGGGCCAGCCGGGTCCCTATCCCGCCGTGTACGAGCCACTGACCTCGGTCCGGGGCGTCTACGACTATGCGCGGCTGCGCGGCCTCGTGATCGCGGAACGTCAGGTCCAGGGCGGCCAGGCCGGCAGCCACGGTGCCACGCCTCGTTGGTATCTGGCGGCGCAGCGACTGGTGACCCGGCTGTCACGCGGTCGGCTGACCAACGCGCACGAGGAAGTGCTGTACGTGATGCGCAAGCCCGAATACCGCTACGCCCGGCTGCTCTGATCTCCCCGGCCAGCCGCTGCGGCTGACCGCCGCGCGCCCCGCTGGAGCACCTGGCTGGAGCGGGACCGCCCGTGTACCCTCGGGCATGCCCTGGGCGTGCTGTGACCCGGGTGTGACTCTGGGCGGCCGTGACCGGGCCGCCCGTCCGGACGGAGGTGAACGTGACCGCTGAAGCGCCTGCCGGGCTGTCGGCGGACTTCGCGAGCCTGCCGTCCCTGACCCTGGACGAAGGCCAGCTCGGCGATCTGGAGCTGCTGCTGACCGGTGCATTCGCCCCATTGACCGGGTTCATGTCCGGAGCGGATGTGGCCTCCGTCGCCGAACGGGGCACGCTCGCCGACGGGACGCCCTGGCCCGCCCCGGTCACACTCGACGTGCCGGCTGAGGCGCTTCCGCCGGATGCGGGCCAGGCCCTGCTCAACGATCCCGAGGGCACGCCACTTGCTGTCCTGGACATTACTGAGCGGCTCGCCTTGGGGTCGGCGGGCGACCGGCCGCAGGGGCGCGGCGGGCGGCATGCGGCGGGAGCCGGCCTGGTCCGGCTCAGCGGCCCGGTCACCCGCTGCCGTCCGCCGGAGCACGGCCCGTTCCGGCACCTGCGGCGCGATCCAGCCGACGTGCGGGCTGATTTCGCCGACGGCCCGGTGCTCGGCTACGCCACCCGCCGCCCGCTGCACGGCCGGCAGATAGGGCAGCTCAGGCACGCTGCTAGCCAGCTCAAGGCGCGGCTGCTGCTGCTCCCGCTGGTGGCCGGCTCGGCCGATCTGGTGGTGCGGCCGGATGCCCTGGTGCGGACGGTGCGCGCCGCCACCCGCCATCTGCCGCCCGGCACCCTGGTGGTTCCAGTCCCGCTCGCCCCGCGCGGCGCGGATTCTCGCGACGAAGTGGCCTTGCGGGCTGTGGTCGCCGCCGCGTACGGGGCGACACACCTGCTTGTCGACGAACCGGGCCAGCCCGCCGACCCGGGTGCCGCCGGCGGCCAAGGCCGTCCCCCGACAGTGATCCCAGTTCTCCCCGCGGGTGACTGGGCCTACGATCCGGCGGCCGAGGTGTGGCGGCCGCTGGCGCTCATCGAGGCCGGCACCGAGCGGGCCGACCTGGCCTCGGGTGAGCTTGAGGACCTCCTGGACCGGGGCGAGGACGTGCCGGCGTGGTTCACGCCGGCGGTCGTGGCGGAGGAGCTGCGCCGGGCCCGGCCGCCGCGCAGCGGACGCGGCCTGGTTATCTTCCTGACTGGGCTGTCCGGCTCGGGCAAGTCCACCATCGCGAGGGCCTTGCGCGACGCGATCAGCGAGCGGGCCGACCGCACCGTGTCGCTCCTCGATGGGGACCTGGTCAGGTCGCTGCTGTCAGCCGGGCTGACTTTCACCCGGGCGGACCGCGACCTGAACATCGCCCGGATCGGGTACGTGGCCACCGAGGTCGCGAGGCATGGCGGCATCGCCATCTGCGCGCCGATCGCGCCGTACGCGGCGGCCCGGGCACAGGTCCGCGCCGCAGTCAGGGAAGTCGGGGATTTCCTGCTGATTCACGTCGCCACGCCCGCGGACGTGTGCGAGGCCCGGGACCGGAAGGGCTTGTACGCCAAGGCCCGCGCGGGGCTGATCGACCACTTCACCGGCATCTCGGACCCTTACGAGGAGCCCACCGACGCGGATCTGGTCATCGACACGTCCACGATGACGCAGCGGGAGGCACTCGACGCCGTTCTGGGCCTGCTGACTGCGGGCGGTTGGCTGCCCACCGGCCTGGACGACAAGTCGTGATCACAGTCGGCCAGCGCCTCCTGTCCAGCGGCAGTGATCGCCGCGGGAGCGGCACGTGGGCGGTCCGGTGCCGATCCGGGGGAACGGGCCAGCCGGGGATCAGATGCGCTCGTGGGTTCCGTCGCCGTCCTCAGCGCGGCTGCCCGCGTCGAGCCGGCCGCGGAAACCGCGGATCCGCCCGGTGAACGCCGCCGACATGGCGTCTCGCTGCTTTGACAGCACGACGAAGCTGACGATCCCGCTGACCAGCAGGGCCAGGGCGAGCAGCAGCAGCCCCCGGGCGCCAACCAGGTAGAGCACGCCCGTGGCGGCGACGAAAAGCAGGATCCGGGCGGAGGTGTAAGCGAGGGTTGACCGCATAACACTCCCAGCCTACCGAACCGAGCCCATCGAACCGGGGCCACCCGACCGGTGCCAGTTGACCATTCCTAATCAACGCGGCGCAGGATGTCCGCGAGCAGTGCGGGATCTATGTTGCCCCCCGACAGCACGGCCACCCGCGTCCTGGCTGCAGGCAGGTCACGTTCCCGCAGCAGGCATGCCGCCACCGCCACCGCCCCGCCGGGCTCGGCGACAAGACGCGCCTCGAGCGCAAGCTGCCGGACCGCTTCACGTATCTCGTCCTCGGTGACCGTGACGATGTCGTCCACGTAGGCGAGCATGTGCTGCAATGTCAGCGCGCCGACCTGGTCGGCGCGGAGGGCGTCGGCGATCGTGCGCTGTGCGGCATCCGGTGGCCAGGCGACCGGCCGGCCAAGGCGCAGCGAGTCGCGGGCATCGGCGGCCAGTTCGGGCTCCACGCCGATCACTGCCGCGCCGGGGCAGAGTTCCCTGATCGCGGCGGATATGCCAGAGATCAACCCGCCGCCGCCGACCGGGACGACGACCAGCTCGACCTCGGCGCAGTCGGCCGCGATCTCCAGGCCGATCGTGCCCTGCCCGGCGATCACCGCCCGGTCCTCGAAGGGCGGGATGATCGTGTATCCGTGCCGGGCGACGAGTTCCTCGGTGGCCGCGACCCGCGCGGCCAGACCAGGCCGCGATATCACTATCTCGGCGCCGAGCGCACGGGCAGCGTCGACCTTGACCGGGGGGGCGTTGTCCGGGATCACCACCACAGCCGGCACCCGCAGCAGGGCTGCCGCATAGGCGACAGCTTGCGCGTGATTCCCGCTCGAATGCGCCACCACGCCTCGCTGCGCCACAGCCGGCGGCAGGGCGCTGATCGCCGCGTAGGCGCCACGCAACTTGAACGCGCCCGTAGGCTGCAGCGACTCCGGCTTGATCAGCAATCTGGGCACCACGCGGGGGAACGGCACCAGCGGAGTGCGCACGATCACCCCGTCCAGGCGTGCGGCCGCCGACCGGATCTCATCAACCGACACCAGCCGCTGCACGGCCCTAACCCTACGGCTGCGCCCGCGGACCGGTGTCGGGCAGGGCTTCCGACTGGGTTCCCGACACGTCGCTGACGGGGTCACTACAAGTTGGTTTTCCGGAAACTAAGGCTAAAACAGATATTTGTCGCCACACTTAGGACAGGGGAACCGAACGTTGGTCTGGAGGGGAACGAGCGTGGATGGCAACAGTGAGCGCCTCCTCACTCCCGGCGAGGTCGCGGCCCTCTTCCGAGTTGACCCGAAGACGGTTACCCGGTGGGCCGCATCCGGCCGGATCAGCAGCATCCGCACTCCCGGGGGACATCGGCGGTTCCGCGAATCCGAGGTACGCGCCCTGCTACGTGGCGACTCTGAGCCGGTCCGGGAGATCCACCCGCTTTAAGGGCCGTGTCTCCCAGATCCGCAGCCTGCTGCGCGGCCAAGGTCTACGAGACACGCTCTGGTGACGGCCCAACGCCACGGAATTAGGGGTGGAACTCAGCGCGGATCAGTGGAACATGGATCAGTGGAACATTCAGCGTGAAGGGTCCAGCGGGGCTGTCTTATCCCTTAACGTGGCCATCGCCTCTGCTGGCCAGGAACTCCGCGAACTCCCGCTGCAACGCCGCATCACCGTCACGCCATCTGCGGCGCCGTTGCTCTAGTTCCTGCTCGGTCAGCGCCTGCTCCGCGAGGCGTGCATACTCCGTGTCGCCAGGGCCGATCTCCACGTAGGCGTCACCCATCAACTGCCCGCGCTTGGCCAAGGCTGACTCGGGAACCATCAGATTCCCGTTCGGCAGACGTATAACAAACATCGCGAATAACTCTAGACGCCGTAGCGGATGTTGAAGTACAGCATGACATCAAGAGCTGTTCTTGTGTTGCCGCCGAGCATGTCGACCAGTGCGGGCCGTTGCCTTGACGCGATCGCGGCGAAGGCGTCCGCGAAGAATTCCCTCCGGCCGAGCGACCCTGCCTGCTTGTGGAAGTCACTGACCAGGGAGGCCAGGCAGCGGTCGTAGAGCTTGCGGAACTGGGTGGAATCGGACTGCCAGCGGCCGCCTGGGCCGTCGATATCGTCGAGGGCATGCCCGACCTCGTGGCACATGACGTCGGGGGCGGCCGAGGGACGGGAGCCCACGATGATCTTGCGCTCGCCGTAGGCCCCGGCGCAGGCGTCCCAGGTAGCGCGGCCAGACGGCAGCGCAACGCCGCGCAGGCGGCCCATGTCGTCGAGTTCCGGGACGCCGCCGACCCCCACGTGGATGGCCTCAAGCCCGGCCACGAGGCTCTCCTGGATCGCCGGCGGCAACTCGGCGAGCCGCTCGATGGCCCGCACGATCTCGGGAGGCGGCACTGTGTCCTCCACCCACTCGCGGTGCAGCAGGAACTCAAGCGGACCGCAGTCGCGGTGGCCGGCCGCTGCCCTCCGCGCGTGGGCGACCTCGTACCAGGGCAATCGCGCCTGGGCATCAGCGGGCCTCGGCCTGGCCTGGCCGGACGCGGCCGCACCGCGTGCCTGTGCGCCGTCGCGTCCTGGGTCGGCGCGGATCGCGGCTCTGGCCTGCCCGGACCGGTGGCTGCCGACCGGGATCGCCGCGGCACCTCGGGCCGCCGCACTGGGAGAGGCTGCACCCGGGAAAGCGGCACCCGGGGTACGTGCATCTGGAGCGGCTGTACCCGGGCCGGGGAAGGCTCCACCCGGGAAAGCCGCACCCGGAGCACCGGTACCCAAAGCGCCTGTACCCGGAGCACCTGTACCCGGGCCACGGGCACCTGGAGCGTCTGCGCCTGGATTACCTGCACCCGGATTACCTGCGCCCGGCGCGGCAGGAGCGGCCGGCCCAGCATGACGGCTGCGGGGCTTCCTGCGCGGCAAGGGGGGCGGAGCGCCACCGGAAGCGGGCTGGCCTGGCCTGGCGGCCGACCCTCCTGCAGCCCGGTCGCCTGCAGCCCAGTCGCGTGCAGCCCGGTCGCCTGCAGCCCGGTCGCCTACAGACCGGTCTCCCGGAGCCCGGTCTCCCGCCGCCGGGCCTGCCGCAGCCGGGCCAGGTCCGATCCGGCCGGACGCAGTCGGCCCTGCTTCGGTCCGCCCTGGCGCAGTTGAGCTAGTCGGTTGCGGACGGGAAGGCTCGTCCGGCCAGGGCGGCCCAGGCCGCCGGCCCGGCCATGCGAGCGGCCCAGATGGCTGCCCGTCAGCCGAGGGCCCGTCAGCCGAAGATCCACCAGCCCACGGCCCGCCAGCCTGGGGCACGCCAGCCTGAGACTCACTAGTCCACGGCCCGCCAGCCTGAGACCCACCAGCCCACGGCACGCCAGCCTGGGGCACGCCAGCCTGAGACTCACTAGTCCACGGCCCGTCAGCCTGAGACCCACGAGCCCCGGGCCCGTCAGCCTGAGACCCACCAGTCGGAGGCGAGTCAACTGGACGGCGCCGCGGCAGAGGTTGGCGTGGTGTTGGGCGGCTTAATGACGGCCGGGCCGCTGCGGCATCGATCCTTTCGGCGGCGGACGGCCAGCCTTCGTCGCGGCGGTGCCGACCACTTGTCGCAGCCGGGCCACTGGGCCGAGGCGCCGCGTTCGCGCGCGTAGGCGATCGCACTCCAGCCCGGCCCGGCCAGATAGACCGGCGGACGCGATCGAAAAGCCGCAGCCGCATATCTCGTACTCCGTACTCCCGCGATCGCGTGCCAGGTAGTCCAGGAGCCAGGGTATGACGAATTATCTCTAACGTCATCTCCCGTTACTCAACGTCACACCTCACTGCCCACATGGCTATTCCCGATAACTACCCGCATTCGCCAACGAATCCGCCCCGACGGCGGCTAGGCTTCGGCCATGTTGCTGCTGGGCGCCTTCTTCGCCCTGCTCACGGTTGGTTTCTGGAGGCGCCGGACGCGTCGGCCACGCCGCCTGGTCCATCCTGCCGGGTCGGCGGCAGAGGCTGCCTTCCGGAGGCACCCGGCCGGCCGTGCGCTGACCACCGACGCCGACGAGGCGCGGCAACCGGACGCGTCCCACGTGCGGGCGGGCCCATGCGGCCCGGACGACGATCCCGATTTCCTCAGCGAACTTGACCGCGTGATTCGTGGCCGTCGGCAGCGCGGCTACGACGCCTGACGGCAGCGCCACCCCAGACTCAGGGAAACTGAGATCTGAACTTTTTGCCCCGGGGGTTGTCCCATCGCATCACGTCGGCCGGGCCGGATGATGTCGCGCGGTCGGGCTGCGCAGCCGTCGTCACCCTGATCCCTGGTGTATCGCCAGTCCCAGGAGGGCACCTGGCTCCGTGCCCTCCCCGGGGGCCAGGATCCTGGCGGATCTGCGCGGTGAAAAGTGCGCGGATAAGGTGCACAACTCACCGCGCTGACTGGGTGCTCCGGCGGCTGCCTCCGTGGCCGCTGCTGTTGGTCCGGGACCGAGGGTCGCCCGGTTCGGAGACGGGCGGTTTAGCTCAGGCCCGCGTAGGAATGCAGGCCGGTGATGAAGATGCTCACGCCAAGCAGATTGAACAGCAGGCAGCCGAACCCGATCAGCTGAATGTAGGCGGCCCGGCGGCCTCGCCAGCCCGCCGTGGCGCGCGCGTGCAGGAAGCAGGCGTATACCACCCAGGTAATGAAGGCCCAGGTCTCGGTGGGGTCCCAGCCCCAGTACCGGCCCCACGCGGTGTCGGCCCAGATCGCTCCGGCCATGATGCCGAATGTCCAGATCGGGAAGGCGAACATCACGGTCCGGTAGGCGAAGCGGTCGATGACCTCCGGCGCGGGCAGCAACCGGAATGCCCCGACCGACGCGGACTGCCGGCCGGCCGCAACGCGGCGGGCGTACCGGTCGGCGAGCAGGTACACCACGGCCAGAGCGGCCCCCACGACGAAAGCGCCGGTCGCCAGCGTCATCGCCGTGACGTGGATGGCGAGCCAGTACGACTGCAACGCCACGGCGATCTGGCCGGCCGGGGTGTAGATGACGGTCTCGGCGAGCCCGAGCGCGAGCAGCACCGGGGCCATCACGAACAGGCCCAGATAATACGCGCGGTAGCGGATCATGAGCGCGAGGAAGAAGATGGCCGCCACGCAGGTGACCGAAGTGACGAACTCGTACATGTCGCCCCACGGGACCCGGTGCACGGCGAGCCCGCGGGTCGTCACGCCGATGACGTGCGCAGCGAGCCCCAGCGCGCTCAGCGCCAGGGCCGCCCGTACCCAGGCCCCGGCCGGCAGCCAGGAGCCGCGGCTCCGCCCACCCTGGCCGGCGGCTGGCAGCCGCGGCGCATACCCGGTGGCGCCCGGCCTGGACCCAGCCGACCTGGACCCAGCCGACCCGGACCCGGCCAACCCGGACCCGGTGGCGCCCGGCCCTGGCCCCGCGCCGACGCTGGCCGCGGGAACGGTGCCCATGGGAACACCAGCCGCGACGAGCTCGGGTACCTCGGCCGCCGGGGTCTCACCGTGGGACGGATGCCGCCCGAAAGCGAAGTCCCCCGCAAAGGCGAGCAACGCCAGCGAGTACAGCAGGACGGTGCCGATCAGAAAGTGGTTGCTCTGCTGGGCCAGACCAAAGTTGACGGACACGAGCCTCACTCCCCTGCTGTATCGGTGTGGGACGAGCTACCGGTACCGGACGGCGCCGGAGCGGTGACGTCATAGCCGTCGTGCGCGGACCGGAGCGCTTCGGCCAGTCCGTCAAACTCCTCCTCGAACCCGCCGCCCGCGTCGGACCGTACGAGCCCGGCCACGTCGACCACGGTGGCGCCGTCAGCATCCGGGTAGGCGCGCACGAACATCCGGCGGCGCCTGACGAAGAAGGACAGCAGCAGCCCGAGCAGGGCCGCCACCCCGGCCAGCAGGGCGGGCAGCGTCCCAGGATCGTAGGTGATGGCCAGGCTGATCCATGGCTGGTAGCCGGTGAACGTCAGCGTCCCGGCCCCGTCCGGCAGCTTCATCGACTGGCCAGGCGCCAGGGGCCGCGGCGAGATCGGCAGCTTCCGCAGGCCGGCCGTGTTCAGCTGGTACACCGACTGCGACGGCCCGCTGTTCATGCCCAGATTGCCCGCGTAGGCGACCAGGCTCACCCTGGGGTTCTCCGCAGCGGGGAAGATCGACTCGAGCTGCCCCCCCGCGTCCACCGCGGTGGGCAGGAACACGCCGGCGAAGCCGAGCTGGTCGGGGCGGGCGTCAGGCACCTTGACGACGCCCTCAGAGGTGAGGCCGGACTGCTGCACGGCGATGAACGGCACCGCCTGGTCGAAGACCACGCGCCCGGTCCCGTCGGTGACCCTGAAGACGGGGGCGTACCCGTGCCCGATCAGGAACACCTTCACCCCGTCCACGTTCAGCGGATGGTTGACCCGCAAGTCGTAGGGGCGTGTCGGCGAGCCTGGCCCGGCCGAGTAGTGGATATACGCGTCGAACGCCGACGGCTGCCCGCGAAGCGCGCCCGACCTGATGTACGAGGCGGTGAACCTGTTGAGGGCGATGCTGAATGGCTGCAGGTCCATCGCCGACACCGCGCGGCCGGGATGGAACTCATCCAGCGAGGTGACGGTGTTGGCGAAGGAGCTTCCGGCCACCAGGAGCCGGTCTGCCTTGTAGCCGAACAGCCCGCCGAGGCCCATCGCGCCGAGGAGCCCGAGCAGCGCGAGGTGGAAGAGCAGGTTGCCGACTTCCCGGCGGTAGCCCTTCTCCGCCGAGAGCCAGCCGTCACCGGTCCGCAGCCGGAACCTGCGGGCGGCGAGCACGGCGGCCGCTGCGTCGAGGGCGTCCCCGGGCGCGAGCCCGGTCCCGTGCCGTGCCGACTGGGGGAGCCGGGCCAGGTTGCGCGGTGCGGGCGGCGGCAGCGCCCGCGCCGAGCGCGCCAGCCGGAAGCTGCGCGGCACCACGCATCCGGCGAGGGACAGGAAGAGCAGCAGGTAGATGGCCGCGAACCAGGGCGCGGCGAACACGTTGAACAGGGACAGCCTGGCCAGCAGCGGGGCCAGCGAGGGATGCGAGAGATAGTACTGCTGCACCGACTGCGGGTCGATGCCCTGCTGCGGCAACACCGATCCGGGCACGCTCGCGACGGCGAGCAGGAAGAGGAGCACGAGCGCCGTGCGCATGGACGTGAGCTGCCGCCAGGCCCACCGCGACCAGCCCAGCACACCCAACACGGCGGGGCCACCCGGTGCCGTCGGCCCGCCCGCGGCCGCGGGCGGCTCCTCGGATCGCTGCGCGCCCGCCTCAGCCGGATGCTCCGCCCCGGGCGGGACGCGCAGTCCGGTCATCGGGTCACCACCCGCGGTTTGCTGGGTCATGAAGGTTCTGTCATGAGGGCTCGGTCATGAGGGCTGGGCCGCCGCCTGGGCGATCAGGTGCCTGAGGCCGCTGTAGGAGGATTCGCCGATCACTCGTGCGGCGACCCGGCCATTGCGGGCGATAACCAGTGTGGTCGGGATCCCTGCTGGCGGCACGGTGCTGCGGAAATCTAGGGCAATCGCGTCGCCTGGATCGTTGAGGCTGGGGTACTGGATGCCGAAGTCGCGCATGAACGCCTCCGCGCTGGCCGGGCTGTCCCTGATGTCCACGCCGAGGAAATGCACGCCAGAGGCGCGGAACTGCCGGGCGAGCTGGGCCAGCGCCGGGGCCTCCGCGCGGCAGGGCGTGCACCACGAACCCCAGAAGTTCATCACCACCACATGCCCGTGATAGGCGGCCAGGCTGAGCTTGGTGCCGCCCAGCGCGGTCCCGGCCACCGCCGGCGCGACCGGCCCCGCTCCGGCCCGGAACACGGTGGTCCCGCCGCTCCCGGACACGAAGCTCTGGCCGTTGCTGGCGGGGGTGTTCGCCGCGATAGGCCCGGCCGTACAGCCCGCCGCCGCCAGTGCGCCCGCCACGGCCAGCGCTGTGATGACGGCAGGCCGTCCCGGGAGCGGGCGGCCACGGCGCGCGCGCCTCGCGAGACGCGCGGAACCCGGCAGACGGGACACGGAAGGATCTCCTACAGGCAGTAGTCGCGCCCTATTGTGCCGGACCGGGCCGGCGAGCCCGACAGCGGGCCGGCCTTGCGCCCTCATAGCTCGCGGCGGGAAGCAACCGGGCGGCACGGGAGCGGCTCCCCTGCCGCCTCAACGAAACCCCGCAGCGGCTCCGGTGCCGTGCGAGTGCGCGGCCTACGCCCCGCTCACCTGGGGGCGCCCGCCGCCGGCCGGCTCGGCGTAGCTGACCCCGGTGATGGCGTCGCCGACGTAGGCGAAGCTGGTCACGCTGGCCAGGGCACACTGGCGGCGCGTTGGGTTGTGCCAGAGCGGCTTGCCTTCGGCGGCCCGGCGGGCGGTCCAGATGGGCAGCTGATGGCTGACGCAGACCGCCTCATGGCCGCGCGCGGCCCGGGCCGCCTCGGTCATGACCTCATGCATGCGGGCCGCGATGCTGGCGTACGGCTCCCCCCATGACGGGCGGAAAGGGTTGTACAGATACCGCCAGTGGCCCGGGTGGCCGAGCACCGCGGAGCCCGGGCTGGACGTGGTCCCTTCGAACCGGTTCGTTGGCTCGATCAGCCGCTCGTCGACCACCACATCGAGACCGAACAGCGCGGACAGCGGAGCGGCGGTCTCCAGCGCGCGATCCAGGGGCGAGGACTTCAGCAGCACCACGTCCCGGCCGGCCAGGAAATCCGCGGCCGCCTTGGCCATCAGGCGGCCGTCCTCGGAAAGGTGGAAGCCCGGGATGCAGCCGTAGAGGATCCCCTGCGGGTTGTACACCTCGCCATGCCGGAGCAGATGGACGACCGTGGTGGCGTTGGCCAGGGGTGAACCCTCAGCGGCGCCGTCCCCGGTACTAGTCATGGCCCGCACAGCCTACCGGGCGTGTTCCGGTGTCATCGCGGGCCCTGCTCCCCATCCCCGGCCAGGCCCGGGCCCCATCCCCGGCCAGGCCCGGCTCCCCCATCCCCGGCCAGGCCCGGGCCCTCATCTCCGGCCAGGTGCGGCTCCCCCATCCCCGGCCAGGCCCGGCTTCCCCATCCCCGGCCAGGCCCGGGCCCCCATCTCCGGCCAGGTGCGGCTCCCCGCCCCGGCTGGGACAGCCCGGGGAGGTAGGCTGATTACAGCGCGTGGTTGCGCCTAGGGTTCCGCGCCTGGCCCGCTCCCGACGACCACAATCAGGGCCGGGCGGGCTGGACCGAGCGGCGCCAGGTATCCGCGGCCGCCGAGGCGGCCGGTGACGGGCACCCACACCTGACGGGACAGAAACCTCGAGGGCTCTATCCGTCGTGCCCGCCAGGGCCCGAACCTGGAGCCGCTCCCTGAACGCCACCGCCCTCACCCTGATCTTCGTAGCCGCCATCGCGCATGCCAGCTGGAACCTGTTCAGCAAGCAGGCGTCTGTGTCGGGCGCCGCTTCCTTCGTCTGGCTGATGTCCGCCGCGGCCACCGTGGCCTACCTCCCCGTGGTGGCCGCGAGCGTGATCGCGAGCCCACCCCACCTGAGCGCGCTGGCCTGGGTCTTCATGGCCGGAACCGGCCTGCTCCAGGTGGGGTACTTCCTGTTCCTGCAGGCCAGTTACCGGCTGGGGGACCTGTCCCTGATCTACCCGATCGGGCGCGGCACCGGCGCCCTGCTGGCCGCCCTGGCCGGGATCATCCTGCTCGGCGAGCGTCCCGGCCCAGCCGGGATCGCCGGGATCCTGCTTATCGTCGGCGGTCTCGTCATCCTCGGCATCCCGGCATCCGGCCGCACGGCGGTCACGGCCAGGGCGATCATGCTCGCCCTGATCACTGGTCTGTTCATCGCCACGTACACGCTGTGGGACAAGTACGCGGTGAGCACGCTCAATGTCCCGCCGCTGGTCCAGGGATACGTCTCCCTTCCGGTGATGGCCCTGATAATCGCCCCGTTCGCGCTGCGCGACAGGGGCCGCACCGCCCGGGTGTGGGTCACCTACCGGCGTCAGGTTCTCGGCGCGGCCGTGCTATCGCCGCTGGCCTACATCCTGGTGCTCATCGCGCTGAGCTTCACCGCGGTCAGCGCGATCGCCCCGGCCCGCGAAGTCAGCGTCCTGCTCGGCGTCCTGCTCGGCCGCAGGCTGCTCGGCGAGGGCAGTCTGGCCCGCCGCCTCACCGCCGCGGCGACGATCGCCGCCGGGATCATCTGCATTGCGGTGGGGTAACCACCGGTTCGTGGCCGGAATCCGCAGATGATCGCGGCGGGTCCGGGTGAATCGCGGCGGGTCCGGGTGAATGGTGCCCTGGATCAGCCGAGCATCACGGCCGCGGCGTGCGCGGGGATCAGCCGAGCGCCAGGGCCGCGGCGTGCGCGGCGATCAGCCGAGCGCCACGGCTGCGGCGTGCGCCGCCCCGGGCAGCGCCTCGGCGATCCGCTCCACGGCCTCGTCGTCGTGGGCCGCGGACACGAACCAGGCTTCGTAGGGCGACGGCGGCAGGTAGACGCCGCCACCGAGCATCGCGTGGAAGAACGCGGCGTAGGCCGCGCTGGACTGGCCGCGGGCCTCGCCGAAGTCACGCACCGCCCAGTCGCTGCCGAGGAATACGGAGAACAGGCTGCCGGCCTGCTGCAGCCGGAAGGGCACCCCGCTGGCGGTCAGCGCGTCGGCCGCCAGCTTGGCGATGATGGCCGCGACCTCGTCCAGCCGGGAGTACACCTCCGGGGTGCATGCCCGCAGCGTTGCCAGGCCGGCCGCGGTGGCGAGTGGGTTACCCGAGAGCGTGCCTGCCTGGTAGACCGGGCCGCTGGGGGCCAGCCTGTCCATGATCTCGGCGCGGCCGCCGAACGCCGCGGCGGGCAGCCCGCCGCCCATGACTTTCCCGAACGTCGTCAGGTCGCCAGCCACGCCTTCCCGGCCGTACCAGCCGGATGACGTTACCCGGAACCCGGTGAGCACCTCATCCATGATCAGCAACGCGCCGTACTCGTGGCACAGTTCGGCGAGCATGTCGTTGAAGCCGCCGGACGGTGGCACCACTCCCATGTTGGCCGGGCATGCCTCGGTGATCACGCACGCGATTCGCGGGCCGTGGTCCACGAAGGCCTGGCGGACAGCCAGGGCGTCGTTGTAGGGGAGCACGACAGTGTCTGCGGCGGACGCGCCAGTGACGCCCGGCGAGTCCGGCAGGGCGAAGGTGGCCACGCCGGATCCAGCCGCGGCGAGCAACGCGTCCACGTGGCCGTGGTAGCAGCCAGCGAACTTGATCACGACCTGGCGGCCGGTGAATCCCCGGGCCAGCCGCACCGCCGACATTGTCGCCTCGGTGCCGGAGCTGACCAGGCGAACCTTCTCGACGGGGGCCCTGGCCACGATCTCCTCGGCGAGCTCGACCTCGCCGGGCGTCGCAGTGCCGAACGACGTTCCCTGGGCGGCCGCCTGCGTCACCGCGGCCGTTACCTCGGGGTGGGCGTGCCCCAGGACCATCGGCCCCCATGAGCAAACCAGATCCACGTACATCCGGCCGTCCACGTCGGTCAGGTATGGTCCGCGGCCCGAGGTCATGAAGACCGGGGTCCCGCCCACCGCGCCGAACGCGCGCACCGGGGAATTCACACCGCCGGGGATGACGGCGCAGGCACGGCTGAAAAACTCACCCGATCGCGGCGCTCCGGTCAACCGCTCGTCCCCTCGCAGGCATCGGCCAGGAACTCCAGCATCCGCACCGGGTCGGGCAGCGGGCGGCGGCCCGGCGGGCGGAGCCAGCGTGCCCCGGCGGTGGCGCCCCTGGACGGCGGTGCGAGCACGTAACTGTTCCGGCAATGCCAGCGGAGGCTCGCCACCTGGGCCACGTTTTCCGGCTCGCAGTCCAGCTGGCAGGACCACCATTCACCTTCGTCGTCGGGAGCGCCGCGGGTGGTGACGAAAAAGAGCGCCCGGCCGCCGACGCCGGCCGCGACCGGCCCGGGCTCTACCTCGGCCCGGCGCATCATGCCGAGCGCGACGGCGCCTGCCACGGCGGGCACGTCCAGGACATCGAAGACCCGGCCGGTGGCCAGGATCACATTGGCGTCCGGCCGTTCCAGCCAGTACCGCCCTGCTTCAACCGGATCGGAGGTGGCCTCGATCTGCCAGGCGGCCGAGATCGGATGCGCGCCAGGGGCCGGGCAGCCCACCCGGTCGCAGGAGCAGGCGCGGCCGGTGCCCCGGTCGCCCAGCGACGCGGCGGACAAGAAGGAGCGGCTCCGCGACGTGGCGTACATGCCAGCGTCGCCCAGCGAATGGGCCCCACCGCACACCGGCCAGCCCATCGCGGCGTACTCGACGGCCGCGGCGGCCAGCCGCCCTGCGTCCCTGCGTCGGCTCCGACGCAGCACCGGTGCGACCATCTGCTCCTCTCCCGGCAAGACCCTCTCGACCGATGATGCCCGCTGACCCGGCCGCCGCGCAGGCCACCCCACGAGGTGTGGCCGACATGTTGCATAACGGATACGCGCGAGTAACCCCATTTATATCAATGACACCCCGTAACACCAGGCGTCCGCGCGTGGTGCGAAGGCGTCCGCGCGTGGTGCGAAGGCGTCCGCGTGTCGACCCGCGGGCGTAACCGTGGCCAAGGGCTACCGCAGGCCAGGGCGTCTCGTGCCCGACATCGGAAGCCGCAACAAGCTATGCAAGCCCGCGGGTCGACGCACGGACGCCCCCTAGGCGAGGCGGCGGGCGGCCTCGGCGGCCCAGTAAGTGAGGATGATGCTGGCGCCAGCCCGGCGGATCGCGGTGAGTGTCTCCATGATTACCCGGTCCCGGTCCAGCCAGCCGTTAGCGGCCGCGGCCTCGGCCATCGCATATTCCCCGCTCACCTGGTACGCGGCCACCGGCACCGGCACGGCGGCAGCGATCTGATGGACGATATCCAGATAGGGGAGGGCAGGCTTCACCATGACGATGTCGGCGCCTTCCGCCACATCGAGAAGCACTTCCCGCAGCGCGTCGCCCGCCCGCGGATCCTGCTGATAGGAGGCCCGGTCGCCGAACCGGGGCGCGCATTCGGCCGCGTCACGGAACGGGCCGTAGAAGGCCGAGGCGTATTTGGCCGAGTACGCGCAGATGGCCACGTCAGCATGGCCGCTGCCATCGAGGGCGGCCCGGATGGCGGCCACCTGGCCATCCATCATGCCGCTGGGCCCGACCATGTCGGCGCCCGCCGACGCCTGGGCGACGGCGATCTGTCCGTACCGCTCCAGGGTCGCGTCGTTGTCCACCTCACCCGACTCGGTGAGCAGTCCGCAGTGGCCGTGGTCGGTGTATTCGTCCAGGCACAGGTCGGCCAGGAGCACCGTGGCCCCGCCCACCTCAGCGGACAGGTCGGCCAGGGCCGATGTGAGGATCCCCGCCGGGTCGTCGGCGGCCGAGCCGCGCGCGTCCTTGACCGCCGGGACGCCGAAGAGCATGAGCCCACCGACGCCCGCCTCCACCGCCTCGGCGGCGGCCTTGCGCAGGCTGTCCCTGGTGTGCTGGACGACACCTGGCATGGAACTCACCGGTTGCGGCTCGCGGATTCCTTCCTTGACGAACAGCGGCAGGACCAGGTCGGACGGCTGGACGCTGGTCTGGGCCACGAGGCGCCGAAGCGCCGCGGTGCGGCGCAGCCGACGCGGCCGTGCTGCGGGAAACTCGGCGGTCACTGCGGCTCCTGGGGGTATCTCAGTGCTGGTTACCTCAGTGCTGGTTACTTAGTGCTGGTTACCTTAGGCGGCGGCGGGCGCCGCGGCGGCGCTCGCTTGGCTTCCGTACGGGCTCGCCCGCGGCGACGGCCGTGTCGCGGATGCTCGCGCCGTATTCGGCGAGCGCATCCACCAGGGCCGTGGCCGAGGGTTTCGTCGCGGTCACGTCCACCCGGAGCCCGAATTCGGCCGCGGTGCGGGCGGTCTGCGGGCCGATGACGGCGATCACCGTGACCGCGTGCGGCTTCCCGGCGATGCCAATCAGGTTCCGCACCGTGGATGACGAGGTGAAAAGGACCGCGTCGAATCCGCCGCCCTTGATCGCCTCGCGGATCGGCGCGGGCGGCGGCGCGGCCCGGACCGTGCGGTACGCCGTCACGTCCTCCGCCTCCCAGCCGAGCTCAGTCAGCTTGGCGACCAGCGTCTCGGTCGCGATATCAGCGCGGGGCAGCAACACCCGGTTGATCGGATCGAGGACGTCGTCGAAGGGCGGCCAGACCGCGGCCAGGCCCTCGCCCGACTGCTCCCCCTCGGGCAGGAGATCAGGCTTGATACCGAATTCGCGCAGGGCGCCTGCCGTCTGCTCGCCGACCGCCGCGACCTTGACCCCGGCGAACGCGCGGGCATCCAAGCCGTACTCCTCGAGCTTCTCGCGCACCGCGCGGACCGCGTTGACCGAGGTGAAGGCCACCCATTGGTAGCGCCCGGTGACCAGGCCCTTGACGGCCCGCTCCATCTGCTGCGGGGTACGCGGCGGCTCGACGGCGATCGTGGGCACCTCTTCGGGCACCGCGCCGTGCGCCTGCAGCTGCTCCGAGACCGCCGCTGCCTGCTCCTTGGTGCGGGGCACCAGGACTCGCCAGCCGAACAGCGGCTTCGTCTCGAACCAGGAGAGATCCCGGTGCGCGGCGGCGGCCTGGCCCACCACGCCGACAGCGGGCCCTTGCTCCATAAGCAGGCTGACACCAGCGGCCTTGAGGTCCGCTGATACCGACCCGAGCGCGCAGGCGACGGTGAGCTGATCGGTGGTGGTGCCGTTCCAGGTGATGGTGAACGGCGTGGTATCCGGCCATCCGGCCGCCACCAGCAGCTTGGCCAGGTCGACGGGGCCGGCCTCCACGCCCAGGATGACCAGGCTGCCCGACGGCGATGGGTCCGATGCCAGCCGGCTGACGTCGGCCGCGTGGATGATCCGCACGTCGGCGCTGGTATCGGAGGTCAGCGGGATGCCCGCGTAGGCCGGCACAGCGGTGGCCGCGGGCACGCCGGGCACGATTTCGAACCGGGCACCCGCCTTCGTGCAGGCCGCGACGTCGCTGGCCGCCTGGCCGAAGATGAACGGATCTCCCTCGTACAGCCTGACCACCAGCTGACCCGCCTTCGCCGCCCGCGCCAGCATCCGCGGATCCTGCTCGGGACTGGTGGAATCCGAGACCACCGCGTCGGCGCGCAGCAGGTGACCAAGCCGGCCGGTCAGCTCAGGGCTGCCCACCACCAGGTCGGCCTGCGCGAGAAGCTCGGCGGCACGGACCGTCAGCAGCCCCTCATTCCCAGGCCCCGCACCGACGAAGGCCACGAGCCCGGACTTCGCCGCCGCGGTCCGGCCGGCCTTCCCGGGCGTCTGCGCCGCCGGGGAAGCTGCCGCTGCGGGCTTCTTGGTCGTTGATCCCAGGCTCACTGTGTATCGTCCCCGCTGCTCATATCGTCCGAAGACATCGCTATGTACCTCCCAGCGCCTCGGCGCAGGAGTTCCGCTGCCACCTCGCGGCCAAGGCGGCCTGCCTCATCCGCGGGAGCCTCCGCACTCGCCCGTACCGCCGCTCCCCCGTCGGCCCCCACGACAACCGCTCTCAGCTGCAGCATCTCCGTTCCGGCAGCATACGCGCCTACCGGGGCGCTGCACCCAGCCTGAAGCACTGCGAGCAGGCTGCGTTCCGCGGTCACGGCCGCCCGGCTGACCGGGTTGTCCACGCAGGCCAGGAGGTCCGCAAGGCCGGGGTCCCGGTCCAGGCACTCCACGGCCAGCGCGCCCTGGCCGGGAGCGGGCACCATTTCGTCGGGCTCGAAGACCTGGGTGACGACGTCGAGGCGGCCGATGCGGGCCAGTCCCGCATAGGCCAGCAGCACCGCGTCGAACTCGCCGGACTCGACCTTGCCCAGGCGAGTCCCGGCGTTGCCGCGGACCGGGACGGGGCGCACATCCGGGCGCAGCAACAGCAACTGCGCCGCGCGGCGCGGCGAGCCGGTGCCGATCCGCGCGCCGGGCGGCAGGTCGGCCAGCTTAGCGCCATCCCGCGCCACCAGCGAGTCCCTGGGGTCTTCGCGGGACGGAACCGCGGCGAGCACGATGCCAGGCGCCGGGCCGACCGGCAGGTCCTTGAGTGAGTGGACCGCGAAGTCGACCTCACCGGCCAGCAGGCTCTCCCGCAGGGCGCTTACGAACACCCCGGTGCCGCCCAGCTGAACGACTTCCGCCCGGGTGACATCACCGAACGTGGTCAGCCCCACCAGCTCGACGCTGGCCCCGGTCAGCTCGGTAACGAGGCTCGCCACCCGGCCGGACTGGACCATGGCCATCGGGCTCTTGCGGGTGCCGAGCCGAAGCGCGCGAGTCCTCACCGGGCCGCCTCCGGCCCAGCGGGGGGATCAAGGGCAGCGTTATGAGGGGCGGGTTTTTCCGGCCCCGAGGGCCGCACCAGGCCGACGTCAGCCCGGGTCACCGCGTCGATAGCCGCAGGGTCCAGATCGAACAGGACTCGCAGCGCGTTCTCGTAGGAGTCGCCGCCCGGCGACCCGGCCAGTTCCTTGACCCGCACGGTCGGCGAGTGCAGCAGTTTGTCCACCACCCGGCGCATGGCCCGCGCCACCTCACTGTGCGTGCGGGCGTCGAGCATGTTCAGCCGCCCGGCGAGCCGGGCGATTTCAGCGTCCACGACCTCGGCGGCCTTCGCCCGCAGGGCGACCACGGTCGGCGCCACGCGAGCCGCATGCTCGGCCGACACCCGCGCGTCGAACTCTTCCGCCACTATCGCCCGCACCGCGGCCACATCGTCACGAAGGGTGACCTGCCCGGCATTTCCCGCCTCGCCGAATGTTGCCAGGCTGACGAGGCTGACACCGGGCAGCCGGCCCGCGGCTTCTTCCACGTCGCGGGGCAGGGCCAGGTCGAGCAGCACGAGCGGGTGCCCGGCGCGCGGTGCCGGTTCCCCGCCCCCCGCGGCTTCCCCACGCTCTGCGGCTTCCCGGCCCCCGGCGGCTTCCCCACCCCCGGCGACGTTCCCGTTCCCGGGGCGCCCGGGTCGCAGCCGCAGGGCCCGGGAGACGTCGTCTGCGCTGATCACCAGCCCCGCCGAGCCGGTACAGGAGATCACCAAGTCGGCGGCGGCTAGGAGGCCAGGCATGTCGTCGAGATCCGCGGTCGTTCCGGACACGGCTGCCGCGAGCCGCCGCGCGCGATCCGGCGTGCGGTTGGCCACCACGATGCGGAATGCCCCCATCCGGGCCGCAGTGGTGGCGGCCAGGGAGCTCATCGAGCCGGCCCCGATCACGAGGACGGCGCGGCCGCGCAGCGGGACCGCTAGGTCAACCGGGGCCGGCAGGTGCTCCGCGGCGAGCCCGATCCCGACGCCGACCACGTTGGCGCCCGCCCGGTCGATGCCGGTCTCGGTGTGCGCCCGCTTGGCCGTACGCAGCGCGAGGGCTCCCAGGTCGCCGAGGATGCGGCTCAGGGTGCCCTGCTCACGCGCGAGGCCCAGCGACTGGCGGACCTGGCCGAGGATCTGGCTCTCGCCCACCACCAACGACTCCAGCCCGCATGCCACCGCGAGCAGGTGCTGCACGGCACGGTCCTCGTAGTGCACGTAAAGGTGCGGGGTGAGTTCGCTGAGCGGGAGCCCGGAGTGCCGGGCCAGCAGTTCGGAGATCGAGGTAACGCCGCCGTGGAACTTGTCGACCTCGGCGTAGACCTCGACCCGGTTGCACGTTGACACGACGAAAACACCGGCGACGTTGCCCGCCTGGGAGACGTCGCGCAGCAGTTTGGTGAGGGCGTCGCCGCCGACCACGGCGCGCTCCAGGGTGGCGACCGGAGCGCTCTTGTGGCTGAGCCCGACCACGAGCACACTCACGTTCGCACCTCCCGGCCTGCCACACCGTTGCTGGCCGGGGCATTGCTCGCTGGCAGGGCGGCCGGCTCGTCCGGCCAGCCACCACCGTCGGTATCTACGCGCACGACCGACCTCCGCTGCGCGTGGAAGGCGAGAATCTGCAATTCAATGGACAGGTCGACCTTACGCACGTCGACGCCCGACGGCACGTTAAGCACCATAGGGGCGAAATTGAGGATGCTTGTCACGCCCGCCGCGACGAGGCGGTCACAGACATCCTGCGCAGAGCCGGCCGGGGTGGCGATGACGCCGATTGACACTCCCTGCCGCGCAACCACGGACTCGATCTGGTCCGCGCTGCCCACCACGTGACCCGCGATCTCGGTGCCCACGACCTCGGGATCGCTGTCAAGCAGAGCCGCCACGCGGAAGCCTCGGGACGCGAAACCTCCATAGTTCGCGAGCGCGCGACCCAGGTTGCCCGCGCCCACGATGACGACCGGCCAGTCCTGGGTCAGCCCGAGTTCGCGGGAGACCTGGTAGACGAGGTAGTCCACGTCATAGCCGACGCCGCGGGTGCCGTAGGAGCCCAGGTGGGACAGGTCCTTGCGCAGTTTGGCGGAATTTACCCCGGCCGCTGCGGCCAGTTCCTCGCTGGACACCGTGGCAATGTCCTGCTCGGCGAAGGCGTACAGCACCCGCAGGTAGACCGGAAGGCGGGCGATGGTCGCCTCGGGTATGCCATGGCTGCCATTGGCGGACACTGTACGGCGGGACATGCGTCGGCGCTCCTGAGGGGATCGACGCTATGGGCACTGCGGGCTGCCCAGGCGCCCGCCGGGAAAAATCTGTGCTTAACGGTACGCCCTTGTGAACGTTTGCACAAAGTCAGGCCCCGGTGAGCTTTATTCAAAACCGGGCGTCGAACCCGGGCCCGGTGGGTCTGGGTGAGGGGCCGGTGGGTCCGGGGGCCGGTGGTGGGTCCGGGTGAGGGGGGCCGGTGGGTCCGGGTGAGGGGCCGGTGCAGGTCAGGCCTACGGTGACCACTCCGGGTAGTTTGAATGACGCGAACTTTCGAAGGTAACACGGTAACCAGGACATAAATCGGCCTGAACGCGGCCTGCACGCCGGGCTACCGGCTGAGCGCAGCCCGCAGGCGCTCCTCGCTGACGTGCCAGAAGTCGTGCTGCACGCCGTCGATGAGCGTGACAGGGATCTGTTCCCAGTACTCCCTCAGATCACTATCTGAGCGGGTGATGTCGCGTTCTTCCCAGGGGACACCGAGGTCGGCGGCGACCCGCGCGATCACCGAACGGGCTTCATCGCACAGGTGGCAGCCGGGCCGGGAGAGCAGCGTGATCGCATGGTCGGGGGTCACGATGCCCGGCCTCCCGGGGACCGGCCGTCGCTCGTCCTGCCTCCCGGCGCGGTGCCGTAGGGCAGGCCAGGCAACCTGGGATCGGACGACCAAGGCTCAGACGCCCCAGGCTCAGACAACCTGGGCTCAGACGGCCCGGGCACAGGTGACCAGGGATCCGACGCCCCAGGCTCAGACGACCCAGGCTCAGGTGACCAAGGATCGGACGACCCAGGCTCAGACGACCTGGATTCAGGTGACCAGGGCTCAGACGACCCAGGCTCAGGTGACCAAGGATCGGACGACCCAGGCTCAGACGACCTGGGCTCAGGTGACCAGGGATCGGAGGGCCGGGGCCGGGAGGACCGGGACCCGGGCAAGGGCGGCCCGGGCAGAGGCGGCCCGGGCAGAGGCGGCCCAGACAGAGACGGCCCAGACAGAGACGGCCCAGACAAGGGCAGCCCGGACGACCTTGGCGGCGCGGACCGCGATCCAGGCGAAAGGGGATCGGAATGCGACCCGGGCAAGGACCGCCCAAGCGACAGCGATCCGGACGGCGGCCCGAGCGGCGACACCTTGGCCTGCCGCACGCCTAGCTCGATCACATTGGTCGCCAGCACTAGCGGCAGGCGGCCTACCTCGAACTCCCGCACGTAGGACTGCCGAGTGTGATCGTCGTAGGCGGCCTGATCGGTGTAGACCTCATAGAGAATCCGCTGCAGCGGCGCGGACGGGACACCATGGATCACATAGACAAGCGTGTCGGGCTCGTCCGCCCGCACCTGCTCGACAACCTGCTCGGCCAGTCGGTCAAACTCCCCCGCGCCGTGTTCGAGCAGCGTATAGATGGCGATCTGGCCGTAGAGCTGGCCCAGATCGAAGTCCTCGGCCGGCTCGTCGGCCGCCGACCCGGCACGCTCCGCTTGGAGGTGGCCGGCGTCTAGTCCGTATGGCCTGTCGTCACCTGGCCCGGCCAGGCCGTTCTGTAGATAGAGGGGGTCGAAGGCACCCGTGACCGGCCCGTCGAAGCCTCCGGTGTCGGTCTCTTCGAAGCCTCTCGTGACCGGCCTCTCGAACTCGCCGGTCACCGGGCCCTCGAAGGCGCCGGTCACCGGCCCTTCGTAGTCAGCATCCGGGCCACCGTAGTCCGCGTCGCCGTAGCCCCCGTAACCACTGGTACTGCCATACCCGCCAGCCGCCGCCGGGTACCTGCCCTGACCACTGTCGCGGTACAGGCCGAGCGAGTCATCCGCGTCGTACCGCCCGGAGTCCCTGACGCCGCCCTGGCCCACTGGTCCCCAGCGGCCGTCATCAGCCGAGCCGGCCGGAGCGCGCAGCGCAGCCGGCCGGAACCGGCCGGCCAGCACTGACGCGATGACGGCTAGCACCGCGGCGAGCAGGGTGAGCGCCGGGTAGCCCGTGTTGGCCGGCAGATGGACCGCCAGCCCTTCCGTCGCGAACGCGGCCAGCGCGGCCACGCCTGCCGCCACGAACCCGTCCCGCCAGGCACGGTTGCCCCGTGCGCGCACGGCCGCCACGATCACCCCCACCACCGCGATGACCAGGGTGACGGCTGCGATCAGCACCAGCAATTCGCTCGACGGGAACTGATAGTGCACCGAGGCAGCGGGCCAGGACAGGCCGAATGGCCGAGCAGCCAGCGGGTCGATACTCAGGATCACGGCGGATACCGCGAACAGCGCTGAAAGAACCAGCCGGGCCATGAACCTGCCTGGCACGCTCCGCGCCGCCACCTCGGTGATCCCCCAGGCGAGGGCCAGCGGGGCGACCAACTGGGCGCCGATCTGCACGGCCCGGAACATGGCCGGGTCAAAGCCTCTGCGGTAGCCCAGGGTCTGCGCGGCCAGCGCGACGGCCAGCCCGGCCGTCGCGAGCGCCCAGGCCATCACGTCGGCACGGGGCGCGCGAGCAAACCGCACCAGCGCCGCGATGGTGCCAACTGCTGCCAGCAGCGTGCCGCCCAGCGCCGTCAAGAAGGAAATAGACATTACCGACTATGGTGCCTGACGCGCGCTCAGGATGCGACCAGATGGATGACCTGCAGGCCGCTCCCGCCCAGGTCGCTAAACTGGGGGGCCATGAGGCAGCTGCGAGGACGGCTTCCCCCGCCCGGCCAGGCGGGCCGCGCAGCCAGTCCCAGTCCCGGGCTTCCTGACCAGTTCAGCAGCAGCCGCAGGCAGCTACGTAAGAGCCGGGCCGCCGTCGCCGGAGCGGCCTCCGCGGCGGCCGCCGAGGTGCGGCAGGCCCCACCTGAGCCCGACCCGTCGGCGGGTGCCTTCTTCGACCTTGACAACACGCTCATCCGGGGTGCGTCCATCTACTATTTCGCCCGCGGCCTGGCCGCCCGCAAGATGTTCGGGCCGCGGGACCTGGCCCGGATGGCCTGGGGCCAGGCGAATTTCCGGGTACGCGGCGCCGAGAACGCCGACCATATCGATGCGCTGCGAGAGGCTGCTCTCGCGTTCGTGGCGGATCACAAGGTCACCGAAATCGTCAGGCTGTGCGAGGAAATCTACGACGAGAGCATGGCCGACCGGGTCTGGGAAGGCACCCGGGAGCTCGCACAGCATCACCTCGAGGCTGGCCAGCGGGTGTGGCTTGTCACCGCCACGCCAGTGGAACTCGCCAGCATCATCTCGAGCCGGCTCGGGCTGACTGGCGCCCTCGGCACGGTCGCGGAGTCCGTGGATGGCCTGTATACGGGACGGCTCGTCGGCGGTCTGCTGCACGGGGAGGCCAAGGCGGCGGCGATCCAGGCGCTCGCCGACCGCGAGGGGCTCGACCTGGCCCGCTGCTCCGCTTACAGCGACTCCATCAACGACCTGCCCATGCTGGAGCTTGTCGGCCACCCCAGCGCGGTCAACCCGGACGCCGATCTCCGGGCCGAGGCGAGGACCAGGGACTGGCCGGTATACGACTTCCGCTCCGGCCGCCGGGCTACCCTGATCGCCCTGCCGGCCGCGGCGGGGGCCGGCGCGGTCGCTGGCGGGGTCGCAGCCGCCTTCGCGCTGCGCCGGCGGCGCATCCGCGGCTGACGCCGCCGCGGGTACCTCCTCGACTGCCCCGCCGCTCCAGGCACCACCTCGACTGCCCCGCTGCCACGGCACCCACCCCAACTGACACACCGCCACGGGTACCCACCTCGACTGACCCGTCGCTATGGGCAGCACCTTGCCTGACACGCCGCTACGGGCACGACGGCACTGGCGCCCCGGGATCCGCGCTGGGTCAGGGGAAAGCCGGGCCGCGCTCCACGAGCAGTTGGTCAAGCTTCCGCTGGATCGTGTCCCGGACCGTGGCGGTCAGCTCGGCGATCACCGCCGGGTCCTCTTCCGCCCCGGCCGGATACCCGTCGGTGGGCACAGGCGGGCAGAACTCGATGATCCACTGTGATGGCAGCGGGATCGCACCAACCAGCCCGAGCCAGGGAAACAGCGGTGTGATCGGGAAGTAAGGCAGCCCGAGCAGCCGGGCCAGCGGCTTCGCGTTCGCGATCATCGGGAAGATCTCTTCCGCCCCCACGATCGCGCACGGGATGATGGGCACCCGCGCCCGGATGGCGGACACTGCGAACCCGCCCCGGCCGAAGCGCTGAAGCTTGTACCGCTCACTGAACGGCTTGCCTATCCCCCTGAACCCCTCCGGGAAGACCCCGACCAGTTCGCCGGAGCGCAGCAACTGGTGCGCGCCGGACGGGCTGGCGCGGGTGTGGCCGCCCTTCCGAGCCAGCTGCGACAGGACCGGCAGCTCGTAAACGAGATCCGCGCCGAGCAGCCGAAGGTTCCGGGGGCTGGGGTGCTCGTCGTGCAGCCCCGACTGCAGCATGATCGCGTCGACCGGGAGCACACCGGAATGGTTGGCCACGACCATGGCCGCTCCCTCGCCGGGCACGTAGGTCAGGCCTTTCATGCGCACCCGGAACCAATGCTGGTAGAGCCCGCGGGCCAACGGCATCAGCACGCGGGAGTTGAACTCAGGGTCGAACCCGTACTCATCGACCTCGTTTCCGCAGGCCATCTGGCTGCGGATGAACTCCAGGGCCTCGGCGATCCGCCCGCGCCACTCTCCCGCCTGCTCCGGGGCGGCACTGGCGGCCTGGTCATGATCGGCGGCGTGGTCTCCACCGGAAGAGAACGGCAGCTTGTCCAAGGATCCGTTGGCGTGACCGTTGGTGGTCTTTCTGTTACCGTGCGCTCCGCTATCGCTGCGCACGGTCCCATACCGCATAATGCTCGGCATTCCCCCGGGCGTGCCGCGAAGTCTGCCGCCAGCCAGCGCTGGAGGCTGCCTCATCATGTCCCCCCCTCTCGCGGCGCGCTGGCCGGGCAGGTCCTGGCCCAGCAGGCACCACTGCGCGGCCACGGCTGTCGTGGCCGGCCCGCCCGCGCGGGCGCCCGCTCAGGCGGCCGGCCCGTGACCAGCCCGAGGGCGCCAGCGCGGCGTTACTTCTTGTTCCGCCGCTGGACGCGAGTCTTCCGCAGCAGCTTGCGATGCTTCTTCTTAGCCATTCTTTTACGACGCTTCTTGATGACGGAACCCACAGCACCCACCCTCGATCGACGCACTGGAACATGACGTGCTCGGACTCGACGCACCCGGACTCGACGCGCTCGAACTCGACGCACTAGCAATCAGGCATGCAACGCGCAGGCCCGACGCCGACCGGCTGGGCACACGCCAACGCCACAGGGTACCTCCCCGCGGCCCACGCCCGCGAAGCCGCGGGCGCTGGGCGCGGTCAGCTTGCTGCGACGAACGACTCTCTCAGGTACCGGTTGACCGCCTGCTCGGGCACGCGGAACGACCGGCCGACCCGGATCGCCTCTAGCTCACCCGAGTGGACCAGACGGTAAACAGTCATCTTTGACACGCGCATGATCGTGGCCACTTCGGCCACGGTCAGGAACCTGACATCGCTTAGGGGAGTCTCACCTGCAGTTGCAGTCATGGTTTCCATACCTCCGCGCGGGTGCTCGTACGCCTCAGCCGGATTTTCGGCGCACCAGTCACCTCCGTCCCCAGCGTAAGTCCTGTACGGAAAAGGGCAACCCCCCTCATCGGGGCATGATCGGCAACAAGGGTGATTGGCGGCTACTCACGTCCCGCTATGGACTCGGGAACAATCCGTGCCAGGGGAACACAGCAGTGCGGGTGGCCATGATCGCCCGGTCCACCGCATCGGCCGGGTCGTAGCCGGAAGAGAAGGGGACGAACGCCGCCCCGGCACCATCCGTCATCCGTTCGGGCGCGCTCATGTCTGTTCGGGCACGGGTGTACTCACGCCATTCCGACGGCGTCTCCAGCTGCGGGTCGAGCGGGCGCCCGGCCGCCTCGGCGAGCAGGTGGGTCCAGCTCCTCGGTACCACCTGGACCAGTTCGTAACCGCCCCCGCCGGTCAGCAGCCACCTGCCGCCGGCCGTCTCGTGCGCCAGTTTGTGCAGCGCGGCGTGCGCATTACGCTGCCCGTCGATGCTCAGTTCCAGGTGGGCGAGCGGATCGAGGAAGTGGGTGTCGCAGCCGTGCTGGCTGACCAGGATCTCCGGGTGGAACGCCTTGAGCAGCGGCGGGACGACCGCGTCGAACGCGCGCAGCCACCCGGCGTCACCGGTCCCCGCGCCCAGCGCCACATTGACAGCCGTTCCCCCGGCGTCCGGGCCTCCTGTCTCGGTGGGCAGGCCGGTGCCGGGGAACAGCGTCATCGGATGCTCGTGCAGGCTAATCGTGAGCACCCGCGGATCGTCGTAGAAGGCCGCCTCCACCCCGTCGCCGTGATGGACGTCGATATCCACGTAGGCGACCCGCTGCGTGCCCTGGCGCAGCAGCCACGAAATCGCGATGGCCGGGTCGTTGTACACGCAGAATCCGCTGGCCATCCGGCGCATGGCATGGTGCAGCCCGCCCGCGATGCTGACCGCGTGGTCGGCCTGAGACGTCCAGACGGCCCTGGCCGCGGCGAGCGTGGCCCCGGCGACCAGCGCTGAGGCGTCGTGCATGCCAGAGAACACGGGATTGTCGGGCGTGCCCAGGCCGAAGGCCGGATCGGCGGCGCCCAGCCGCACCGCGGCGATGTACTGCGGGTCATGGACGAACTCGAGCTCAGCCTGAGTCGCCGGCTCGGGCGCGGCCACCGACACGCCTGGAGCGTCCAGCAGACCGAAAGCGCGGGCCAGCGCGACCGTGAGTTCCACTCGCACGGGGGCCAGCGGGTGCTCAGGCCCGAAGTCGTACCCGGTGAGCCGGTCGTCCCATGCGACATGCAGTGTGCAGGTCACAACGCTCCTCCCAGCCCCGGACCCGTCATATCAGCCGCGGCGCTCCCCGCCGCGCCGATCTCCGCCGCGCCGATCCCCGCCGCGCCGATCCCCGCCCGGCGGTTCGCTGCCCCGCGGTTCGGCGCCCCGCGGCTGGCTGCTTGACGGTTCGGTGCGGCCCAGTTCGGCGCCGCGGTCGCGCGCGGCCTCGATAGCCGCCAGGAACGCCGCACGGACCCCGTGCCGCTCCAGTTCGCGGATCGCGGAGATGGTCGTCCCGGCCGGCGACGTCACCGCCTCCCGCAGGATCACTGGGTGCTCGCCAGTCTCGCGGAGCATCGTCGCTGCACCGTAGACCGCCTGGATGACCATTTCCAGTGCCGTGCCACGCGGCATGCCGAGCAGTATCCCGGCGTCCACCATGGCCTCGACGAGAAAGTACACATAGGCCGGACCACTGCCGGACAGCGCCGTGGCGGCGTCCTGCTGTGATTCCGGGATCCGCAGGACCTTGCCCACCGGGCGGAGCAGTTCCTCGGCTCGCTCCAGGTGCTCAGGGCGGGCGTACGCGCCCGGCGAGATGACGCTCATCGCCTCATCCACCAGGACCGGCGTGTTGGACATGACGCGCACCACGGGAATGTCCCCGCCCAGCCGGCGCTCGATCAGCGACGTGGTGATGCCGGCCGCTACGGAGATCATCAGGCTGTCAGCGGGCACGTGCGGGGCGATCTCGTCCAGCAGCGCTGGCATGTCCTGGGGTTTGACCGCGAGGATGAGCGTGTCGGCGCTCTTCGCCGCCTCCGCGGCGCTGACCACGCCAATCCCGTAGGCGTCGCGCACATGGGCGGCGCGTTCTGGCCGACGGACTACGGCGATCAACCCGGACGGCGCACGGCCCGCCCGCAGCAGCCCGGAGATGAGCGCCTCGCCCATCTTGCCTGCACCGAGGATTCCGATCACTCACCGGAGCTTACGCGGCGCGGCGGATTATCAGCTCCTGCTCACCAGCGAGCGGAGGAAGAACGCGAAGTTGGCCGGCCGTTCGGCGAGCCGACGGACCAGGTAGCTGTACCAGTCGCGGCCGTACGGCAGGTAGACCCGCACTGCGGCGCCGCTGTCCGCGAGGCGTTGCTGCTCGGCGTCCCGGACGCCGTAGAGCATCTGGTACTCGAAGCTGTCTGGGGTCCGCCCGGCCAGCGCCGCCTGGGCGGCGGCGATGCTGATCAGGCGCGGGTCATGGGTGGCGATCATCGGGTAGCCAGGGCCGCGGAGCAGCACCCGCAGGCAGCGGACGTAACTGCGGTCCACATCGCGGCGCGCAGCGAAGGCGACGCCCTCAGGCGCGCGGTAGGCACCCTTGCAGATCCGCACCCGCGAGCCGGGCCGGGCCAGGGCCAGGCAGTCGGACACGCTCCGCTGCAGCCCCGACTGGATTACGCAGCCGAGGTCGGCGAACTCCGCGCGCAGTTCCGCGACGAGCCGCAGGGTCGCCTCGACGTGGGTGTGATCCTCCATGTCCAACGTCACTGTGGTACCGGCCTCGCGGGCCGCCGCGCAGATCCGGCTGATGTTTTCCGCGGCGGTCTTGTCCCCGTGCTCGGGAAGGCCAAGGCCGACCGCGGTGGGCTTCACGGACACCTCGGCCCGGCCGCCCTCGGCCAGCCCGGCCGCGCTGAGCCTGCCGATCAGCCGGACGTATTCACCGGCCACGGCCGCCGCCTGCTCCCGATCGGCCGTGTCCTCGCCGAGGTAATCGAGGCTCACCAGGAGCCCGCGGGCCAGCAATCGCCTGGCCACGTGCACGGCCTCGGCCGCGTCGTCTCCCGCCACGAACCGGGCCACGACGCCTCGGGCGTAGGGGGCCGACGTGACCAGGTGGCGCACCCGGCGACTCCCCGAGGCGGCCAGCAGGATGCGACGGAGCACAGTGGGCACGTTACTCGGGGCGCCGGCCCACCAGGCCACGCGGCCGCTTGAGCGTTATCTTCACATTCGCCCCGGCATCCGGCGGCACCACGACCTCCTGCGTCGCGGGGACGCCTCCTGCGGTCAGCGGCACGTCCACAGGCACGGTCCGCTTGATGAGCGCCAGCCCGATAGGCCCGAATTCGTAATGGCGTGCGGCCGACCCGACGAAACCGACGGTGGCATCGGCCGTGGCCACCGGGTCGCCGTGGCTGGGCAGCAGGTCATCGCTCCCGTCCAGGTGCAGGAACACCAGCCGCCGCGGGGGGTGGCCGAGATTGTGGACCCGTGCCACCGTCTCCTGGCCGCGGTAGCAGCCCTTGCTGAGGTGGACCGCGGTCTCGATCCAGCCGACCTCGTGCGGGATTGTCCGATGGTCAGTGTCCAGCCCGAACCGCGGCCGCTTCGCGGCGATCCGCAACGCCTCGAACGCCTGCATTCCCGCCGGCGCCACCCCGCGCTCCCGCAGGCCGGCCGCTATCGCCGCGAGCCGGCTGCGGTCAACGATCACATCGGTGCCGAACGCGCTCCGCAACGCGGCTGCCGTCCCGTCCGGCAGATCCCCGGTGTCCGGGCCCATCAGGGTGAGCACGGCATACTCCCCAGTGACGTTGTCGGCCTCGACCCGGAGCATGAACCGCATCGACTCCAGGAATTCGAGCAGCGGCGCCACCGAGCCGGGTTCCACATGCAGCCACACCGCGGATCCGTCGTCGACCAGAGTCAGATGATGTTCCACGTGACCGTTCGGGCTGAGGATGAGCGCCTCGGTGGCAGCACCGGGCGGGAGGTGCTCGAGGTCCTGGGTGGTGAGGCTGTGCAGCCAGGACAGCCGGTCCTGTCCGGTGATGCGCAGCACTCCCCGGTGAGAGCGGTCGACCAGGCCGGCTGAGAGGGCAAGCGCCCGCTGTTCCGCATAGGGGTCGCCATAGTGCGCGGCGACGCCTGTGTCGGGGCCTTCGGCAGGGACGGCGCCCGGGATCGCGAGCAGCGGGCTCTTCATGCCAGCCAGGCTATGTGATCGGTCCGTGTTCCCACCGCGCCGTGGTGTGCCCTGATTGCGGGTGGTGTTCGTTGATGCCTGTGGTTGGCCTGATTCGCGTCAGCTGCCGTGCGCGGCCGTGCCCGGTGCGGGCGTACCGTGGGTGGCCGTGTTCGGCACGGGCGTGTCCCGCCCAGCCGCGCGGCACTCCGCGCATTTGCCGAACACGGTGAGATGCCCGACGTCGGTCTCAAAGCCCTGGGTGTCGTTCAGCGCGGCGACAAGCGCGTTCACCGCATCCGGTCCGACCTGGGTCACCCGGCCGCATTCCGAGCAGACGAGGTGGACATGCTCTGCCTCGGCCGCCAGGTGATAGCGGGGCGCGCCGTGCCCGAGGTGCGTGTGCGTGACCAGGCCGAGCTGCTCCAGGAGTTCCAGCGCGCGGTAGATGGTCGAAATGTTCACGCCCCTGGCGGTCTGCTGGACGTCCGCGCAGATCGCTTCGGGAGTGGCGTGCTCCAGCTTCGTCACCGCTTCCAGGACCAGCTGGCGTTGCGGGGTGACCCGGTACCCGCGGGCCCGTAGCTCCTCATCCCACGCCTGCACCATGGGCTGAGAGTAACCCCGGTTTCGTCATCGTTGGATCAGTGGGTCATACCCAACGCCGCCAGCCGGCCCGCTGACTCGCTGCCGCTCCGCGGCCCCGGCTCACGGCCTGCGACGCGCCCGGGCGCGTTACCCACTTGCCGTCTAGGCCAGGCCTGACGTAATCTGCCGCCAACGCGGGAAAGGAGGTGGTCCACAGCATGCATAGCAGTAGGACTCGCGAGGTGGCTGTCCGCTAGCCGCTGTCCCGCCGAACGCATTGCCGTGGCGCGTGCCGCACAGTGCGAATCCTCGGTCAGGCGTTGGCCGGCATCGTCAGATGACCGGCTCACGTGCCGCAAGATGGCGACCGGCGAATACTCGGCAGACACCGAACCCCCGGGCTGATCGGTCCGTCCAACCGGTCCCCGTGTGGCTCGCCCTCCGTTTTCGCGGAGCGGCTGTGCCCGCCGTGGCGTGAATCGCTGCGGCGCAGCAGTCGGCCGTGGCTGGGTGAACCACACGAGAGCCGCCCGGGGGCTTTTACTTGCCCCCCGGATGCTGACTCCCGAGTGTCCTCCCTGGCGATGACTCCCCTGGCACGGACTCCCCTGGCACGGACTCCCCTGGCACGGACCCCGGCGCTGACTTCGCCCGTGCGTGCCGATCCCGGCGCTGACGTCCCCCGTGCGCACCCCCGGCGGTGACTTCGCCCGGTACTGACTCCCCCGAGCGGTCTCATCCTGAGTGGCCGGACCCTTCCGCCCCCCAGGCGGCCGGGTCACTTTCATGATCACGGAATATTCCGGACGCATGGACCCAGAAATATTCCGTGATCACGCGGAAAGCGCGTTCCGCGCGACTGGGACCGCCACACCACTGGGACCGCCACACCACTGGGACTGCCACACCACTGGGACCGCCACACCACCGGACTGCCACACCACCGGGACCGCCACACGGCGCGGGGGGCTGGCCGCGCACGTGAAACTGTGCCTGCATATATTTACCCATTCGTGCACAATCATGAATATTAGATAAATACACCGAGGCTCTAT
>JAWWPY010000297.1:0-43308 GCA_033854735.1 Streptosporangiaceae bacterium | reverse complement strand
TCTGGGAGATGATCACTTCCTTCGAGCCCGACCGTGACCTGTCCCAGTTCGCGCCCCACTGGCTGCCGGTCCCCGGTGGCACGTTGCAGCATTACCGCAATGTTTTCGTTGCGAAAAATTTCGGTCCGTACATCGTCAACAGCGTGATCGTCGATGTGAGCGCCACGGCGGTCGCCCTGGTCTTCGCCGGGCTGGCCGCATACTCCATTGCCCGGCTGCCCCTGCCCGGCAAGGGAGTCGTGCTGGGACTGGTCCTGGCCGTGTCCATGTTCCCGCAGATCTCGATCGTCACCCCGCTGTACGAGATCATGACGAAGCTGCACCTGCTCGACACCTACCAGGGCCTGTCCGGGGTGTACATCGGGCTGTCGCTGCCGCTGATGGTGTACATCCTGTGGGGGCACTTCCGCGCGATTCCCCGGGAGATCGACGAGGCCGCGAAGATCGACGGCGCCGGGCCGCTGCGCACGCTCTGGAGCGTGATCATTCCGGTCGCCCTGCCGGGCGTGGTCCCCGCCGCGCTGCTGGGTTTCATCGCCTCGTGGAATGAGCTGCTGCTGGCCCTGTCGTTCACGACCTCCCCGGCGCACCAGACCATTCCGGTCGGCATCGCGAACTTCACCGGGCTGTACTCGATCCCCTGGGGCGACATCGCCGCCGCGTCGGTGGTCGTCACGCTGCCCCTCGTCGTGCTGGTGCTGATCTTCCAGAAGCGGATCGTCGAAGGCGTGACCGCCGGGGCGGTCAAGGGATGAGCACCGCGACAAGCGTCGGCTGGCGCGATACCTACCTCCGGATCGCCGAGCGCCTCGGCGCCGGAGCAGGATCGGCGCGGCCGGTCCTGGCCGGCACCAACGCCTGCGTGGACGCGATCTTCACTATTGACGCCGAACGGTTCGCCGGGCTCGTCGCGCGCCCAGCGGTGACCTCGGCGTCCGACGAGACCGGTCACGGGCTGCTCGACCGGGTACTCGAACGGATCACGGCCGGCCGGGGCGGCGAGCTGCTGACCCGGTGGCCCGCGGGGCCCTCGTGGATCTGTGCCCGGCTGGGCGCGCCCGATCGGCACCAGGTCGGTGGCACCGGCCCGCAGGCCTCGTGGGCGCTGGCCACCGTCGGCGGGCGCAGCGTCCTGGCCCTGGCCGACCGGAGTGCCGAGCAGCTCGCGGTGATCGACCCGCGCACCGGTGTCTGCGCTGGTGGCGAGGTCGTGACGGCCGGATCCGTCACCCCCTCCGGCTCTCCGGGGAAGCTGCCGCACTGCATTCTCGAATTTACGGCGGGGACCTCCCATGGGCCAGTGACGGTGCCCCGGTCGAGCCGCATCATCATGCGCTTCGGCGACGAGCCGATCGAGCGCGATGAGGCGTTCCTCGCGATGGCGCCGGCGCTGGCGCCATCGGCCGGGGCGGGGCTGCTGTCCGGGCTGAATTCGCTGGCCGATGACGACACGGCCGGCCGGGACTGGCTGGCCGCCCTGGCCCGGGCGTGGTCGGACGCGGGTCTCGCGGTGATCCATCACGAGCTCGCCGAGTTCCCCACGCCGCAGCGGCTGCGCGAGGCCGTGGCCACGGGGATGGCCACATCGCTCGGGCTCAGCCTGTCCGAGCTGTTCATGCTGGGCGGCACCAGCGGTGATCCGCGGCTGCTGGCCCGGGAGGTCGCCGAGCTGTCCGGCGCCCGGCGGGTGATCGTCCATGCCGACGAGTGGGCCCTGGCGATCCATCGCGGCGACGCGCCGCACCAGGAAAACGTCCTGCTGGCGGGCAACGCGCTCGCCGCCGCGCGGGCCCGCGCCGGGCGGCCCGCGACCGTGCTCGACCCGGCGGAGGAGGCCACGTACACCGACGACCTGCCACCCGGGGGCGCCCTGGGTGACGGGTGGCACGCCACGTCGGTGCCCGCGCCGCATCTGCGGCGGCCAGCGGGCACCGTCGGACTCGGGGACACCTTCGTGGCCGGTGTCCTGCTCGCCGAGAGCCTGCCGCAATGACCCATCTGGACCGAAACGGAAAACGATCACGAGGAGAAACGAATATGTCAACGGCGGCTGTTCCGCAGGACCCGGGCAAGATCCGCGGGCTGCAACGCGTCACGAGTGGGGCCGGCTTCTTCGAGATCTGCGCTCTGGACCATCTGTCGGACTTCGCCGAGTTGCTGGCCACCGATCCCGCGACGGTCTCCTTCGCGGACGTCATCACCGCGAAAGACAGCCTGGTGCGGGCGCTGTCGCCGAGCGTGTCAGCGTTCCTGCTCGACGCGCGCTACGGGCTGCACACCGTTGCGACCGGCGCGCTGCCCGGCACGGTCGGCCTGATGGCCTCGATCGAAGACGAGGACTACTCGATTCCCGACGGCCCGCGCCGCACCCGGTACCGGGACGGCTGGAGCCTGCGGCAGATCAAGCTGGTGGGCGCCGACGTCGCCAAGCTACTGTGGTTCTACCGGCCCGACGGTGACGCCGACACGGCCGAGCATCAGCGGTACGTGGTGCGCAGCCTGGCCGACGAGTGCGCCCGGCTGAGCCTGCCCCTGGTCGTCGAGCCGATCTGGTATCCCCTGCCGGGCGAGGACCCGGGCTCGCCGCAGTGGAAGGCGGCCCGCACCGACGGCATCCTCGCTTCAGCGTTCGCGGCGAACTCGCTCGGCACGGACATGCTCAAGGTGGAATTCCCGGGCTATGTCGACTCCCAGGCCGGGCGCGACAACGCCGCGGCCGCGTGCAAGGAGCTCGATGCCGGGGTGGACGTGCCCTGGGTGATCCTCTCGGCCGGCGTCGGGTACGCGGCGTTCAAGACGCAGGTCGAGATCGCCTGCCGGGCGGGCGCCTCGGGCTATCTCGCGGGCCGGTCCATCTGGCGTGACGCGACGTCGACGCTCGATCCGGCCGCCCGGGAGGTGGCGGTGCAAGAGGCACGCGTGCGGCTCGACGAGCTCAATGCGATCACCCGCACCAACGGCCGCCCGTATGTGGCTGCGCACAGCCTGCCCGACGCCGTGGCAGCGATGCCCGACGGATGGTTCAGGACGTGGCACCCGGCCGGATGAGCCAGTGACCGGGGAGGTCATCCCGTGCTGCCGATCGTGCTCGAGCCCAACATGCCGGACACCTTCTACCGGGGCGCCGGGCGCATCGGGCGATTTCGCGGCGGCGCCCCGGCCGGCTGCGAGGGCCGGCCCGAGGACTGGCTCGCGTCCACGACGGCCCGGTTCGGCCGCGACACCGACGGGATGACCCGGCTGGCCGACGGGCCGCTGCTCGCGCGCGTGATCGCCGCGGACCCCGTCGGGTGGCTGGGCGCCGAGCACGTCGCCCGGCATGGAGCGGATCCGGCGCTGCTGGTGAAACTGCTCGACGCCGGGCAGCGGCTGCCGCTGCACGTCCACCCCGGCCGGCGCTTCGCGGCCCAGCACCTGGCCAGCCGCTATGGCAAGACCGAGGCGTGGATCGTGCTGGAGGCCGCGCCCGGCGCGGTCGTGCATCTCGGCTTCACCCGCGACGTCGACGCGGCCGAGCTCACTGGGTGGGTGCGGGCCCAGGACGTCGGGTCGATGCTCGCCGCGACCAACCAGGTGCCGGTCGCGGCCGGTGATACCGTGCTGTGCCCGGCGGGGATGCCGCACGCGATCGGCGAGGGAATCCTGCTCGTCGAGCTGCAGGAGCCGACCGACTGGTCGGTCATCCTGGAGTGGCGCGACTTTCCGCTGGGACCCGCCGACGTCACGCCGGGCCTGCCCCTCGACGAGGCGCTGGCCTGCGTGGACCGGCGGGCCTGCCCGCCCGGGCGGCTGAGCGCCATGCGTGGCCGGCCGCTGAACCGGGCCATCGGCTCGCTGCTCCCGGGGGCGGCCGACCCGTTCTTCGTCGCGGAACGAGTTGACAGCCGCGTGAGCGGCCACCTGTCCCAGGGCTACGGGGTGCTGGTCACCACCGGCGGCCGCGGACGGCTCAGCACCGAAACGGGCGCATCCATCCCGATCAAGCGCGGGAGCACCGTGCTCATCCCGCATGCGGCGGGCGCGTGCACGCTGGCCGGCGATGTCCAGGCCGTCCGCTGTCGGCCCGGCTAGGCCGACGTGGCGCTGGCCCGGCCGTGCGCGTCCTGGGCGCTGGTGACCGGCACGCCGGGTAGCCGGGGGCGCTGGTGACCTGCATGCCGGGTAGCAGGGGGATTCTCACCCCCGGCTACCCGGCTGGCTTCGGTAAATACCGGTCAGCCGGTCGGCAGCGGGAATATCACCTTGGCCGTGGCGCGATTCAGCGGGGCAACGATGACGTTCTTGCCGTTCTGCCACTGCTCCTCGACCATTGGCAACGTGGACGTGTGGTCGGCGCCGAAATGGATTGGCCCGACCACGTAGGTGGCGTTGGTCTTCGCGATCTGGGCGTTGACTTTGGCCTTATCGAGGGTGCCGGCCCGCTTCATGGCGTCGAGCAGGACCTGCGCCGCCGCGTCGGTGTCCGCGATGTGCTGCGAGAACGTCTGGTGCGTCTGCGACTCGAACTCCTGGCGGATCTGCTGCGCCCCGGGGTAGGGGAATGACGGATCCCAGTAGCCGCCGACCATCACGCCGTTCGCGAGCTTGCCGAGCGCCGTGGCGAACTGCAGCGGCTCACCGCCTTCTTCGATGACGAGGATCTTCGGGCTGTACCCGACCGAGACCATCTGCTTGCGCAGCGCGATCGCCGCGGGCGGCGGCAGCACGACCAGGAGCATGTCGGCGCCGGAGGCCTTCGCGGCCTGCAGCGCGGAGGTGAACTGGGCCGTGTCGGGCGGGACGGCCAAGTTGTAGGAGACTGTCCAGCCGTGCTTCTTCGCCCAGGCCGGCCATTCCTGGCCACCCATAATGCTCTCGTTCTTGCCGTTGGAGTGGATGACCGCGACTTTGCTGTTGGTCTTGGCCTTCAGGCCGAGTTCATCGGCGGTATTGAAGGGGGTCTCGGTGAGCTGCTCTGAATTGAAGAACAGGTCCCAGGCCCACGTCCACTTGGCCGTCACGCCGAATGTGTTCGTGGCCGCGCAAGGGGTGACCATGGGCACGCCGGCCCGGTTGGCAATGAGCGCTCCCGGCTCGACCAGGGAGTCGGTGCAGGAGCCGAGCACCGCATCGACGTGATCCTGGGTGATGAGCGTCTGCATGTTGTTCACGGTCGTGTTCGGGTTGGTCTGGTCATCGAGGAGGATCAGCTTGACCTTGCGCTTGGTGCCGTCGATCTTGATGCCACCGGCGCTGTTGGCGAGGTTGACCGCGTGCTGGTACCCCCACTTCTCGAAGTAGCCGAAGCCAGCCAGCGGGCCCGTGAGGGGGATGGAGGCGCCGATCACGATCGGGCCTGAGGAGGCAGCGGAGGAGCCCCCGCCGCTGCCGCACGCGGTGAGCGCGCTGGCTAGGGCGAGTCCCACCGCCGCACAGACGGTTCGGCCTGTGACATTCATAGAGCTTGTACCTCCGGGTTGGTTGGCAACGACGCCTTAACCTGCGCTGGTAGTGCCCGCGATACGGTTTTGTTATCCCATCTGATGGGATGGTGGAATCTACCGCCCGATGAACGCCCAGGTCAAGGATTCTCTCGGCGTGGCCGGCCGCGGCCCGGCCAGGCGGCCGGCACGGACCAGCGCCACCGGCCGCAGATGGCCTCACGAGCCAGCGCCACCGGCCGCAGATGGCCCACCCGGCCTCGCGGCCTGGTCCCGGTGCACGGCGGGACGCTGGTGCCTCCCTGGTTCCGCCAGTAGGCCGCCATGCCTTGACTTTCCCACAATGCGGGTTGAATATTCCGTACTATGGAATCTGGCGCAGGACCCGTGAGTGCCGTGCCCCGGCCGGGCACGGGGCCCCTTTCCCGGTTCAGCCTGGCCGGCAAGTCCATATTGATCACTGGCGCTACCGGCGCCCTCGGCCGCGCAGCGGCCACGGCACTGAGCCAGGCCGGCGCGGCGCTGACGCTGGCGGGCGGCAACGCACCCTCGCTCGCCGAGGTGGCGGGCGGGCTGGGCGGCGGCCACGTCGCGACGGTTTCCCGGCGGCCGGAGAGTCCCGGCGACGCGGCCGCGATGGTCAGGGAAGCGGTTGACGCGCACGGCGGGCTGGACGGCGTGCTCGTCGCGTCGGGCATGAACCATGTCGCGCCGATCACCGCGATGGCCGTCGAAGACTTCGACCGGGTGCAGGACGCGAACGTCCGGGGCTCCTGGCTGGTGTGCCAGGCCGCCGGCCGGCAGCTTATCGAGCAGGGCCGCGGCGGCAGCGTCGTCCTCGTCTCTTCCACGCGCGGGAAGCTGGGCCATCCAGCCGGTTACAGCGCCTACTGCCCGTCCAAGGCCGCGGTGGACCTGCTGGCGAAATCGCTGGCGGCCGAGTGGGGCGCGGCCCAGATCCGCGTCAATGCCCTGGCCCCCACGGTCTTCCGCTCCGGCCTGACCGCCTGGATGTACGCGGACGACGAGAAGGGCCGCGCGACCCGGGAGGCGATGCTCGCCCGCATACCACTGGGCCGTCTCGCTGAGCCGGACGACCTGACTGGCGCTCTCCTGTTCCTGCTCAGCGAGGCCTCAGCGTTCCTGACCGGCCAGGTCCTGTACCTCGACGGCGGCTACACCGCATGCTGAGCGCGGAGCGGGCGCAGGTCGGCGCGGAGCGAGCGTGGGGCGGCGCGGAGCAAACGTGGGTCGGCGCGGAGCGAGCGCGGGCCGGCACGGAGCGAGCGCAGGGCGGCGCGGGCCACGGTTTCGAACGGGCGGCGGTCGTCGGCGCCGGGCTGATGGGGCGCGGCATCGCGCAGGTTCTCGCGGCCGGCGGCCTGGACGTGGTCCTCTACGACGCCGAGGCGCACATACGGGACGGCTCCGTCGAAGCCATCCGGGCGCGCCTGGGCGAGGCCGATGGCCATGGGCTCCTCACCGGGTCGGCGGACCTGGATTCGGCGGTCGGTGACGCGGACCTCGTCGTGGAGGCCGTGACCGAGGATCTCGATGTCAAACGGGACGTCTTCGCGCGGATCTCGGCCGCCACGCCCAGCGCCGTGCTCGCGACGAACACGTCCGTGCTCCCGGTCACCGCCATCGCGGAACAGGCCCGGCACCCGGAGCGGGTGCTCGGCACGCACTGGTGGAACCCGCCGGATCTCATCCCGGTGGTCGAGGTGGTGCCGGGCCGGAGGACGTCGGCGGAGGTCACCGAGCGGGTCGTGGCGCTCCTCGGGTGCCTGGGCAAGACGCCCGTCCGGGTCCGCCGCGACGTGCCCGGTTTCATCGGCAACCGGCTCCAGCACGCTCTGTGGCGGGAGGCCATCGCCCTGGTCGCCGACGGGATCTGTGACGCCGAGACGGTCGACCTCGTGGCCCGTAACACCATCGGCCTCCGGCTGGCCCGGCTGGGCCCGCTCGAGAACGCGGACTACGTCGGCCTCGACCTCACCCTGGCCATCCACGACACCGTGATTCCGGCGCTCAGCCGGGACAGCGAGCCGAGCCACCTGCTCCGCGAACTGGTGGCACGCGGCGATCTCGGGGCCAAGAGCGGCCGCGGCTTCCTCGAGTGGCGGACCGGGGACCGGGAGGCCGCGGCCCGGGCGCTCGCTGCCCACCTGACGGCCCAGACCGCCAGCGGGTCGGCCCGCTGCAGTCGACAGCAGAGCGGTGGACAGCGGAGCAGTGGACAGCAGAGCAGTGGACAGCAGAGCAGTGGACAGCAGAGAGGAACGCCGGCATGACCTTCCAATGGCCCAGCAGTCCCAAAGAGGCGGGGCTGGAGTTCCACGAGCTATCGCACCCCTGGGGGCACGGGGTCCCGGCCTGGCCGTATTTCGAGGACGTCAAGATCGAGCGGCTGCACGGCATGGCCAAGAGCCGGGTGCTCACCCAGAAGATCACGACAGTCATGCACTCGGGGACCCACATCGACGCGCCGGGCCACGTGATCGAGGGCGCGCCCCTGCTGCACGAGATCCCGCTCAGCGCCTTCTTCGGCACTGGCGTCGTCGTGTCGATCCCGAAGGAGAAATGGGAGGTCGTCACGCCGGATGACCTGGAGGCGGCGCGGCCGGAGATACGGCCTGGCGACATCGTGATCGTCAACACCGGCTGGCATCATCACTACAGCGACAGCGCCCAGTACTACGCCTACTCGCCCGGCTTCTACAAGGAAGCGGGGGAGTGGTTCGCCGCCAAGGGGGTCAAGGCGGTGGGCACCGACACCCAGGCGCTCGACCACCCGCTCGCCACCGCCATCGGCCCGCACGGGCCGAACGAGTTCAACGGCGGCCTGCTGCCGTGGGCGGTGGCTGAGTACGAGGCGGAAACCGGCCGGAAGGTTCTCGATGACTTCCCGGAGTGGGAACCGTGTCACCGCGCCATCCTGTCCCAGGGCATCTACGGGTTCGAGAACGTCGGTGGCGACGTGGACGCGGTGTCCGGCCAGCGGGTGACGTTCGCGGCATTTCCCTGGCGGTGGGTGGGCGGCGACGGCTGCATCGTGCGGCTGGTCGCGATCACCGACCCGGCCGGAACGTACCGCATCGAGCCAGGCCAGGCGGGCTGACGTGCGGGTCACCAGGCACGCCGGCGCACCGGCCTATGTTGCCCCGGCCCATCACGGCGTGGCCACGCTGCGCCTGCAGGGGCACGAGGCCGGGCCGACCGAGCGTTTCTGGGTCGGGCTCTCTTACTACCTGCCCGGCGGCGGGGCGGATGAGAACCCGACCGGGGAGGAGACGGTGTACGTGGTCCTCGACGGTGAGCTGGTCGTGCAGGCTGACGGCCGGGAGGAGGTAGTCGGGACCCACGATTCGGTGCATCTGCCCAAGGGCACCCGCCGCCGGGTCGACAACCGGTCGGCCCGCCCGGCGACACTGCTCGTGATCATCGGGACCCCGCCGCGCGGAGACGCCCAGGCCCCACCGCCCACACCGGAAGCAACGACGTGACCGCCGTCATCACCGTGGCCACGACCGGGCCCATCGCCACCAAGGCCGACAACGCGGCCCTCCCGACCACACCGGAAGAGATCGCGGCCGAGGTCGAGGCGGCCTGCCAGGCCGGCGCGGCCGTCGCGCACATCCACCTGCGCGACGAGGCGGGACGGCCCACCGCGGATCTCGCCATCGCCCGCCGGGTCATGGACCTCATCGCCGCCAGGTGCCCGATCCTGGTCCAGATGTCCACCGGAGTGGGCCTCGCCGTGCCGTTCGAGGAGCGTGCGCGGCTGGTCGACCTGCGGCCACGGATGGCCACGCTGAACCCGTGCAGCATGACCTTCGGCCAGGGCGAGTTCCGCAATCCGCCGGCCGGAGTCCGCCGGCTGGCGGCCAGGATGCGGGAGCTGCGCGTGAAGCCCGAGCTCGAGATCTACGACACCGGCCACCTCGAGGTCTGCCTCCAGTTGCGCGATGAGGGCCTGCTCGACGAGCCGCTGCAGTTCAGCATCGTCCTGGGCGTCCGGGGCGGCATGGCGGCCACGCCCGAGAACCTGCTGACCATGGTCAGCAGGCTGCCAGCCGGAGCGGTCTGGCAGGTCATCGCGATCGGCCGCGCCAACCTCCAGCTCACGGCGATGGGGCTGGCACTCGGCGGGAACGCCCGCGCGGGCATGGAGGACACCCTTTACCTGCGCAAAGGCGAGCTTGTGCCGGGGAACCGCCCGCTGGTCGAGCGGGCCGTGCGGCTGGCCCGCGACCTCGACCGGCCGGTGGCGTCGGTAGCGGAGACGGAGGCGCTGCTCGGCCTGCCCACGGCCATGTGATCCCGGGCGGGCGGAGCGGAGGCTCGCGGAGACGCCGGATGGGTTCTATGATCGGGCTGCCGCAGGAGGTCGGACCCGCGATGGAAAGATCAACGGAGGTTACGGCCGGCGGAACCGGTATCCAGGTGATCGCCCGGGCGGCTGACATCCTGCGAGCCCTGCGGTCGGCACCCGGGGGGCTTTCCCAGGCTGAAGTGGCGGAGCGCGTCGGCCTGGCCCGGTCCACGATCCACCGGCTGCTGAACGCCCTCGAGGACGAAGGCCTGGTCGAGAGCGATGGGCCGCGGGGGCGTTACCGGCTCGGGCCAGAGATCGGCCGGATGGCCGACACGGCCCGGCGGGGATTGCTGTCCAGCATTCACCCGATGCTTGAGGAGCTTTCCCGGGAGGTCAACGAGACCGTTGACCTGTCGGTCCTCGACCGGAACCGGGCGACCTTCGTCGACCAGGTGGTCGCGCCGCACCGGTTGCGGGCCGTCAGCTCGGTCGGGGAGACCTTCCTGCTGCACTGCACGGCCAACGGGAAGGCCTTCCTCGCGGCGATGTCGCCGCTGGATCTGGCCCGGGCCATGTCCGGGAACCTGGCCACGCTCACCCCGCACACGATCACTGAGCCTGCCGTGCTCCAGCAGGAGCTGGAGCGGGTGCGGGCCGAAGGGATCGCCTACGACCGGGAGGAGCACTCCGAGGGCATCTGCGCCGTGGGCACGACCATCCGCGGACTGACCGGGGTTGCCGTGGCCGTCAGTGTCCCGCTGCCGGCCCAGCGTTTCTACGGGCGCGAGTCCCTCCTCCGTGATGCGCTGCTCACCTGGGCGCAGCGGGTGGAGCGTGAACTCGGCGGCAACGGCGGGCCGGAGGCCCCATCCGTCCGGCGCCGGCGGGGAGCCGGCTGAGGAAGCGGGAGTCGGCTGAGGAACTGCCGCGACTTGCTGGCAGCCACATCAAGATATATCGTCTCACTAGAAATATGGCAGGCCCAGCGGGGGATGCGGAGGACCACGTGGCGATCGGACCCGACGTGCGAATCGGAGACGCCGACCGCGAGGCGGTGGCCGCCCGCCTGCGAGAGCATTACGCGCAGGGCAGGCTGACCCTGGAGGAGTTCAACCAGCGCCTCGATGCCGCGTTCGCGGCCACCACCCGGAGCCACCTCAGCGCGCTCACCCGTGACCTTCCCGTCGCCACGCCCTCGGCACCGCTGCCGGTCACCGCGGCCAGTGCCCGCCGGGAGCGAGCCGGCTGGGAGCACCGGCCGGGTTCCCGGGCGAGGCTCGGCTTGATCCCCATGATCATCGCCGCGGTGATCGCCTGGCTGCTGATATTCGACCTGCAGCTGCGGATGTTCCCGTGGCCGGGCAAGCTGGCCATCTTCCTGCTGATCTTCACTACGGTCCGCGGGCTGATGCGCCGCATCTGGCACCTCGGCCGGGGCGGCGGCTTCATGGGCTGCGGGCGATACCGGGGCAGGCGGTAGCTTGCCGCCCATTCCTCGCGGCTGATTCCCCGCGGCTGGGGGGCCTTCACCGGCCCAGGCCACCACAATGACACGGTGACTTTCGCCAAGGCGGTCCCGGTGTCTGTGCTGCTCGCGCTCGCCGCCGCCCTCTCGAGCTGCGCGCACGCCTCCAGTGGCGCGGCCCAGCCAGCGCGTTCTTCGGCCCGCACCGGACCGCCCGGGGCCTCCCCCGGGGCCGGCAGCCCCGCGCAGGTCACGAGTTCGCCGAGAGCGGGACGGAGCCTGTCCTGCACGGCCCGGGTCTTTGCCGGCATGACCGAGTCTCAGCGGGTCGGGCAGTTGTTCATCGTCGGGCTCAACGGTGACGGGCTCGATCCCGGCACGGCCCGCGCCATCAGGGCTCATCACTTCGGCTCGGTGATGTTCACCGCCACCAGCACCGTCGGCGTGTCAGGCATCCGGTCGGCCACGGCGGCGGTGCAATCCCTCGCCGCTGCCCAGGCCACGACGGCAGATACCAGGTTCTTCGTTGCTGCTAATCAGGAGGGAGGGCAGATCCAGGCGCTCCAGGGCGCCGGTTTCCTGAGGATCCCGTCCGCCGTCGCCCAGGGGCTCCTGCCCCCCGCGGTGTTGCAGCACCGGGCCATGACGTGGGGCAGCGAACTGCGGGCCGCGGGGGTCAACTTCGACCTCGCCCCGGTGATGGACGTCGTGCCGCAGGCAACCGCCGCCCAGAACCAGCCCATCGGGGTCCTGCAACGGGAACTGGGCCACGATCCGGCGACGGTATCCGCACATGGCGTCGCATTCATCCGTGGCATGAGCCAGGCCCGGGTGGCGACATCAGCCAAGCACTTCCCGGGGCTCGGCCGGGTCCGGGGCAACACTGACTTCACCGCGTCAGTAACCGACACCGTGACCACCCTGGACGACCCGTACCTCGGCCCGTTCCAGCGGGCCATCGACGCCGGCGTGCCCTTCGTCATGGTCGCGCTGGCCAGCTACACCCGCATCGACGCACATCATCTGGCGGTGTTCTCCCCGATTGTCATGCGCACCATGCTGCGGACGCGGATGCACTTCCGGGGTGTGATCGTCTCGGACGATCTCGCGGCCGCGACGGCGGTGGCCAGCATCCCGGCCGCCACCCGGGCCGTCGATTTTATCGCCGCCGGCGGTGACATGATCATCTCAAGGCTGGTCGTTACGGCGGTGGCGATGGATGAAGCTGTTCTCGCCCGAGCGGGGGACTCGCCGAGCTTCCGTGGCGAAGTCAACTCCGCTGTCATGCGCGTGCTCGCCGCCAAACAGGCCTTCGGGCTCCTGCCCTGCTGACGAGGTGCTGGCGCTGGCCGCTGGGGCAACGGACTGGCGGGGCTCCGCAGCAGGGAAGATGGGGTTATGGGTCCGATGCCAGGCAGGCCCGCCGCAGATAGGCCGCGGGAGTGGCTTGCTTTGCCTGGCGGCCGGATCCGGCCCGTCGTCTCGGTCCCGGGCAATGACGGCCCGGCCGAGTTGCTGGCGTATGCCGCGTGGCTGGCTCGGCTGCAGCCCGCCTGCCGGTGCGGCAGTCCGCGGCTGGGTTCCGGCCGGACCTGTGGCAGCGCGGAGTGCGTGGCCCAGTTGCGCGTGCAGGAAGCCGGCCCCGCGGACGATGACCGGGTGATCATCTAGGGAACAATGCGCCGGGAACAGTGTGCGTGGCTCTGGTGGCCAGATCCCACGATTGGCCCCGCCTGCCAGGGCGGATTCCAGCGATCGTCGCAACCCAGTGACCATTGATGAGGGAATCGTAGCGGCCGGTCAGCCGTGCTGGCCGGCCCCGGCGCCGGGATCGGGCGTGCCGGTGTAGAACGCGGTGGTGCGGTCGGCGGCGGCCCGGGCCTCGGCCGGGTCGGTACCGGAGGCCACGCTCGCCTCATACCAGGCGTCGCTGGACGCGGTCAGGAACCGGTGGCCCTTTTCGGACGCGGACCACTCGGCCACCTTGGCCGGGTCCACCGCCTGCCGGGTGGTCAGGTGCAGGTACAGGCCGATCAGGCCGCTGTCCCAGCCCACCCCGACCGCACCGGGGCCGAACTGCGCCCATCGCTCGTCGTCCACATGCGCGATGTGGTCCAGCCGGAAGAGGGTCCGGCCGTTGCCCTCGTCGGCCAGCCGCAGCTCGATCCAGCTCATGTCGCCGCCCATCTCCCAGGTCGCGTCGAAGCCGTGCGGCGGGTCGCAGTGGGTGACGGTGCCGCCCGCGTTGCCCTCCAGCTGGTACCGGCCGCCCTCCTTCAGCTCCCCGCTCACCGGCAGGAACCAGCGCGGGATGCGTTCCGGGTTGGTGCAGGCGTCCCAGACGTCGGCGAGCTCGGCCGGGTAGCTGCGGGACACCGTGACCACCCGGGCCTGGCCGGCCTCCAGGACCCGGCCGCCCACCTCGCGGCGGACCGCGCTGATCTCCTCGGTCACATCGATCATGGTTTCTTCCTCCGCTCGTGCTTGCCTCGCGCCAGCTCGGTGGCCAGCGCGTCCAAGTGCGGCGTCCAGAACCGGCGGAACTGGTCGAGCCAGGCGTCGATGCCGCGCAGCGGCTCGTGCGCGACCGCGTAGAGGCGGCGCGCGCCATCTGGTCGTACCGTGGCGAAACCGTTGTCCCGCAACACCTTGAGGTGCTGGGAGACGGCCGGCTGGGAGACGCCGAACTCGCGCTGGATCACCTCGCAGAGCGCGCCGGAGGTGAGCTCGCCGTCCCCGAGCAGCTCCAGGAGGCGGCGGCGCACCGGATCGCCGAGTACGTCGAACGCGTGCACCAGGCCAAGGTATCAGCGAGAGGTTATATAAGTAAAGCCTTAAATGGTGCCGGCGCAGCGTCGCGGTTAGGCGGTGACATCGGCGGGAGAGCCGGTGCCGGCCGCGAAGAACATGACTGCGGTGGTCCCGTGCCGGGCGGGCATCACTTGTGTTTCCAGTCCTGAAACTTTAGAGTTTCCGTCATGGAAACTTACGAACCGATCGATGCCGACGAGGCGTCAGCGGCGCTGGCGTCGGTGCGGCAGAGCCGGACGCGCGTGGCGTGGAGCGGGTACCCGGCGTGGTACTGGCTCACGACCGGGGCAAGCCTGGGCGCGGTGTCTTACGCGATGCTGCTGCGCGGCTGGTGGGCTCTGGCGATCTCGGCTGTGCTCGCGGTGCTGTGGGTCATGGTGACTCGCGCGGCGTGCCGGGCCCGCGGCGTCTGCGAGGGATGGACCCGCAGCGCGATGACACGCCGGGACGGGGTCATCCTGGGCGGCCCGGCGGCCGTGGTGGTCCTCGCGAGCGCGGCCGCGTCGAAGTTCACCTCATGGCCGTCATGGTCGCCGATCGTGGCCGCAGCGCTGGTGTTCATGCTGTGGGCCGGCACCGGGCTCACGCTGAGCGCCCGGGCCGCCCGCCGGTGACCGCACCACACGGCACCGAGCAGGCCACGGCGGCGGCCGAGGACGGGTTCGACCACCTGATCCACGCCCCGGCCCGGCTGCGGATCTGCGCGGCCCTGGATTCCGTGCGCGAGATCGAGTTCGGTGCCCTGCTGACCCTGCTCGACATCAGCAAGTCCGCCCTCAGCAAGCACATCTCCGCGCTCGCCGAGGCCGGCTACGTCGCGCCGCGCCGCGCCGTGCGCGACACCCGGCAGCGGGTCTGGCTCCGCCTCACCGAGACCGGCCGATCCGCCTACCGGGGCCACGTCGCCGCCCTGCACCGCATTGTCGGGCGCACCCGCGCGTAGAACCCGAAGCGCGAGCACCGCCCCCGGACGGGCGATCGTGGCCGCGTTCACCGCCTGACTCATCAACAACATCATGATCCATCTCACGAGGCCAGTGGGCACCCAGGCACCAGCGGACAGCCGGCCGTCGGCGGCTCTTCGCGTTGCCGCGGCTCGGCACGCTGCCTCCTCCCGGCTAGCTGTCCGACGTCGAGTGTCCCGAGCTACGCGCGAGCACCCGCGCCGCTGATGCACCGTCCAGAGCCGCTCGTGATCACGTATCGTGCTCGCTGCTCCTGATCCAGGCCTGCAGGATCTCGGCGGCCAGCTAATGCCCACGGGTCTCGGTGGCCAGCTAATGCCCACGGGTCTCGGCCGCGAAGCCAGTGTGCGTCGATGAGGAACTGCAGGTGCATCGTGAGGGGGGTTGGGGCACGATGGTCGGGTGACCGGTGCTGACCGCGTGAGCGAAGCGGTCGCGGAGCTGTATTCCTCTGACCCGGATGCCTTCACCGAGCGCCGCGGAGACCTGGCCGCACGGGCCCGTGCGGCGGGCGAGGCCTCGGCGGCGAAGGCGATCGCCGGGTTGCGCAAGCCGACCCGCTCAGCCTGGGCCGTCAATCAGGTGGTCCGCGCCGACCCCAGCGTGCCTTCCCGGCTGGCCGCACTGGGAGATGAGCTTCGTGCCGCCGAAGCGGCCCTCGACGGGGCCACGATCCGGGAGCTGTCCGTGGCGCGGCGCCAGCTGATCGATGCCCTGGTCGCGCAGGCGCTGGCCGCGTCCGGTCAGCACCCGCCGTCCGCAGCGCTCCGGGAGGAGGTGACCGCCACGTTCGCTGCGGCGCTGGCCGACCCGCAGCTCATCGCGCAGATGGCCGCAGGAACCCTGGTGCGCGTCGAGCGCCGGGCTGGCGTCGGTTCCGGGGCCGTGCCGGTGCTGAGCGTTGCGCCGTCGCCGGCCGCCCGGCGCCCGGCACCAGCGACGGAGGCAGCCGCCCCAGCCAAGTCCCCCGCCCAGGCGGCCGCGGGCACGCCCGGGGCCGAGGCGCCCACGTCCGGAGCCGAGGCGGCCACGGCCAAGTCGATCTCCAGGTCCACGGCTGAGGCGCCCGCGGCCAGGGTCGCTGCCAGGTCCGGGGCCGAGGCGGCCGCGGACAGGTCGATCTCCAAGGCCTCCGCCGAGGCGGCCGCCGCCAGGGTCGCCGCCAGGTCCGCGGCCCGGGCGGCCGCTGCGGCGGCGGCCCGGACGGAGGCGGAGCGCGAGCGCCGCCAGGCCATCGCCGAGGCGGAGCGGGCGGTAGCCGACGCCGACCGGGCTGCTTTCAGCGCGGCCCAGGCCGAACAGGAGCAGGACAGTGCCGTCCGGCTGGTCGAAGAGCAGCTCGCCGAGGCGAGCCAGCGGCTCAGTCAGGCCAGACGCCAGCGACGCGAGGCGGAAAGTGCCCAGCGCAAGGCCCGCCAGGCGCTCGGCCGGCTGACTCGGTAGCCGCCTCGACCGGCTGACCCGGGAGGCACCTCGCGCGGCTGACCCAGTAGCCGCCTCGCGGGTCTCAGAGCCTGCCCCCTGCCGTTTAAGGCCAGGGTTCGATCGAGGCGACAGTGCTGGACGGTTGTAGATGGCGGCATAGCTTGCGTGGCGTCCGGGCGTCTTATGGGGCGAGGACGGGAGATAGGCAGTGGATGAGTGCGGCCGGCAGGACTTCACGGAGTTCGTGGCAGCGAGGTCGCTGAACCTGATCCGGCTGGCCTATGTGCTGACCGCTGACCAGGATGCGGCTGAAGATCTGCTGCAGAGCGCGCTGACCAAGGCCGCGGCGCATTGGGGCCGCATCCACAGCTCGCCGGAGGGCTATGTGCGGCAGATCATGTACCGCGAGCAGGTCGGCCGGTGGCGAAGCCGTGCGCGGCGACCCGAAAAGGTGATGGCCCAGGTGCCTGAGCCGCCCGCCGAGGACCCGGCTGTCAGCCTGGAGGCACGGCTGGCGCTGCGGGATGCGCTGCGGACTCTTCCGCCCGGCAAGCGCGCTGTGCTGGCGCTGCGCTACCTGGAGGACCTGCCCGAGTCGCAGGTTGCGGAGATCCTGGGCTGCTCTGTCGGCACTGTCCGCAGCCAGACCCACAAGGCGATCGCCCAGCTGCGATCGGTCCTGCCGTCCCTTGGCCTGACCAACACGGAGGTGAACCAGTGAGCGGAACAGACCGGCTGATCGCCGATGCCCTGCGAGAGCTCGAAGAGCAGGCTGCTGCACCCCGCCAGACGGCCGCTGCCGCCTGGCGGGCGGGACGGCGACGGCGCCTGGCGGCGACGGCCGCATCAGCGGTGGGCGCCGCCGCCGCTGTCGCGGCGGCGGTGCTTTTGCTGCTGCCACTCGCTACCGGCGGCGGCCCGGTGCGCCCCGGGCATGCCGGGCCCGGAGTACCGGCGGTAGCGCCAGCCGCTCCTATCAGCCTGCGGTCGCCGATCGAGTTCCGGCAGGTGGCCACGATCGGCAGCGCACCCTGCGCGGCCCGCTCCAATGCGCTGCCAGGGGGCAACCCGCCCGCGTGTTTTCACCTGACCGGCACCGGGATGACCCTCACCAGGATCGAGTCTGAGCAGGTCGCCAAGGTGGGGTCTGCCTACACGCTCTCCTTCATCCTCAGCCCAGCCGACATGGGCCTGTTCACGGCTCTCACCGGTAAGTTGGTCGGCCTGCCGAGCCCCCGCGACCAGCTGGCGATCATCATCGGCGGGCGCGTGGTCGCACATCCCGCCGTGGCGGCAGAGGTTCACGGTGACGTCGAGATCGCAGGCCTCGCCTCTCATGCCCAGGCCGAGCAGCTCCTGCAGAGCCTGCGAGGTGGCTGACGCCGCCTCGCGCGGCTGACCCGAGCCGGGGATTCCCGCTCATGGCCGTTTCCGCCGGGCCGGGTCAGATATGGTCCATGTCAGACTTGGCCCATGTCAGACCGGCCAGTGCCGACCCGCCCGGCGCGCAGCTACCCGGCGGCGGCCGCCATACTTTCCGAGCGGGATCCCGTCATGCGCCGCCTCGTCGCCCAGGCCGGTCCAGCCCGGGTGCGCCTACCGGCGGAGACCCACTTCGCGGCGCTGGTCCGCTCGGTCCTCTACCAGCAGCTGGCCGGCGCCGCGGCCGCCGCCATCCATGGGCGCCTGATCGCCGCGCTCGGCGGTGAGGTCATCCCGGAACGGCTGCTGGCGCTGCCTGGCGGCACCCTGCGTTCCGTCGGCCTGTCCGCTAACAAGGCCGCGTCGCTGCAAGATCTCGCGACCAAGGTGCTGGACGGGACCGTCGTGCTCGATCCGCCGAAGCTGCGGGCCGAGAGCGATGACGAGGTGGTCGCCCGGCTCTCGACCGTGCGCGGTATCGGGAAATGGACGGCGGAGATGTTCCTCATGTTCCAGTTGCGGCGCCTGGACGTCTGGCCGACCGGCGATCTGGGGGTCAGGAAGGGGTTCGGGCTGGCGTGGGGGATCCCGACACCGACGGCGAAAGAACTTGAGCCGCTGGGTGACCCTTACCGGCCCTACCGTTCGGTCGTGGCCTGGTACTGCTGGCGGGCCGCCGAACTCTACGCCGGTGCGGCCGACAGCGCCCTCACCCGCTAAATCGCCACCAGGGGCCGCACACCGATGGCGCCACACGTGGATTCAGCCAGCGGGATCGGCGGATTATTCACTATCACCGGGATATAGCGGTCATCGGATTCCGTCGTGCCCGCGTTTCTTAACGGGCTTCGTATGTGCCGGCACCTGTTGCCCGTCCCCCGGATGCCCTGGTGCGCTTGCGTTGCCTGCGCACTGGCTGCGGTGCCGGGAGCACCGGCGGTGGGATGCGGGAGTCAAATAACCACGCCGCGCCGAGGGCGCTGACGGCGGTCTCGAACACAGGCTCACCAGCGTAGTTCTCGTCCATCCAGGCAACAAGCATGTCGGGGTGCATCACGTCTCCTCCTTGCCGGCCCCCCAGCCGTGATGGCCACACATTACGCCAGCAGCGGGCTTACGGAATGGAAAGCTGAGACTAATAGCAACAAGTGTCAGGCACCGAACGCCACTTTATGCAGAAGACGCCGCAGACACCACGCGAGCCCCATTCCGGACATATGGCATAGGTCGCGGATCCTGGTGGCTGTTCCTGCGCGGGCCCGTGCGCACAGTTTGCTCGCCCTCGCTCCTGGACTTTCCGGCCGCGGCCGGGAAAGCAATATGCTACTGCTACTTGACGAAACGGGACGTTCATGTAGAACATGGGCTCGTGGGTGCACTGAGCGCGGGGCGGGTCAGTTTCCAGGTCGAGCCGAGCCGCTACCGGCACTGGAAGCTGACCGTCGATGGTCCGGTGGGGACGCTGGCCATGGACGTCGATGAGCACGCTGGGCTGCGCGATGGCTACGAGCTGAAGCTGAACTCCTATGACCTCGGCGTGGACATTGAGCTGTATGACGCTGTGCAGCGGCTGCGGTTCGAGCATCCTGAGGTGCGGACGGTCGTGCTGACCAGCGCCAAGGACAAGGTCTTCTGCGCTGGCGCGAACATCCGGATGCTGGCGGCGGCTCCGCACGCGTGGAAGGTGAATTTCTGCAAGTTCACCAATGAAACGCGTAACGGCATGGAGGACGCATCGGCGAATTCAGGGCAGACGTACCTGGCCGCGCTGAACGGGACAGCGTCAGGCGGGGGCTACGAACTGGCGCTGGCGTGCGAGCACATCATGCTTGTCGACGACCGTTCCTCGGCGGTGTCCCTGCCGGAACTGCCGTTGCTGGCGGTGCTGCCGGGCACGGGCGGCCTGACCCGGCTGGTCGACAAGCGGCACGTCCGCCGAGACCTGGCCGACTACTTCGCCACCAAGTCCGAAGGGCTGGGCGGGGCGCAGGCGGTGACCTGGAAGCTGGTCGACGAGGTGGTCCCGCGGCCGAAGTGGGAGGAGACCGTCGCCGAGCGCGCCGCCGGGTTCGCGGCCCGGCCGGGCCGCCGGGCCGGCCCCCCCGGGATCACCCAGCCCGGGATCGCCCCGCCGGGGATCGCCCAGCCCGGCATAACGCTGGCCCCGCTGGCCAAGCAGCGCGATGACGACCGGATCGGCTACCCGCACGTGCACGCGGAACTGGACCGGGCCGCGGGCACGGCGACGATCACCATCACCGGCCCGGACACCGGCGCACCCGCGGACGTGGCTGCGGTCCATGAGCAAGGCTCCGCGTTCTGGACGCTCGCGATGACCCGCGAGCTCGATGACCTGATTCTCGACCTGCGCACCAACGAAACCGAGATCGGCACCTGGGTCATCAAGACCATGGGCGATCAGGACCGGGTGCTCGCCCATGATCAGCTGCTGGCGGAGAATCCCGCTGACTGGCTCGTCAACGAGATCGTGCACTACCTCAAGCGCACCCTGAAGCGGCTGGACGTGACCAGCCGCAGCCTGATCGCGCTGATCGAGCCGGGCAGCTGCTTCGCCGGGTCACTGTTCGAGCTCGCGCTCGCCGCCGACCGTTCCTACATGCTGTCCGGGGTGTTCGAGGATATCGACCCGGATACGGCCCCGGCGGCAGTCGCGCTAGGCGAGATGAACCTGGGCCTGCTGCCGATGGGCAATGGGCTGACCCGGATGGCGACCCGGTTCCTCGATGACGACGCGCGGCTGGCCGCGCTGCGTGACCGGGCCGGAAAGCCGCTGGAGGCCGATGCCGCCGCGGAGCTGGGCCTGGTCACCTTCGCGCCCGACGACATCGACTGGGACGAGGAAGTGCGCATCGCAGTCGAGGAGCGGGCCAGCTTCAGCCCCGACGCGCTCACCGGGCTGGAGGCGAATTGCCGTTTCGCCGGGCCGGAGACGATGGAGACGAAGATCTTCGGGCGGCTGACGGCCTGGCAGAACTGGATCTTCAACCGGCCCAACGCGTCGGGCCCGGACGGCGCGCTGCGCAAGTTCGGCACCGGGCAGCGTGCCCATTTCGACCGGAAGCGAGTCTGAGCAGTGCCATCCGCCGCTGATTACACGGAGAAGATCCCGAACAACGTCGACCTGCGCGAGGACCGGCGGCTGCAGCGCGCGCTCGAGTCGTGGCAGCCCAACTTCATGCACTGGTGGGACGCGATGGGCCCCACCCTGCCGGCTGAGGACGTTTACCTGCGCACCGCCGTGAACGTCGGCCGGGAGGGGTGGGCGCATTTCGGGCATGTGGCCATGCGTGACTACCGCTGGGGGATCTTTCTCGCCGAGCGCGCTCCTGACCGGCGCATCGCCTTTGGCGAGCACAAGGGCGAGCCGGCCTGGCAGAAGGTGCCCGGCGAGTACCGCGCCGAGCTGCAGCGGCTGATCGTCATCCAGGGCGACACCGAGCCTGCCTCGGTGGAGCAGCAGCGCAACCTGGGCGCTACCGCGCCGAGCCTGTACGACCTGCGCAACCTGTTCCAGGTGAACGTTGAGGAGGGGCGTCACCTGTGGGCGATGGTGTACCTGCTGCATGCCTACTTCGGCCGTGAGGGGCGCAGCGAGGCCGAGGAACTGCTGCACCGCAGCTCCGGCAGCCCGGACGCCCCGCGCATCCTGGGCGCGTTCAACGAGGAGACCCCGGACTGGCTGTCGTTTTTCATGTTCACCTACTTCACCGACCGCGACGGCAAGTACCAGCTCGGCACGCTGAAGGAGTCCGGATTCGACCCGCTGTCGCGGACCTGCGAGTTCATGCTCAAGGAAGAGGCGCACCACATGTTCGTCGGGACCACCGGCATCGACCGCATCGTGGAGCGCACCGCGCAGCTGATGGTGGCCCACGACACCGATGAGGTGGGCGCGTGCGGCGGCATCCCGCTGGACGTGATCCAGAAGTACCTGAACTTCCAGTACTCGGTGTCGCTGGATCTCTTCGGCGGGGAGACGTCGACGAACGTGGCGAACTACTTCACCGCTGGGCTCAAGGGCCGCTGGTCGGAGGAACGACGGCGCGATGACCACCAGCTGACCAGTGAGTCGATCATGGTGGACGCCCTGACTGACGATGGGCAGGTCGGGCAGGCCGAGGTGGCCGCGCTGGTCGGCCTGAACACCGATCTGCGCCGGGAGTACATCGCCGACTGCCAGACCGGTGTCACCCGCTGGAACCGCATCCTGGCCGACGCCGGCCTGGAGCAGCGCCTGAAGCTGCCGCACGCCGCCTTCAACCGCAAGGTCGGGGTGTTCGCCGGCGTCGAGGCCACCCCGGACGGCGCGCTCATCCCGGCGCAGGAATGGAAGCGGCGGATGCGCGAGTGGCTGCCCACTGACGTCGACAGGACCTACGTCCGCTCGCTGATGCGCCCGGTACACGAGCGGGGCAAGATCGCAGCCTGGATCGCCCCGCCGCGCAACGGCATCAACGGCAAGCCGTTCGACTACGACTACGTCCACCTCGTCTGAGCGCGGGAGCAACACCATGGGCGAGATATTCAACGCGTGCGAGTACCTGCTGGACCGGCGGGTCGCTGCCGGAGACGGTGACCGGATCGCGCTGACCGGCCTGGCCGGCGATCTGACCTACGCGCAGCTGCTGGATCGCGTGCAGCGCACCGCCGCCGCGCTCGCCGGGATCGGGCTGCAGCCCGAGCAGCGGCTCGTCATGTTCATGGTCGACTCGCCGGAGTTCGTCACCGTCTACCTGGCGGCGATGCGCATGGGCGCTGTCCCGGTGCCCGTGTCGACGATGCTGCATGCCGATGGGCTCGCCGAACTGCTGCGCGATTCCCGCGCCCGGCTGCTGGCGATCACGCCGGAGTTCGCGGCGAAGGCGGCCCGCGCCGCCGCGGCTGCACCGGAACTGAGCGGCGTGCTCGCCCCGGCGGACGCCGGGCTCAGCCTGGCGGGCACCGGGCCCGCGCTCAGTGTGCCCGTGCATGACCTGTCCGCCCTGGCGGCGGCCGAAGCACCGGACGAGGCGGTCTACCCGAGCACCGCGGACTCACCGGCGTTCTGGCTCTACACGTCGGGCACCACCGGCGAGGCCAAGGCGGCGATGCACCGCCACGGCTCGGTGCGGGTCGTCTGCGAAACCTACGGCACCCAGGTGCTCGGCATCCGCCCAGGCGACCGCTGCCTGTCCGCGGCGAAGGCGTTCTTCGCCTACGGCCTGGGCAACTCGCTGCTGTTCCCGCTGTCGGTCGGCGCCGCGGCGGTGCTGGAAGCGGCGCCGGCGAAGCCCGACCAGATCGTGGCGCGGGCCGCGCAGTTCGGCGCGACGCTGTTCTTCGCGGGGCCGACGTTCTTCGCGAACATGCTCCGGGCCGACCTGCCCGCCGATGCCCTGGCCGGGGTCCGGCTGGCGGCGTCCGCCGGCGAGGCCCTGCCGGCCGCGCTGTATTCGCGGTGGACCAGCCGGTTCGGCATCGACATCCTTGACGGCATCGGCATGACTGAGCTGCTGCACATTTTCCTGTCCAACCGCGAGGGGCAGGTGCGGCCCGGCACGACCGGGGTCGCGGTTCCCGGCTACGACTTGCGCATCCTCGACGAGACCGGCCGCCGGACCCCGCCTGGTACCCCCGGAACGCTCTACGTCAGCGGTGCCTCCGCCGCCACCGGCTACTGGTCCCGCTACGACGCGTCCCGGCAGGTCTTCCAGGGCGAGTGGCTGCGAACCGGCGACACCTACGTGCTGGACGCGGATGGCTACTACAGCTGCCTCGGCCGCACCAGCGACATGCTGAAGGCCAGTGGCATGTGGGTCGCGCCAGCAGAGGTGGAGGCGAGACTTCTCACGCACGACGCTGTCGCCCAGGCGGTCGTCGTGGCCGGGCACGACGCCGATGGGCTGGAGAAGCCGGTCGCCTACGTCGTCCTGCGGCCCGGCTGCCGCGCCAGCGAGACCGAGCTCGTCGGCTTCTGCCGCGACGGCCTGCCCGCCTACAAGCGGCCGCGGCGCGTCGTGTTCGTCGACGGCTACCCCACCACCGCCACGGGGAAGGTCCGCCGGGTCGAGCTTCGCGTGATGGCCACTACCGTGCTGGCCGAGGACGCGGGGCCGGCCGAGAAGTCCGGGCTGGCCGAGGAGGCCGGGCTGGCCGAGGAGGCCGGGCCGGCTGAGACGGCCGGGCTGGCTGAGACGCACAATGCCGCGCCGTGAACGCGCTCGCAGGCCCGGCGGAGCCGGTGATGACCGCCGTCGGCATGGTGCCCACGCCCATCCCGACGCTGTCACGGCTGCACGCTGCGGGCGCGCCCAGCGCGCGGGGGTTGCTGCTCACCCTGCTCGGCGTGTTTGTGCTACCCGGCGACGGCACCGCCTGGACGTCGGCGGTGATCGCCGCCTTCACGCGGCTCGGCGTCGAGGAAAAGGCGACCCGGCAGGCGCTCATGCGCACGGCGGCCGCGGGGTGGCTGCGAGCCGAGAAGGTGGGGCGGCGTACCCGCTGGCACCTGACCGACGCCGGACGGCGCTTGCTCACTGACGGCGCCGAGCGCATCTACTCCTTCACCGGAGCCGCCGAGGACTGGGATGGGCACTGGCTGCTGGTGGCGGCGCGCATCCCGGACAGTGGCCGCCGCGCCCGTCATGTCGTGCGAAGCCGCCTGAGCTGGGCTGGTTTCGGCTCCCTCGGCCCTGGGCTGTGGATCAGCACGCATCCGGAGCGGGAAGCCGAGGTCACCCAGGTGCTGCGGGAGGCCGGCATCGCCGGCGATGCCCATCTGTTCGTCGCGGCCCGGTCCGGCTTGGCCCCCGTGCGGGCCATGGTGAGCGCGGCCTGGGACCTCGCTGCCATCGAACGGGAATATGAGCAGTTCATCGGGGAGTTCAGCGGCACCGGCCGGGACGATGCCGCGGCCCGGCTGGTCGAACTGGTGCACGCCTGGCGTCGGTTCCCGGCCATCGATCCAGCCCTGCCCCGCGAACTGCTGCCCGCCCGCTGGATTGGCCTGCGAGCGGCGAGCCTGTTCGCTGACCGCCGCGATCGCTGGGGCGCCGAGGCCCGAATCGAATGGAAACGACTCAACGATATTTGACTCAGGCGATAATCGTGCGCCGCGCGCTTCCCGGCAAGATCATATTGCCGTGCTGAACCGAGCAGCCTGACGATCCGTCTAACAAAGGGTGGGGAGCCGCTGCGAACGGCGGCGGCATGAACCTGGAGGGCGGGAGCACGGTGGCCTTTCGCATTCTCGCGCATGCCCCAGAACGCTTGATCGTAATCGGGGCCTTACCGACCCGCCTGTCCGGCGGTGTGCGGCCCGCCGGGGCCCTGGTCACGGCCCGGGATGCTCCATCGTCTCTCGTCGTTGACCTGGGTTAATTCCGGTAGGGGGAGCACATGTACGCCAAGACTTCGTCGGTCGCCGTCGGCACAGCAGCCGCGCTGCTGGCCACCACCAACGCCAATACCATCGCGAAAGTGGCCGCGGCTGTGCTGTTACTCGTGGGCGCCGCGCTCGTGTTGCGCTGGGTAGCCATTCGGCGTAACCGTGGCTAGAAACTCCGGGCGGCCCTGGCCCTGCCGCTCTCGCGTACCCAGCCGGCCCCGTCATCGACCGGAGTGCAGCCATGTCGCTAACCGCTGACGTTGCGATGGGGGCCGCTTACCCGTCGCCTTCGTATTCGGCGTCGCCGACGCCGACACCGACGCCTTTGTATTCGGCGTCGCCGACTCCGTCGTATTCGCCGTCGCCGCACCCGTCGCCGACCTACACGCCGAAGCCGTCGCCCTACCCGTCCTATCCTTCACCGAGCCACACGGCCTACCCCACGCCGGAATACACCTCGGCGTCCTCGCCGCCCTACCAGGCACCGATCTACCGGCCGACGCCGATGTCGTCACCGTCGCCCGTGAAGACATTGCATAACGGCATCGCGCCCATGCGGCCGCCGGGGGGCGGGACGCCACCCGGTGCGGGTCACGGAGCGGCCACCCTCTCGCATCACGCGGCGGCGGCCGGGCACGCGGTGAGCACGCTCTCCGGTGTGCGGCTCCCGGCCCCGCCGCAGCCCGTGCTGCCGCACGTGCCCGCGGCGATACTCCCGGCGAGCTGGCTAGGCCTCGCGATCGCCATCGCACTGCTGCTCAACGGGGTGTTCATCGGCTACCTCGTGGTCCTCGTCTGCTTCTTACTGCGCCATCGCGCGCAGCCGCGTGGGAACCCAGACCGGTTCGGCTGGCATTTTCTCGTTCCATGCCGCGACGAGGAGGCTGTCATCGGGGGCACCGTCGGCTACCTGATGAAATCCTTCCCCCAGGCGCATGTCTGGGTGATCGACGACGACTCCGACGATGCGACGGCGGCGATCGTCGGCCACCATGCTGCGGCATCGGACCACGTGCACCTGGTGGCGCGCAGGCGGCCGCACGCGCGAACAGGTAAGAGCGACGCCCTGAACGCCGCTTACCGCACCCTGTCGGGATGGCTCCCGCCGGGCACAGACCGCTCCTCGGTGGTCCTGGCCGTGGTGGATGCCGACGGGCGCCCGGCGCCCGGCTGCCTCGAGGTGGTGGCCGCCGATCATCTGTTCGGCCGCCCGCAGACCGGCGCGGTGCAAATTGAGGTCAGGATGCTCAATCGTGACGACCGGGCACCCCTGGCCGGTCGCGGCGCGCTGCGCAACCTGCTCGGCCGGGTGCTCGTCCGGCTGCAGGATATCGAGTTCCGTGCGGTCGTCTCCGCGGTCCAGGTCTCCCGGCGGACGGTGCACACCGTCGCGATGGGCGGCAACGGCCAGTTCATGCGGCTTTCGGTACTCGACGAGATAGGGAGCGAGGAGCAGCGTCCCTGGCGGGGTTCGCTGCAGGAGGACTTCGAGGTCGGCCTGCACGTCCTGCTGTCCGGATCGCGTACCGAGTACACCCCCGACACATGGGTGGATCAGGAGGCACTGCCGCACCTTGGCCGGCTCCTCACCCAGCGCACCCGGTGGAGCCAGGGAATGATGCAGTGCATCAGGTACCTGCCGAGACTGTGGCGGTCCGGGCACCTGAGCAACAGCGGCGTGCTCGAGCTCAGCTACTGCCTCGTGCAGCCGTGGGTCCAGCTGGCGACCACCTTCCTCTACCCACTGCCGTGGCTCGCCCTCGGCGTCGGCTACCTGCGTCACCCGTACCTCGCCGCGCAGTTCGGCCCGGATGGCGGCTGGACGCTGCTGGCCCTGTACGTGGTGGCGGCGCTGACTCAGCTCTCGGTGTGGGGATTCGTGTACTGGCGCAAGTGCGAGCGGTCGATCGGGCCCGTGCGCGCCGTCGCGTTCGGCGCGGCGTTCAGCATGCTTGTCTACATCTCTTACGCCGCGACCTGGCGGGCACTCTTCCGTATCGTGCGCCGCCGCGGCGGATGGTCGAAGACTCGCCGGAACGCCGAGATTGGCGCCCGGAAGCCCGTTGTGTCCGCCTAGGCGATCCCCATGAGGGCCATGACGGCGGGCGGACGCCCAGGCGCATCGCAACTTCGCGGTGAGCTGACCGAACGCGTTTGTCCGACGCTGGTGCTGCAGGCCGAGCCAACTGCTCCTTGACGCCGGCCTCGGCTCCCGCGATGGCCCGAGCGCCGGCGAGACACCCCAGCCCGCGCCCGGTTCGTCCGTGGATCTGTCAATGGTGCGTAACGGCAGGGTTTCCGCCCGACCGTGCGCGGCAGATGGCCAAGACGCCGTTTTGCTGGTTCCAGCCACTACCATCAAACGGAAAGTAATCGTTAAATTACATTCAGTGCGTTCAGCGTAGGTGGGGGGCGGGCTTCGTGAAACTGGCGGCACATGCGGCCGTGGTGACCGTACTCCTCGCGGGCCCGGCGGCTCCGGCGGCGGTGATCGCCGCCGGAGCGTCAGGCCAGGTGATCATCGCTCGGGACCTGGCCATTACTGTGCCCACGTCGGCGTGCCACGGAGTGGTGTTCCCGGCCAGCGCCACGGGATCGTGGGTCATCCCGGGCGGAGGGGTCAACGTGTTCAGCAACGGCCCGGCTGATGAGGGAACGGGCGCGCCGTGCTCGGCGTCGCTTTCCCGGAGCAACGGCCAGGCGGCGGGGCTCGAGTGGCAGTGCGCCGAACTGATCAACCGCCTCTACCTCACCAGGGGCTGGATCAAGGCGCCGTCCTCGAGAAATCAGGTTCCCTGGGCCGGAAACCCGGGACCGGCCTTCTACGCCGGCGCGCCGGCGAACCTGGCCAGGCAAGCCAACGGGTCGGTTTCCTACCTGGGCCCCGGCGATGTCGTCATCATCAGCGTTCTCCTCAACGGGAGGCCCGACGGTGGCCAGGCCCTGGTGGTCAACGACCTGTCGGATGTCGCTGCGGGCACGGTCAATCTCGTCAGCCAGAACAGCGGCCACGGCGCGCAATCCGCGCCTGTCGTCCCGGGCAGCATCACCCGTGGTCAGGTAACCGTCGGCGGAGCGGATGTCGGTTACTCCTACACCACCATCGGCGTCGTGCACGCGCCCATGGCACCGGCGGCCACGTGGAAGGCGGCCAAGGCACCGCTGCCCGCCGGCGCGGCCACCAACGCCAGTCCCGCCCTCAACGGCGTGGTGTGCCCATCCGTCGCCGTGTGTGTCGCCGTCGGCAGCTACGGCTCCGGCCCGTCGGGCTACGGCCAGGGACTGCTGCTCACCAGGTCGGGGTCGTCGTGGACAGCCACTGAAGCGCCGTTGCCCGCCGGTACCTCGGCCAACCGGAATGCCGAGCTTTCCAGCGTGGCCTGCCCGTCCGTCGCCGTATGCGTGGCTGCCGGCAGCTACACCGATTCGTCAGGCCACGGGCAGGGCGTGCTGCTGACCGGGCACGGATCGTCGTGGACGGCCACGAAAGCACCCCTGCCCCGCGACGCGGCCGACGACCCCGCGATCTCGTTCGCCGCCGTCGCCTGCCCGTCGATCACCGTATGCGTGGCCGCGAGTTCCTACACCAATGCGTCAGGCGTCGAGCAGGGACTGCTGGTGACCGGGTACGGGACGACCTGGACCGCCACCAAGGCACCCATGCCCGCCGGCGCCGCCACCAGGCCGCTGGTCGGGTTGTCCCACATAGCCTGCCCCTCCACCACCATGTGCGTTGTCACCGGGGTCTACTCCGACTCCCCGCGCAGCTATCAAGGGCTGCTGCTGACCGGGCACGGGTCGTCCTGGGCCGCCACCAACACGCCCGTTCCCCCCGGTGCCGCCATCCATCCCGATGTCGACATCTCCGACGTGGCCTGCACGGCCACCGCCGTGTGTGTCGTCACCGGCAACTACTACGACTCGTCAGTCAACTCCCGCGGGCTGCTGCTGACCGCGCACGGGGCGTCGTGGTCCGCCGTCAAGGCCCCCGGGCCCGCCGGTGCCGCCATCGACCAGCCGGTCGACCTCGGTCAGGTGGCCTGCCCGTCCGCCGCCAGGTGCGTCTCCGTCGGGCAGTACAGCGGTTCGTCGGGCAGCAATCAGGGGCTGCTGCTGACCGGCTGGGGCCCGTCGTGGACCGCTGCCCGGGCGCCGCTGCCCACTGGCGCCGCCACCAGCCAGAATGCTGCGCTCTCCGACGTGGCCTGCCCGTCCGCCACCGCCTGCGTGGCGGCCGGCTCCTACACCGCCGCGACCGGCAACCAGCCGGGATTGCTGCTGACCGAGCATGGGTCGTCGTGGATCGCCATCAAGGCGCCGCTGCCGGTAGGCGCGCTTCTCTACCCGGCTCCCGCCCTCTCCGACGTAACCTGCTCGTCCGCCACCAGTTGCGTCGTCACCGGTTACTACACCGATTCGGCGGGCAACCAGCAGGGGCTGCTGCTGACCGGGTCGGCCTGACCTGGCGGATCCCATTCCTCGCGGGGCCTGGTGCGCTCGGCCGTGCGGTCCTCGGCAAGATCGCCACCGTGGCGCGTTAGGGACCGCCCCCCCGGGGAAGGGGCACGGCGTAAGCCTGACGGCCTGCGGCGTGCCCGGAGGGGATGACGTGCAGATCAAAATGGTGCTGTTCCTGCCCCGCGATGCCGCGAGCGTGCCCGTCAGCCGCCAGGTCCTGGACAGGTGCCTGGAAACCCTCGGTGTGGCCCCTGATACCCGAAATGACATCGCCCTGGCCCTGAGCGAGGCATGCGCCAACGTCATCCTGCACGCCGGGCCGGGCGACGAGTATGAGGTGCAGGCGAGCGCCAGGGACGGGCGGTGCATCATCGAGGTGGTGAACACCGGGCCCGTCGCGAAGATACCTCCCGCCGGCACCCCGGTGGCGCCGACCGCCGAGCACGGCCGGGGCCTGAAGATCATGGATGCGGTGGTCGACAATCTGCGCCTGACCAGCAACGAGCAGAAGGGCACCACCGTCCATTTCGAGAAGGCCCTGAACTGGGTACCCGGCGCGACGGGCGAGCACCTGTTCAGCAGCGACGGGGCGTGAGGCGAGCCGCAGGCCGCCGGACGCGGCGCCTCAGCTGTCGTAGTGCGACGCGTGCTGGGCCCGGACGATGTTCTTCTGGACCTTGCCGGTGGATGTCTTCGGCAGCTCGTCCACCACGATCACGGCCTTCGGCACCTTGTAACCGTCCAGCTGCCCGCGGAGCGCGCCGATGAGTTCCGCCGCCTCGATCGTCTCGCCGGGCTTGGCCACGACCACGGCGGTGATCGCCTCGCTCCACCGCTCGTGCGGCAGCCCGACGACGACGGCCTCGGCGACCCGCGGATCGGCGGCGTACACCGCCTTCTCCACCTCGATCGAGGCCACGTTCTCGCCGCCGGTCTTGATCACGTCCTTGTACCGGTCAGCGAACCAGAGCACCCCATCGTCGCCGAACCGGCCCACATCACCGGAATGGAACCAGCCATGCGAAAAGGCAGCCGCGGTGGCTTCTTCGTTGTGCAAATATTCGCTCATCGTGCTGGGACCGCGGTAAACGATCTCACCCTGCTCGCCGGGGGGAAGCAGTTCGCCGTCCGGGCCCATGACCGCGACCTGCACGCCGGTGATGGGCGTGCCGACCGCGCCGATGTGCGACAGCTGGTGCTCGGGCCGGAACAGTGTGGTGACCGGGCTCATCTCGGTCTGCCCGAACAGCAGCGCGAAGTCGCAGCCGAAGCCGTCCAGGCAGCGGCGGATCAGCTGGTCGGGCATCGGCGCCATCGCGTACACCGCGCGGCGCAGGCTGGAGATGTCGCGGCCCGGGAAGGACGGGTGGTCGAGCACCGCCCGGTACATCATCGGCAGGCCGAACACCTGGGTGATCCGCTCGCGCTCGATGAGGCCCAGCAGGGCAGCCGGGTCAAAGCCGCGCAGCACGTGGATGGTCGCGCCCACCATGATCGCGGGTGTGCAGAACGCGTTGAGCTGCGCGGTGTGGAACATCGGCATCATCGCCGCGAAGCGGTCGGTGAAGTTCCAGCCGGAGTCGAGCGCGCTCGACATGGACTCGAGGTAGATCGCGACGTGCGTGCCGGCGACACCCTTGGGGAACGAGGTGGTGCCGGAGGTGTAGAGGTAGCTGACCGCGTCGCGGTCATCCACGAAGCATTCCGGCTCGGCGGCCCCGGCGGCGCCGGTGGTGCCGGCCGTCCCGGCCAGGGCGGCGAGCGTCGTCCAGGACCGGTCAGCGGGTTCCGCTTCGTAATCCGCGCCCGTGCCCGGGGCCACGATGACATCCGCGACCGCCGCGACCTTGGCGATGGCATCGCGTACCCGCGCGACGAGCTGTGTCTCGGTCACCAGGCCGCGGGCCCCCGAATGGTCGAGGACATAGGCCACCTCGTCCGGCCGCCAGCCGAGATTGACCGGGACGCAGACGAGGCCGAGCTTCGCGCACGCGTAGTAGACCGCGAGGAACTCCGCACTGTTGCCGGAGGCCAGGCCGAGCGTGTCGCCCCGGCCGTAGCCGCGGGCCGCCATCCCGCGGGCGATCTGGTTGACCCAGCCGTTGAACTCCGCGTAGGTCCACCGTCTCGGGCCGTCGACGACCGCGATCTGGGCGGGACGGGCGGCGGCGGAGCGGGTCAGCGAGTCGCCCACGTTGATCCGCTGGATGAGGTTGCGCACGAGGTCCACGATGCGGACTTTAGCTGGTCAGATGGCAGGCGGGCTAGGGCACGATCATTGGGTTTACGTCACGGTGATGGCGTCGAGCTTGTCCCGCAGGTACTCGTGCGCGATGACGGGCGGGAAACTGGTCCGGCCGATGGGCGGGGGCAGCGATTCGACGACGGCGTCGTGGTTCGCCTCGTAGAAGAAGATCAGCGAGAGCAGGTCCTCGTTGGGTGCGTCCGGGTGCGGGGGGAGCACCCGGTGACGGGTTGACCGCCACCGGTCACCGGTCCACCGGGCCAGCAGGTCGCCGATGTTGACGGTCAGGGCGGCCGGATCGTAGGGCGCGTCCACCCAGGTCCCGTCGAGGGTGTAGATCTGCAGGCCGCCGAGGCCAGGCTCGCGGTCGAGCACGGTGACTGTGCCGAAGTCGGTGTGCGGGCCGATCCGGTACTGTCCCGGCTCGGGTGGCCGGGCCGGGTCAGCCGGCGGGTACCAGTTCAGGTTCACGCCGTAGGTGGGGTGATCCAGGAACGGGGCGAAGAAACCGCCCTCCAGGCCCAGCGCGACCGCGCCCAGTTCCATCAGCTCGTCCGACAGCGCGTGCATCCGGCCGATGTACTCGCTGACAACCGGCTGCATCTGGGGCACCTCAGCCGGCCAGATGTTGGGCCGGAACCAGCGGGCGTCGATGGCGGCGTTGCCGGTCGGCCGCTCGGCGGCGAGGGAGAACGACTCCTTCAGGTCCGGTGGCGTCGGCGTTCCCTCGGCGTACCCGTTGGCTTCCGCGCCGGGCGGAATCCAGCCCCGGCCGCCGACCGCGGTGGCGTAACGGGCCTTCACCTCGGGGGACAGGGCGAAGAACTCCCGGGCCACGGCGCGCGCCCGCGCCCGCAGGTCCCCCGGCACGCCGTGGCCGGTGATGAGGAGGAACCCGGACGTGCGCAGCGCCTCGTCAACCTGGCGCGCGACGGCCGCCCGGTCACGAGTCCCGCCCGCCCGCCAGGGCGCCAGATCGATGACGGGTACAAGTGCTGACACGGCATCGGCCTTCCGACGAAGATCCCGGTACCACCATGATGCCCTACCGGGCAGCGGGCCATCCGGCGGACCGCCTGCGGGGGGTTCACCCCGGAATGTCACCAGACGCGCTTGACGAAGCCCGGCTCGACCGACTGGCGGTAGCCCGTGTCGTCGCGGTCGCGAAGGCCGCACGACAGATAGAGCTCGTGCAGGGTGCCCAGCGCGTCCTCGTCCAGTTCGATGCCGAGACCCGGGCCGGCCGGCACGGCGGTGGAACCCTCGTGGAAGGTGAACGTGCCGGCCGGGATGACGTCCTGGGTCTTCCACGGCCAGTGGGTGTCGCAGGCATAGGTCAGGTTCGGCGTCGCGGCGGCCAGGTGCACCATGGCCGCCAGGCTGATGCCCAGGTGCGAGTTCGAGTGCATCGACAGGCCCAGGCCGAACGTCTCGCAGATCCCCGAGAGCAGCTTCGACCGCGTCAGGCCGCCCCAGTAATGGTGGTCCGACAGCACGACCGAGACGGAACCGCGCGCCACCGACGGTGCGATCTCGTCGAAGGTCACCACGCACATGTTGGTGGCCAGCGGCATTGGCGCCTGCCGGGCGACCTCGGCCATCTGGCCCAGCCCGGCCGTGGGATCTTCGAGGTACTCGATGATGCCGTCGAGTTCATGTGCCACACGCACCGAGGTCGGCACCGTCCAGGCCGCGTTCGGGTCGATGCGCAGCGGGTGGTCAGGGAACGCGGCGCGCAGCGCCCGGACCGCCTCGATCTCCTGCTCGGGAGCGAACACGCCGCCCTTGAGCTTGATCGCGGTGAACCCGTACTGGCCGACCATGCGCGAGGCCTGCCGGACGATGCCATCGGGGTCAAGGGCCTCGCCCCAGGAGTCGGCGGGACGGCCTGGATGGCCCGCCCACTTGTAGAACAGGTAGGCGCTGAACGGCACGGTGTCCCGGACCGCGCCGCCGAGCAGGTCGCTGACCGGCCGGCCGAGGATCTTGCCCTGCACGTCCAGGCAGGCCACCTCGAACGGCGAGAAGACCCGGTCGACCGTGCTGGACGTTGTGATCATCCCGGTCAGCCCGTGCCCGTCGGAGCCGGTGTCGCCGCCGAGCACGTCCGCGACCGCGCGGTGCATCTCGTTGAGTGCGAAGACGTCCAGGCCGGCCAGGGCGCCCGCCGCTGCCTTCAGCCGGCGCAGGTGCCCCTCGTCGGCATAGGTCTCGCCGAGGCCGGCCAGTCCCGCGTCGGTGTCGAGCTGGATGATCGCCCGCAGCGCGTATGGCTGGTGGACCCCGACGGCATTCAGCAGGGGCGGGTCGTCGAACGCGACGGGGGTGATCCGCGCGCCGGTGATCCGGACCGGCCCGGCGGTCATCGGGGCACCGTCCGGCATGTGCTCTCCTCGTGTTTTGGGATCCCAGGAGATATCACATAAGAGATATCCCATACTGTGACTTATGCGTTCATTACCTGCGAGTGATGCGGTGCGGGCGGCAGCAGCCCGACTCAGGGAGAGTCTGGCGGTCGCCGGGCTCGGCCGGGCGGTAGCGGCCTATTTCGATCCGGAGGGGGGCTTCGCGGGGATGACCTTCACCACCGTCGGCAGCAATCCCCGCGACGTAGTGACCCCCGATGACCTGCTGGCCGTGGCCCTGCTGGACATCGCCTGGCGGCCGGAGGCAGTGCGGGCCCTGCTCGGCACCTGGGCCGAGAAGGTCTCGCAGATGCTCACGGCGATCAGCAGTGACATCGACCTGTGGGACGCTTCCGACGCGGACCTGGCCGCGGTCGACCCGCTCTGGGACGCGCTGCTGGAGATGCCCGGTGTCGGCACCGCCACCACGGCGAAGCTGCTCGCCCGCAAGCGGCCCCGGCTGTGCCCGATCACCGACAAGGTGGTGATCGGGGCGGCCGGAGTGCCCGGGCAGACCTGGCAGGCACTGCGCTGCCTGCTGCAGGATCCAGGGGCGCGCGCCGAGGTCGAGGTGCTCCGGCCGCCATCGGCGGCCGACGCCAGCCTGCTGTGGATCCTCGACGTCGCCATCTGGGTCCGGCACAGTTACTCCCGCGCGGCCCAGCAGTTGCGGCAGCAGGCCGGAATGCCCGGACCCGGCTAAAGCTAGAGCCCTTCACCGCCTGCACCGGCCCGCCTCCGGGCACGAGGTTCCTCTTTCTCCGCGTCACACGCCGGGTCACACGGTGGGCCGGCATGCTCGTCCTAGGCGAAGGCTCAAAGAGGAAGGTGTCTGCCATGCCGCTTGTCAATGTGCGTCTTATCGAGGGCGTGTTCACGCCGGAGCAGAAGCGGGAGATGATCCACCAATTGACCGAGACTATGGTGGAGATCGAGGGCGAGAACCTGCGTCCAGTCACGTGGGTCATCGTCGAGGAGGTCAAGAGTGGCGACTGGGGGATCGGCGGCAACGGCCTCACCACTGCAGATGTGCACGCTTTGCAGGGCCAGGCCCCGGCCACCGTCTCAGGCTGAGGTTCACCGGCGGTGACACGGCGGGTGCGGCTGCTCGGGTGCCCTCGCATCGAGGGCGACGGGCAGCGGTGCCCGCCTCCGCGTGGCATGAAGTCCTGGGCGGTGCTGGCCCGCGTCGCACTGGCGCAGCGCCCAATCGAGCGGCGTAAGCTGGCCGCCGAACTGTTCGGCGAGGCGGATGACCCGCTGGGCGCGCTGCGCTGGTGCCTGGCGGATGTGCGGCGCAGCGTGGGCCTGCCCACGTTGCTGTCTGGTGACCCCCTGGGCTTGACGCCGGCCGAACTGTGGCTCGACGTATGGGCCCTGGAGGACGGTTCGCTGCCGGCCGAGGACATCGGCGGCGGGCTGCTGGAGGGGATCGAGCTGCGGAATTGCCCGGGGTTCGACACATGGCTGATGCTGGCCCGCTTCCAGTACGCCGCCCGCAGCCGGGAAGAGCTTCGCGGACGGGCGCTGAGCCTGCTGGCCGCGGGTGACACGGCGGCCGCGACCGCCGCCGCTGGACGCGCGGCCCGGCTCGACCCGCTGGACGAAGCTGCGCAGGAACTGTTCCTGCGGGCCCTCGTGGCGGCTGGGCGCGGCGGGCTGGCGTGGGCGCACCTCGCCTCGTGCGAGGCACTTTTTGCGCGCGAGGGGCTGGTGCCCTCGCCGGCGCTGCGGTCGGCGGCCCGCGATCCTGGGCGCCCGCCTCGCCCGCGGCTGCGGGCCGGGGTGATCGCCGCGTCCCTGTTGCGGGCGGGAACGGCTGCCCTGGACGCGGGGGCGGTCGACGCCGGGATCGAGACGCTGCGCCGCGCGGCTCAGGAGGCCGACCAGGCCGCGGACCCGGCTACGCAGGCTGACGTGCTTCGCGCCCTGGGCAGCGCCCTGGTACACGCGGTGCGAGGATCCGACGGGGAGGGTGCCATCGTGCTGCACCGTGCCCTGCTGGCCGCGCGGACCTCGGGCTTGCCCGGCATGGTCGTGGATATCCTGCGCGAACTGGCGTTCGTCGACGTGCAGGCGGGCCGGCACGCCTCCGCCGACCGGGCGCTGCGGGAAGCCTCACGGCAGGCCTCGGCCGACCCCGCTCTGCTGGCCGGGATCCTCGGCACGAGGGGAATGAACGAGGCCGACCGCGGGCGGCACAACGCCGCGGTGGAATTGCTCACCGAGTCAGCCGAGACGGCGCGCGAGGCCGGTCGTGCCCGCCAGGAGGCCTGGTCACAGGGAGTGCTGGCGCGTTCGTTGCTGCTCTCCGGGCAGGTGCGGCCGGCTCAGGCGGCCGCCGAGCGGAGCATGACGGTGGCGCAGCACGAACGGTGGAACGCCTTCCTGCCGTGGCCTCAGGTGCTGCGCGCCCAGTGCATGGCCGAGACCGACCGGTGGGATGAGGCCCGCGAGGAGGCCGAGCATGCGTTCGCGCTGGCCTGCGAGCTCGGCGACCCCTGCTGGGAGGGGATGGCGGGCCGCGCGCTTGGGCTGGTGGCGCTGCACGCGGGTGACCTGGCCGCCGCCCGGGCCTGGCTGGCCGATGCCCGGCGCCGCTGTGACCGGGTGCCGGACCGGTACGTATGGGTCTCCGCCTACATCGGGCTGGCCCAGCTTGAAGCGGACGCCCGCACAGACGGCGGACTGGTCGGCCCCTCGGCGGCCCGGCTCTACGAGCACGCGGTGCGCAGCGACCTGCCGGAGTTCCTGGCCTGGGCGCTGGTGTACCAGGCCGAGTCCGGTGATCACGGCAAGGCCCCGCTGGCCCGTGCCGCAGCCGGCGGCATCACCAACCCGGCTTTGCAGGCCCGGGTCCAAGCGCTGCTCGGTGGCGCCCGCGTCCCCTGACGCAGGCCGCACCCTCAGCGCACGCCGCGCACCGGCGTCGGCGTCGGCCATCATCGTCAGCTGGGGGCGTCGGCCGGGCCGGCTCCTGACTGGATCGCGGTGAACCGCTGCTGGGCCCGATCGAGCTGGCTGAGGATGCGCGCCTTGACCTCGCCGTCCAGAGGGGTGTCGGGACGGCCGATGAGCTCCCTCAGCACCGGCACCAGCGGAGCGTATTTGCGGGCCAGCCTGCCGAGCTGGGGACCGGTCGAGTGGATCAGGCCGACACCGTTGTCGGTGAAGTCCGAGGCCTTGATGACCCGGGCCCACGGGCTGGCCTCCAGGCTCGCCGCGACGTGCTCGCGGTACTGCTCATGCTTGTCCCGCCCTGGTTCGTACGCCGGGTTGGTGACCGCCGCGACCAGGTCGGCGGCCCGGTCCCCGAACTGCGCGGCGATCACCGCGAGCGCGTCGGCCGGGCTGCCGCCGGCGGCCAGGTCACCGGCGTGGTCTTCGACCGCGTCGTGCAGCAGCGCCGCGCAGATTACGTCGGCGTCCCTGACCTGATAATGGGAGATGATCCGGATGGCGACCCGCAGTAAGTGATTGACGTACGGCTCGCGCTGGCGCCGGTCGGCCGCATGCAGCCGGGCCGCGAGGTCCAGCGCGCGCTCCAGCCGCTGCCGGTCAGCTCCGGGCCAGCTCGCGATCTCCATCGCGAAGCGCTCCCGCAGTCCGGCCTCGCCGTGCAGCGCGGTGATCGCGTGCAGCGGCGTCGCCGCCAGCAGCCGCCGTTCACCCGGGCCCATCCGCTCCATCACGCCCCCGTCCTTCCGGTCCGCGCCGGTCCGCCGGTCCGCGCCGGTCCGCCGGTCCGCGCCGGCCTGCTGCCGGCCTGCCGCCGGCCAGGCTAGGACATGCGTAGCACAGGCTTGACGACATCCCCCGGTATCCCGCGCCGCACGGCCGTAGGCCTGCCTCAGCGCTGGCCGGTGAACGGCCAGATGGTGGGCCGGGGGAGCGGCGCGGGAGTGCGGAAGTGCGGCGGCTGGGCGAGATCGATGAAGTCGGTCAGCGCGTTCGCGGCCGCATCGCGCCTAGTCAGCGCAGGCAGATTCCACTTCTGCTCGATCGTGGCCAGGATCGACGTGTGATCGTAGACGGTCGATGAAACATGGCGCGGTTTCGAATAGGGGGAGGCGACCAGGCAGGGGACCCGGAACCCGTAGCGGTCGTAGCCCCCGGGCTCGTCGGGCGGCACATGGATGTCGGGAGGAATGTCGTCCGGAGGGATGGCGGCCGGCGGTGGCACGTGATCGTAAAAGCCACCCCCTTCGTCCCAGGCAATGATGAACAGCATCCGGGGCCATTGCGGGCCTGCCGCTGCGGCGTCGAATACGCTCGCGGTGAATGCCTCCCCGACCTGGTCGTCCTGGAATTCTCCCTCGGACCCGGCCAGGGCCTCAGGCGTGATGAGGCTCACCGGGGGCAGATGGCCGTCCCGGCAGTCGTCGTAGAAGTCGGCGATGTCATGGAGGTTGTCGTGCCAGCGGAGAAGGTTCCGCGGCCACAATCCGACCTCGGGGATCTCCACGAAGTAGTTGGCCCAGCCGATATCGTGGGCGTCGAGCAGGTCCCAGATCAGCCCGGCCGCCGGGGGGTGCGCGAACGGGCTGGGGATGGTGGTGCTGACCAGGCCCGCAGCGGTGGCAGCCTGAAGGAACCGGCGGTTCGGGAACGTCTGAGCCAGGCACGAGCAGAAGTACCGGTCGCCGATCCCGTAGCTGCGGGCGAAGCCGTAATACCAGGGCAGATCGGTTCCGTCGAGGTATCCCATGGGGGCGTCGCTGCCGGTGGTGGTGACGAAACCGTCCAGTTTCCCTCCGTTCCACTGGCGATGTGAGTCGTTCCACGTCTGGTTCAGGTGGAACGACAGATTCAGCGGCGGGCTGGAATGGTGCACCCGCACCGGCTTCCCGTGCTGATCGGGATTGCTGTTCAGAGGAGAGCCATCGGGGCCGAAGGTGAAACCGTCGCCTCGCTCCAGCATGCCGAAATAGTTGTCGTAGGAATGGTTCTCCTTCATCAGGACCACGATGTGGTCGATGCCGGGCAGGCAGTCGCTGCCGGCCGTCCGGTCAGGAAACGGAAGGGATCCGGGACCGCGCGCGTGTGCCACCCCTAAACGGTAACCCGCGTTTCCGCGGTTATGCCCAGGCCGGCGTGCCCGGGTTTGGATCGGCGCCGCCCGGTTTTTGGACCGGCGCCGCCCGGCTTTGGATCGGCGCCGCCGACGTTCAGAGTGTTCCCCCGGGGGGCCGGATCGCGTACAGGACGATCATCCCGATCAGCCCGATCCACACCCAGGGGGTCAATGCCCACACCAGGGCGTGCCCGGCGATGACGGCGATCGCGATGACGAGGACCAGGAAGAGGACGCGGTGGTTCCGGTGCTGGTGCAGGCCACGCTTGACCGCCCGGGATGCGTCGGCCTGGGCGGGCCGGGAAGTGTCGGAGGCATCGGTCTGGGGCAGATCGGCGAACAGTCCGCTCAGGTCCTTATACGTCTTGGCTTTCATGGCCTGATCGAGGCGCTGGTCGAACTCGGCCTGGTCGAGCCGTCCGTCCCCGTAGTGCTTGGACAGGAGGTCCGCCACCTCAGCCCGTTCGGCGTCGGAGATCCGCAGGTCGGCGTAGCTGGTACGGCGGCGGGTTGCGGCGAGGATCCATGCCGGGCTGGGCGCTGACATGTCGATGCGACCTCCTTGGTCGGTGCGAGCGGGCGGGCCGGACCTGGACGCGGCGCGCAGGCTGCCACGGGGCGGGGCGGCCTGCCGGTTCGCAGCGGCCAGGGTCATGCCTCCAGCGTGGCGCGGCCAGCCCGGCCTGGGTATCGGGAAGAGCCCCCATGCGACCCTGATGGCTGGCCGGCCGGATCAGGGTTTGCCCGGATAACCGAGTGCGCCTCGCCGGCCGCCCATGCGGGTTCGGCCCGGCCGCGGGGCAAGGCCGGAAATTGCCGGGTGGGCCGTGTCGATGTGCCGGGGAGTCGTTCGTATAAGGGTTGAGAAGCCGGCCAGGCGCCGGCCGCCATCTGAAGGAGGAACATCCGATGCAGCAGTACCTGATCAGCGTGTACCAGCCCGACGGAGATCCGCCCCCACCCGAGGTCCTCGGACCGATCATGCAGAAAGTCCAAGCCTGGAACAACGAACTTAAGGCCGCTGGTGCCTGGGTCTTCACCGGGGGGCTCCACCCGGCCAGCACGGCCACAGTGCTCCGGGTCACCGGCGGTGACGTGGTCATCACCGATGGTCCGTTCACGGAGGGTAAGGAGCACCTCGGGGGGTTCACCATCATCAGGGCGCCCGACCTGGACTCCGCGCTCGACTGGAGCCGTAAGTTCGCCGAGGCGACCACCCTGCCGGTCGAGGTGCGGCCGTTGCACGACGGCCCCACCGGCTGACGCCGGCCGTGGCGGCTTCGCCCGGCGCGGAGACCGGGCGCATATTCCGCGAGGAGTACGGGCGCGCGGTGTCCGTCCTGGTCCGGGTGTTCGGTGACATCGGGATCGCCGAGGACGCGGTCCAGGACGCGTTCACCGCGGCGGCGCAACGGTGGCCGTCCGCCGGCCTGCCCCCGAGCCCGGCAGGCTGGATCATCACCACGGCCCGCAACCGGGCGATCGACCGCCTCCGCCGGGAGGCCTCCCGCGGGGACCTGCAGGCCCAGGCCGCGTTGCTGTACTCGCCCGGCACACCGGCGGAGGAGGGGCCCGTGCGCGACGACCGGCTGCGCCTGATCTTCACCTGCTGTCACCCAGCGCTGGCCACCGGCGCCCAGGTCGCACTGACCCTCCGGCTGCTCGGAGGGCTCACCACCGCGGAGATCGCGCGCGCCTTCCTGGTACCGGAGCCGACCATGGCCCAGCGGCTGGTCCGGGCCAAGGGCAAGATCCGCGACGCCCGGATCCCGTACCGGGTGCCACACGAGGCCGATCTTCCCGGCCGGCTCCGGGCCGTGCTCGCCATCGTGTACCTCATCTTCAATGAGGGCTACACGGCGAGCTCGGGAGAACGGCTCGTCCGCGCGGACCTCTGCGCCGAGGCCATCCGCCTCGGCCGGCTCCTGGCCGAGCTCATGCCCGATGAACCGGAGGTCATGGGGCTGCTCGCGCTCATGCTGCTGGTCGAGTCCCGGCGAGCCGCCCGTACCACCGCCGCCGGCGACCTGGTGCTGCTGGCCGACCAGGACCGCGGCCAGTGGGATCGCGGGCTCATCGCCGAGGGCCAGGCCATCGTCCGCCGGTGCCTGCGCCGTGACCAGCCCGGTCCGTACCAGATTCAGGCGGCGATCAACGCCGTGCACAGCGACGCGCCGGCCGCGGCCGCGACCGACTGGCAGCAGATCCTGCAGCTCTACGACCAGCTCTTGGCGCTGACGCCGAGCCCGGTGGTGGCCCTGCACCGCGCGGTCGCGGTAGCCGAGGTCGAGGGCCCGGATGCGGCCCTCGCCTTGGTCGACGGGCTCGACCTCGGTGGCTACCACCTGTTCCACGCCATCCGCGGCCATCTGCTACGGCGCCTGGGCCGCACGGCCGAGGCGGCGACGGCGTACGAGGCGGCGATCGCCCGCACTGACAACGCGGCCGAGCGCGACTTCCTGCGGCTCAGCCGCGCCGCGCTCAGCCAGGTGTGATCGCGGATAGGTCAGCAGGCACGCCCCCCGGGCGCGGCTAGAACTTGATCACGGTCATCCCCGCGGACGGCGATGGCCGGTCCATCGCGGCCAGCGCGCCCCCGGCGCCGTCCAGCCCGATCACCTCACCGATCAGCAGGTCCGGCCGGAGAGTCTGGTCAGCGACCAGGGCCAGCATCGGCGGGTAGTCCCGGGCGGCCATGCCGTGCGAGCCGTAGATCTCCAGTTCCCGCGCGACGACCAGGTCCATCGGAATCGGCGGTGTGGACATAGAGCCGAGCAGCAGGCCAACCTGCACGTGCCGGCCGCGGCGGCGCAGGCAGCGCACCGAGCCGACTGCGGTGGCCGGCATGCCGAGCGCGTCGATCGAGACCTGCGCTCCGCCCATCGTGATATCGCGGATGGTGGCGGCGGGATCCGGGTCCCGGGCCGCGTCAACGGCCGCCTCCGCGCCGAGGTCACGGGCGCGATCCAGCGCCGCGCTGGCCACATCGACCGCGACCACGCGAGCCCCCAGCGCCGAGGCGATCATCACCGCTGACAGGCCGACCCCGCCGCATCCATGCACGGCCAGCCAGTCACCGGCGCCGAGGCGGCCGTGCGCGGTGAGCGCCCGGAAGGCTGTGGCGAACCGGCAGCCCAGGCAGGCCGCGGTCACGAAGCTGACCGAATCCGGGAGTGCCACCAGGTTCATGTCCGCGGCCTGGATGGCCACCCGCTCGGCGAATGACCCTGGTCCGGTGAAACCTGGCTGGGTCTGCCACGGACAGACCTGCGCATCACCCGCCCGGCAGTATTCGCACACACCGCAGCCGCAGGCGAACGGCACCGTGACCCGGTCCCCGGCCTGCCACCGGGTGACGCCCGGCCCGGTCTCCGCGACGACCCCCGCCAGTTCGTGCCCCGGGATATGCGGCAGCGCGACCTGATCGTGCCCTTTCCAGGCATGCCAGTCCGACCGGCATACCCCGGTCGCGCCGACTTTGAGGACCACGCCGTCACCGGGGCAGACGGGGTCGGGTACCTGGGTCAGCACCGGAGTGACGCCGTAGCCGGAGTAGACAACCGCCTTCACGGTGCGCTGTCGCCGCCCGGCGGACCTGGCCCGGTACGGCAGCGGGCGGGTTCCCCGGCCAGCCCGGTGGCGGGCACGACCCGGGCCGGGACGCCTGGCTGCTCGGGGTGGTGCCGCATGGCAGCCTCGCAGTTCGTGAGGGCCCGGGCCGCCCTGCGGCACGGGCCGGATGAGCTGATTTTCCGCTGGTTCGAGGCCGACCGCCAGTCGCCTCGCTGACGAGGGCACGGCCATCCTCAGCAGGCGAAAGGGCGTTGGGTCAATGCTGACATCGAGGGGCTCTTTGGGTGATGTGCGGGGACTGTGTGGTCGGGCCATGGGGGCTTACCGGGTCTGAGACTGA
>JAWWPY010000296.1:0-18161 GCA_033854735.1 Streptosporangiaceae bacterium | reverse complement strand
AGACAGCCGCGCCGGGAGACAGCCGCGCCGGGAGACAGCCGCGCCGGGAGGCAGCCGCGCGAGAGGCAACCCCGGGGGGCAAACGGCGCGAATTAACGTGCCTGACACAACGGAATGATTTGCGCGTCATATGGGCGGCGTTTTATACCAGTGACTCACCAATGGTGAGGCGCGCCTAGGGTTCCGCCGTCGCGTCCAGTACCTCCGGCCGGAGGGCTGGTGCGATGGGCCTGGACCGAGAGGCGAGGCGGGTGCGCTTGCGGACCCGCTCCACGGCGGGACAAAAGCCCGGGAGGTTAGCCGTGCCCGGCTGCCTCCGGCCGGGCCCCGTCATCCGGAGCGCGCGTGACAGATCAGCCGCATCCCGAGCCTTCTTCCCGCCAGCCCCCTTCCCGCCCGCCCGGCGGGCCGCACCAGCACCTGCCCGCCGGCTTCTCCGCCGATGACATGCATGAGGGCTACGGGCCCGAGGCTCGCTACGCGGTCGCCGCCGAGGCACGCCTGCCCACAGCCCGCTGGGAGGAGGAGGTGGCCCGGGGGCTGGAACTCGGCCTGCCCGGGGCTGACTCGATCAGGGACCGGCGCATCCCCACGTTCTCCCGGGGAGAACTGCCGCACTTCGCCGGGATCAACACCTTCCTCAAGGCGCCGTACGTCGAAGACGTGCGCACCTGCGGCGAGTACGACGTGGCCGTCCTGGGTGCCCCGTTCGACGGCGGCACCACCTACCGGCCCGGCACCCGGTTCGGGCCCCAGGGCATCCGCCGCATCTCCGCCCTGTACGGCCCGTACAGCTTCGAGCTGGGGGTGGATCTGCGCGAGTCGATCACCATCTGCGACCTCGGCGACGTCTTCACCATCCCGGCGAACATCGAGAAAACGTTCGACCAGATCAGCAAGGCGGTCGGGCACGTTTACAGCTCCGGGGCGTTCCCGGTGGTCCTCGGCGGGGACCACTCGATCGGCTATCCGACGACCCGGGCGGTCGCCGAGCACCTCGACGGCAAGCTCGGGATCATCCACTTCGACCGGCACGTGGACACCCAGGAGACCGACCTCGACGAGCGGATGCACACCACGCCCTGGTTCCACGCCACCAACCTGCCAAACGTTCCTGCGGAGAACCTGGTGCAGATCGGCATCGGCGGCTGGCAGGCACCCCGCCCAGGGGTGAAGGTCGGCCGGGAGCGCCGCACCACGATCATGACCGTCACCGACTGCGTCGAGATGGGCATCGAGGCTGCGGCGGAGCGTGCCCTGGAGGTGGCCTGGAAGGGCGCCGAGGCCGTCTGGCTGAGTTTCGATGTCGACTGCCTCGACGCGGCGTTCGTGCCCGGCACGGGCTGGCCGGAGCCGGGCGGCTTCCTGCCCCGCGAGGTCCTGAAGTTCATCCAGCTGATCGCCGAGCGCCCGCTGGCCGGCCTGGAGGTCGTGGAGTGCTCGCCGCCCTACGACAACGCGGAGATCACCGCGCTCATCGCCACCCGGGTCATCTGCGACACGCTTGGCTGCCTGGTCAGGGCCGGGCACCTGCCCGCCCGGGCGGCACGGGAGGGCGCGCCGTGACCAAGCCGTCAGTCCCCCCTTCGGCGGCGCCGTCTGCCACCGGAGCGGCGCCGGGTCCCGCGGCGGCCGGCTCGGCACAGGTCGCGGAAGTGGAGGAGTTGCGGCTCACGTTCCGCCGCGGCGGCCGGGACATTTACGCGCTGCGCGGCGTGAGCCTGCAGATCCGCGCGGGCGAGATCCTCGGCCTGGTCGGCGAGTCGGGATCCGGCAAGAGCGTCTTCGGCCTGTCGCTGCTCGGCCTGATCCCGGCCGAGTCCCGCCCGGTGATGTCCGGCCGGGTCGCGGTGTGCGGCCAGGACATGCTGAACGGGCCCGCGGGCGTGCGCCGCAAGGTGCGGCGTGAGCACCTCGGCGCCGTGTTCCAGGACCCGATGACGTCGCTCAACCCCACGATGCGCGTCGGCCGCCAGGTGGCGGAGGCCGCTGGCTCGACCGACGAGGCGGTCCGGCTCATGCGCGCGGTCGGTATCCCGGACGCCGGACGCCGGCTGGCCAGCTACCCGCACGAGCTCTCCGGCGGCCTGCGGCAGCGCGTGATGATCGCGATGGCGGTGGCGGGCAACCCGGCGCTGGTCATCGCCGACGAGCCGACCACCGCGCTGGACGTCATCGTGCAGGCACAGGTACTCGGCCTGCTCCGGTCGCTGCGGGACGAGATCGGCTGCAGCGTCCTGATGATCACCCATGACCTGGGCGTGGCGGCGCAGGTGGCCGACCGGGTAGCGGTCATGTACGCGGGGCGGCTGGCCGAGGTCGGACCGGCGGCGGCCGTCCTGCGGTCCGCGGCTCACCCTTACAGCCTGGCCCTGACCCGGGCCCGGCTGTCGCTGTCGGCCGAGCGGGGCCGGACGCTGGCCACCCTGCCGGGTGAAGTGCCTGATCCGGCTGACCCGCCTCCCGGGTGCCCGTTCGAGCCCCGGTGCGCCCTCGCCGTCAGCGCCTGCCTGACCAGCCCGCCGGATCTCGTTGTGGTGGATGAAGGTCATCAGAGCGCCTGCATCCGGCCGCCTGCCGAGGTGACCGCGGCGGCCGCGGAGGTGGCCCCCGCCGGGGCCGATCTCACCGCGGCCCGCACGCCGGGAAGCCAGGCCGCGGTGGCGGTGCGGGATCTGACCAAGACGTTCCGGGTGCCCGCCGGCCGCCGGCGCGGCCTGCTTACCGCGCTGGCCGGCGTGGACCTTGAGGTGGCCGAGGGCGAGTCGGTCGCGATCGTGGGGGAGAGCGGCTCGGGCAAGTCCACGCTGCTGAGGATCATCGCGGGGCTGGAGCGCGCGGACAGCGGCCAGCTGGCGCTGGGGGCTGGAGCCAGGCCGCAGATGGTTTTCCAGGACGCCGGGGCGTCCCTCACGCCCTGGCTGACCGTCGGAGCCCTGATCGCCGAGCGGCTGCGGGGTGCTGGCCGGCCGGGGGCCGGCCTGGCTGGTGCTGACCGCAGTGGTGCGGCCCGCCGGCAGCGGGTAGCGGACGCCCTGGCCCACGTGGGCCTGCCGGTGGAGGTGGCCTCCGCCCGGGCCGCCCAGCTGTCCGGCGGCCAGCGGCAGCGGGTCGCGCTGGCCCGGGCCACCGTGATCACGCCGGAGGTGCTGCTGTGCGACGAGCCCACCAGCGCGCTCGATGTCTCCCTCGCCGCGGGGGTGCTCAACCTCATCGGCCGCCTGCGCCGCGAGCTCGGCATGGCCGTGCTGTTCGTCACGCACGACCTGTCGGTCGCCCGGGTGGTCGCCGACCGGATCGCGGTGATGTACCTGGGCCGCATCGTCGAGCTCGGCCAGGCCGCGGAGGTCGTCGCCCGGCCACGCCATCCGTATACGAAGGCGCTGGTGAGCGCGGTCCCGGAACTCGGCGCCCAGCCGCCGGCCGCCCAGCCGCCGGCCACACAGGGCGAGCCGGCCAGCGCGCTCGACCCGCCGCCCGGCTGCGCCTTCCACCCGCGGTGCCCGATCGCCGAGCCCGCGTGCGCCGATCCGGCCCTGATCCCGCGCCTGGCGAGGCTGCCCGGCGGCACGCCGCACACGGTCGCGTGCATCCGCTCGGAGGTGACCTGATGGCCGTCGCGGAACCCTATCTGGCCCCGGTCAGGCGCACGGGACGGCCGCGCCTGCTGCCCGCGGGCAGCAGCCCGCTCGACTGGGCCGCGGCCGGGCTGCTCGTCCCGGTCACCGTCATCGCGCTGCTGGCGCCGGTGCTGGCCCCGCACAACCCGATCCAGCCGGTGGGCCTGCCCCAGCTGCCACCGGGCTCGCCGGGCTTCCTGCTCGGCACCGACAGCATCGGCCGCGACATCCTGTCCCGGGTGCTGATCGGCTGGCGGTCCAGCTGGTTCGCCGCCCTGGCGGTGATCGCGTCAGGCCTGGTCATCGGGGGGCTGATCGGCCTGGCCGCGGGCACCCGCGGCGGGCTGCTTGACACCATCCTGATGCGGATCACCGACGCCTTCCTGGCGCTGCCCGCGCCGGTGCTGGCCATCGCGGTGGTGGCGGCGCTCGGACCCGGGTTCGTGCACACGCTGATCGCGGTGGCCATCGTGTGGTGGCCGTTCTACGCACGGATCGTCCGGGGGGAAATCCGGTCCCTGGCGGCGCGGCCGCATGTGGAGGCGGCCAGGCTGGCCGGGGCCGGCCCGCTGCGGCTCGCGTTCCGGCACCTGCTGCCGGGCGCCATCCCCGCGGCGATCGTCACCGCGAGCCTCGACGTGGGCAACCTGGTGCTCACCCTGGCCGCCCTGTCGTTCCTCGGGCTCGGCCAGCCGCAGCCCGCACCGGAGCTGGGCGCGGACACCGCCAGGAACCTCCCCTATCTGCTGCAGCAGTGGTGGATCCCGGTCATGCCGGGGATCGCCGTGATGGTGCTCGCCCTGGCCGGCAACCTCGCCGGTGACGGGCTGCGAAACCTGCTCAGCGACCGGTAGCGAAGGGAGCAGTGGATGATCACGCTCATCATCAAGCGGCTCGCCGCGGCGGTCGTCATCATCGTGTTCCTGACCGCCGTGATGTTTACCCTGCAAAAGGTGTCCCCGGTCGACCCGGTGCACGCGATGCTGGGCGCGCAGGCCTCCGGCCGCGAGATCCTCACGGAACGCCGCCGCCTGGGCCTGGACCGGCCGGTGGTGGAGCAGTACGTCAGCTACCTGGCCGGCCTGCCCCGGGGCAACCTCGGGATGTCCTACCGCACGCGCAGGCCGGTCAGCACCGACCTCGGGTCCTTCGTTCCCGCGACCGCGGAACTCAGCACCTACGCACTGCTGTTCGCGCTGATCCTGGCCGCCCTGCTGGCCATCGGCAGCACCCTGCGCTGGCCCGGGGCGGGCCTGCTGCGGGTGGGCCTGATCGCGGGCGCGTCCGTGCCGGCCTTCCTGCTGGCCATTGCCGGGATCCTCATCTTCTACCAGCGGCTGGGCTGGCTGCCCGCGACCGGGCGGACGGGTTACACCGACGCGCCAACCGGCCCGACCGGCTTCCTGACCATCGACGGGCTGATCGCCGGGCGCCCGGCGGTGACCCTGGACGCCCTGCGCCACCTGCTGATGCCGGCCCTGGCCGTCGCGGCGGTGCCCGCCGTGTCGATCGGCCGGGTGCTGCGTTCCAGCCTCATCAGCGGGATGCGCAGCGACTACGTGCGGACGGCGAGGGCCAAGGGCCTGTCCGAACGGCACATCGTGGTGGGTCACGTGCTCCGCAACTGCCTCGGTGCCGCGCTGTCCATGACCGGCCTGCAGGTGGGCCTGATGTTCTCCGGGGTGCTGGTGGTGGAGCAGGTCTTCGCCTGGCCCGGTATTGGCCAGTACATGGCGCAGAGCATCCCGGCGGGGGATTTCCCCGCGATAGCCGGGGTCACCCTCCTGCTCGGGGTCGTCTACGTCGCCGTCAACGCCATCGTGGACATCCTGCAGGCCGTCGCAGATCCGAGGATCGATGCCTGACATGGGCGGATAGCGAGAAACCATGCCACAGCAACCCCTGTTCGTCGGCGACCCGGCGCTGATCGTGGTCGACATTCAGCGCGGGTCCGCGTCGCCCGGCCAGGAGTCCGGCATCCCGCACATGCCGGGAGCGCTGGAGCGGATATCCCGGGCTGAGCTCATTGTCGCCGCGGCCCGGGCGGCGCGGGTACCGGTGATCTTCTTCCAGGAGGCGCACCGCCGCAGCGGCGTCGATTTCGGGCGCGAGCTCGACGGAACCGAGGACGTGCACTGCCTGGAAGGCGACCCCGGCACCGAGCTCTGGCCCACGCTGCAGCCCGCCGCCGGCGAGTACCACATCGTCAAGCGGCGTTATTCGGGGTTCATCGGGACCGAGTTCGAGCTGCTGCTGCGGGGCCTGTCCGTCAGCACGCTCGTGCTCATCGGCGGTCTCACCGACGTCTGCGTCCATTACACCTTCGCCGACGCCCACCAGCGGGACTACTACGTCCGGGTGGTCGAGGACTGCGTCGGCGGGTCGTCCGAGGCGCGGCACCTGGCCTCGCTCGACGCCATGGAGTACCTGCAGGCGGGGGCACGCCGCAGCACACAGGAAATCACCGACGCGTTCGCGGTCCTGGCCGCGCAGCGCACCCTCACCGCATCTGGAGCAACTCCATGAACCGAAGAAAGCGCACCATTCCCACTGTGATGACGGCCGCAGTCGCCGCGCTTGGTCTCGCCGCGTGCGGCTCGTCCGCCAGCAGCAGCCAGGCGGTCAAGCCGCCGACGAGCCACACGCTCAACCTCAGCTTCCTGGAAGACCCGGGCAACGGCGCCACCGACCCGGCCATCTATTACGCCGGCCAGGGCATCATCCTGCAGGACAACATCTACCAGGGGCTGCTGCAGTACAAGGGAGGCACGGCGACGCCGACGATCATCCCTAACCTGGCGACCAGCTGGAAGGCATCCGCGAACAACACGGTTTACACCCTCACGCTGCGCCACGGCGTGCTGTTCCACGACGGGACGCCGTTCACGTCCGCCGCGGTGGAGCCGTCCTTCGCGCGGGATCTCGCGGTCGGCCAGGGTCCGTCCTACATGCCCGCGGAGGTCGCCTCGGTGGCCACCCCGGGCCCGTACCAGGTGACGATCACGCTGAAGAACCCCAATCCCAACTTCCCCGCCTATCTCGCCTCCGCCTACGGGCCGCGGATGATGAGCCCGCCCGGCCTGGCCGCCCATGCGGGCACCGACCACGACCAGACCTACTTGCGCACGCACGACCTGGGCAGCGGTCCCTACGAGCTGACCCAGGCCAAGATCGGCTCCATGTACCAGCTCAAGGCCTTCAGCGGGTACTGGGGGCCGAAGCCGTACTTCAGCACCGTGAACCTGCCGGTGATCTCCTCCTCGGCGACTCAGCAGCTCGAGTTCGACAAGGGCGCGCTGGCCGCCGTCATGCACGACCTTCCCGAGTCGGCGGTCCGCGCCTACCTGAAGCAGTCGTCGGTGCGCAGCTACTCGCTGCCGACACTCAACTCGGACTATCTCTACGTCAACCCGGCCAGCGGCTTCCTGACCACCGCGGCGCACCGGATGGCCCTGCTCGAAGCGGTCAACGTCAAGAGCATCTACACCGAGGTGTTCACCGGCCGGGCGACGATCGCCAGCCAGGCCTACCCGGCGCACATGATGAAGCCTGGATTCGCGACGCAGCACATCCCGTACCGGCCGGCCGCGCTGGCCGCCCTGGTCAAGACGCTGCCGCCCGGCCATCGGACGTTCACGGTCGGCTACGACTCGTCGTCACCGGACAACCAGCTCGTGGCTAACCTGCTGTCGGCCGAGCTCACGCCGCTGGGGCTCAACGTCACCGTGCAGTCCTACCCGACCGCGCAGATCTACGGCTGGACACCACCGGCCCCGACCGCGAAGGGCGCACCCGACGTGGTGCTCGACGGAGGCTGGCCGGACGCCGCTCCGCCCTACATGTGGGCCCACATCAGCTTCGACCCGAACGGCGGCCTGAACTACCTGCACTGCTCGTCCCCGGCGATCACCAAGCTCCTGGGGCCGGGCCTGACGACAGGGAGCTCGCAGATCTTCTCGCAGATCGGAGTCCTGTCCGTGGCCACCGGCTGCTGGGACAACCTGGTGAACCAGAACGATTTCATGGTGGCCCAGCCCTGGCTCAAGGGCGTGGCCGCGGCCCACGTCGTCACCTACCCCAACTCCCTCAACCTGTTCGCGCTGTCCGTAGGTTAGGGGCCGGAAGGGAGCACGCATGGGTGCTGGCGTACGCAGGATCGTGCCGCTCACGCTGGGCTGGGAGGACCTGCCCAAGTCGGTGTCGGTGGAGGGCGCGTCCGATCAGGAGCAGTTGCGGGAGCCGGTGCCCGGGGTGCTCCTGGAGTGCGACGGCGGCTGGCTGCTGCTCGATACCGGATTCAACGCGGCGCTCATCACCGACCCGGCCCTGCGCCGCCGGTTCCACGGTGACCCGGTCATCCAGCCGGTGCTGCCCGGCCCCGGCGAGCCGCTCGACGAGGCCCTGGCCGGGGCCGGGGTGGACATCGCGGACATCTACGCCGTGGCCGTCAGCCACCTGCACAACGATCACGCGGGCGGGCTGAAGCACTTCGCCGGGCGGGTGCCGGTGCACATCCAGCGGGCCGAACTGGACTATGGGTTCTCCAGCCCGCCCGGCCCGGAGGACAACGGCATCTTCCGGGTGGATTTCGACGACCCGCGGATCGACTGGCGCGCGGCCGAGGGTGACGCGGAGATCGCGCCGGGGGTCACCGCGGTCCTGACCGCCGGGCACACGCCTGGCCATCAGAGTTTCGTGGTCAGCCTGGACGGCTCGGTCGGCGGCGGAGGATTCGTGTTCGCCTTCGACGCGGCCGACCTGACCGAGAACATCGAGCGCGAGGTGGCGGTGGGGGGCCGGATCGGGGCTGGGCCCGAGGTGAGCGTGGAGCAGATCCGCAAGCTCAAGCGGATCGCCGCCGAGCGCGGCTACCGCGTCATCCCCGGCCATGACCCGGTCGCCTGGCCCGCCCTCACCGCCGAGCTCACCCAGCTGCCGCCGGGGGGTCCGGGAGTGGCCCCCCGGCTACGCTCTGATCATGACTGACCAGCGGCGCACCGTGCGCCGGGAGGACGGCCGGCTGCTCGATGTGCTGACCATCGGGCCCGAGGATGGCCTCCCGCTGATTTTCCACAACGGAACACCGGGCGGACTCCTGGGCTTCGCATCGATGACGAGCGAGGCATCATCGCGGGGGCTGCGTACCGTGATGTACGGCCGGCCCGGCTACGGCGGTTCGACACCGTGCCCCGGACGGCGCGTGGTGGACGCGGCCGAGGACGTGGCCGCCGTTCTTGACGGGCTCGGTGCCGACAGCTTCGTGACCGTCGGCTGGTCCGGGGGCGGCCCGCACGCGCTCGCCTGCGCGGCCCGGCTGCCGGGGCGGTGCCTGGCCGCGGCGTCCATGGCGGGAGTGGCGCCCTACCTGGCCGACGGGCTGGACTGGCTGGCCGGGATGGGCCCGGAGAACGTCGAGGAGTTCGGTGCGGCCGTGGCCGGGGAGCCGGCGCTCATCGCGTACCTCGAGGTCGCCGCGGCGGGACTGGCCCAGATCAGCGGCGAGGAAGTGGCCGCTGAGCTGGGCGGCCTGGTCGACGACGCGGACAAGGCCGCGATCACTGGGGAGTTCGCCGACTACCTCGCGGCGTCATTCCGGGCCGCGCTGAGCGGCGGGGTGGCCGGCTGGCGCGATGACGACATCGCCTTCGTGAGCGACTGGGGATTCCCGGTGAGCGCGGGTTTCGCGGTCCCGGTGGCGGTCTGGCAGGGCGACCAGGACCGGATGGTGCCGGCCGCGCATGGGGAGTGGCTGGCCCGGCGGATGCCCGGCGCGCGGTCCCACATGCTGCGCGGCGAGGGTCACGTGACCCTCGCCGCGCAGTTGTTCGGCTCTATTCTCGACGATCTCCTCGAACTGGCGGGGCTCCCGCCCGGCCGCCCTGGGAACGGATCGACGTCAGGCTGATGCACGGGTGCGGGTGTCCGCGCCCTGGGCGTGGGTCCGGGCGGCGGCCGGCGCGCCGGAGTGCCTGCGGCCCGGCACACTCGGGCGGATCGTACCTGGACGCGTGCGGCGGCGCTCCGGGCCGGCCAGCACATGCCCGCCGACCGTCACGGCCTCGCCCTTGGCCCGGGCGGCCTTGGTACGGAAGTGAGCGAGCGCCTCGCCATATTCGGGGTGCCGCTCTGGGTGCCTGAAGGTCATCCAGAGCGGGATGCCAACGATGGCCAGGATGACGAGGACGGCTATCGGGATGCTGAGCCAGACGAGCGAAGTCATGTTTCCCTCCGGTGAATCCGCCGGCAGCGGTTTCTGCCGATAGAGGAAGCATGCCGCCCGGGTTTCTCAGGGCACTTGGCAGGACTTCTGCGGACCCTATGAGTTACGGGAATGGCTCGCGCGCAATGGCACGGTATCACCATTAACAGCGTAAAAGACCAGGTCAGAACCCATCTGTCTCGGCGGTGCAGCGCGTCACTGGTGCAGTGTCAGCCCCTTGCAGACCTTGTCAACGACGTTGCGCGGGCCATGCACGGCGATTCCGGCCAGCTTCAGCTGATCGGCCTCGACGGCCCGGACCACGGCCCGGTTGTCGTCGTCGTGGCCGGTGGAGAACATGTCCTCGGTGTAGATGGCGGTGGCCAGCCCGCGTCCCACGGCGCGCTCGCGGGCGGTGGCCAGCAGTTCGCCCGGGCCCGCGTAGACGAGCACGGGCTGGCGGAACATCTCCAGGTACCGGTGGCCCGAGCCGTCCTCGTAGGGCTTGCCGGTCAGCCCTTCGACCCCTGAGGCCACGCCACTGGCGAGAAAGGCGGTCACGTTGAGCTTCTGCCAGGTGGCCAGGTCGGCCCGGACGGCTATGGCGATCTTGGTATCGAAACGCATGGTCCCACCCTGGCCACATCCAGCCGGCCGGTCTTGAACGCTGGTGCGCCGCATACTGGACTGGTGAGCCACGACGCCGGCCCGGCCGCGGACTGGGCCAGGTACTGGCGGTCGCCTGATGAGCCGCTGGAGGCCATGCACGCCCATTTCCGGGGGCACGTGTACCACCGGCACAGCCACGACTGCTACTCCTTCGGGGTCACCGAGTCCGGCGCCCAGGGCTTCACCTGCCGCCGGGCCGGGCATGTCAGTACGGCCGGCATGGTCATGGCCTTCAACCCGGAAGACCCGCACGATGGCCACGCCGCGACCGGGCCGGGCTTCACCTACCGGATGATCCACGTCGGCCCGGAGTTCCTCACCGACCTGCTCGCGGACATCACCGGCCGGGCGGCCGCGCGCCCGCTGTTCGCGTCGCCCGTGCTCGACGACGCCGCCGTGGCCAGGGCGGTGCGGCGCCTGCATGCCGCGCTGACCGGCGCCGCGAGCCCGCTGGAGCGCGGTGAGCGGCTCACGGCGGCGGCGGCGCTGCTGGTCCGCCGCGGCGCGACCCGCCCGCCCGCCCCGGCGCCCCCGCTGGCCAGCCGCGATGCGGCGGACGCCGCACGCCGGATCCGTGCCTTCCTGCACGACGAGTACGCCAGCCAGGTGAGCGGCGCGGAACTCGCGGCCGTGGCGGGCCGGAGCCGTTATGCCGCTTACCGTGCTTTTCAGGCCAGCTACGGGCTCGCGCCCAGCGCCTACCAGCGGCAGTTGCGGCTGCGGGCCGCCCGCCGGCTCCTGGCCGGCGGGGTGACACCGGCGGACGCGGCCGCCACCGCGGGATTTGCCGACCAGGCGCACCTCACCCGCTGGTTCCGCCGCTGCTACGGGATCACTCCCGGTGCCTACCGCGGCGCGGCCAGCGGGTGAGATGCGCCCGCTCAGCTTCCGGCTTGGGTCAGGTCCGCTCAGCTCGCGGCCTGGGTCAGGTCGTAGACGGTCACGCCGCCCACTGTGGTGGCCTTGAAGTGCGCCTCCACCCACGAGGTGATCTGCGCGGAGGTGCCTGAGCCGCCGCCGAAGCTGCCCCGGTTGGTGCCGATGAAGTAGTGGATCTCATGCGCGGCCACCAGCGCTTTGAACGCGGCGAGCGTAGGCGTGGCGTCGGTACCGTTGAACCCGCCGATCGCCAGCACCGGCTCGCCACTGGCCAGCTGGAACGGTGCCGCGCTCTCGGCGCCGACCGTGGCCGCCGCCCAGCGGTAGTAAGCCGCGCCGCTGTTCAGCAGCGTGGTGACCGCGCTGGAGACCTGGGTGTTCCCGCCCAGACCGCCGCCGCCGCCAGGGAGGCCCTGGGCGCCGCCTGTCCCGGTCGGCCGGCCGCCAGTCCCGCCGGGGAAGCCTCGTGCGCCCGTGCCTGCAGCGCCCTGCCCGGTGCCGCCAGTCCCACCCGGGAAGTGCCGGGTGCCGGTGCCTGTCCCGCCCGGGGCGCCGCCCCGGGCGAAGCCTCCGCCGCCGAAGCCTCCGCCACCCGGGCCGCCGGAGGAGGCCACGGCCGGGCCTGCCGTCGGGATCGCGCCGCTGTGCGCGTTCGCGGCCGTATCGACGCTGTAGGCGAGCGGCCCGGCCAGCGCCGCGACCAGGGCGAGCGGGATGGGCAGCGCCAGCAGCGCGGTCCGGCCACGGGAGGTGCCCGCCCGGGCGGCCAGCCCGGGGCCGATCGCCGTGGCGGCTGCCGCGGCCAACCCGAAGAGCAGTATCGCCGGGCGAAGCCAGGGCAGCCAGGCCGATGACCGGTCGAGGAGCACGTAGGCCCAGATCGCCGTCACGACCAGCCCGGCGGCCAGGGTGGCCCGGGCCAGGATGCTGCCCCGGGCCCGCCACAGCATGACGGCTCCGATGCCGGTCAGCGCGCCGATCGCGGGGGCCAGCGCGATCATGTAGTAGGGGTGGATGATGCCGCTCATGTAGCTGAAAACCGCGCCGGTGACCAGCAGCCAGCCGCCCCACAGCATCGCGGCCGCCCTGACGCGGTCGGTCCGCGCGCTCCGCCAGCTGATCCACAGCAACGCCGCCAGTGCCATCAGCGCAGCCGGCAGCAGCCAGCTGATCTGGCCGCCGAACTCACTCCTGAACAGCCTGATTACGCTGGCTGGGCCGCCCCAGATCGCGCCGCCCCCGCCTCCGCCGCCAGCAGCAGCACCGCCGCCACCGACCGAGCCGGTCTCGTTCCCGGTCAGCCGGCCGAGGCCGTTGTAGCCGAGCGCGAGTTGCAGCACGCTGTTGTTGGTCGAGCCGCCGATGTAGGGGCGGTCGGCGGCCGGGGTGAGCTGCACGATCGCGACCCACCAGCCGGCCGCGGCCACCAGGGCGGCACCGCCGATGAGCAGCTGCCAGATCCGCCTGCCCAGCTTGGGTGGCCCGGCGACCAGGTAGACTAGCGCGAACGCGGGCAGCACCAGGAGCGCCTGGAGCATCTTGGTCAGGAAGCCGAACCCGAGCAGGGCGCCCGCGAGGGCGATCCACCGTGTCCGGCCGGACTCGACGGCCCGGGTCATGGCGTAGGCGCCTGCGGTCATCAGCAGCACGAGGAGGGCGTCGGGGTTGTTGAACCGGAACATCAGCACGGCAACCGGCGTGATGGCCAGGACACCGGCCGCGATGATCCCGGCCGCCGGCCCGGACCAGCGCCGCACCGTGGTGTACAGCAGGCCGACCGTGGCGACCCCCTCCAGCGCCTGTGGTACCAGCACGCTCCACGAGTTGAGGCCGAACACCCGCGCGGAGAGTTCCATGACCCACAGCGAGGCCGGCGTCTTGTCGACAGTGATGAAGTTCGAGGAGTCGAACGAGCCGAAGAAGAACGCCTTCCAGCTCTTCGTGCCGGCCTGGACCGCGGCGGAGTAGAAGTCGTTCGCCCAGCCGTTGCGGCTCAGGCCGACCATGTACAGCAGCGCGGTGAGCGCCAGCAGGCCCAGCAGCGCCGGCCTGGCCCAGCGCGGGTCCGTGCCCGGGCCACGCAGTACCCGGGGCATGCCGCCGCGGCCGCGGGCGTGGGCCCCGCTGGGAATCGGGCGCGGGTCGGTGGTGATGGCGCTCATCGGGCGATTCCTTCTCGTTGCAGGAGGGTGCTCGGGACAGGCTTCAGGTCGGCCGGCACGGGGTTGGCCAGCACGGGGTTGGTCGGCACGGGGTTGGTCGGCACGGGGGCGGGCTGGCCCGCCGCCGGTGGCGCCTTGTGCCGGAACACCCAGCGCCGGTAGAGGGCGAACCGGACCCCGGTGGCCACGAGATTGGCGGTGACCAGGACCGTCACCTCAGCCGCGCGGGACGGCCGGGCCGAGATCATGTGCAGCGCGGCCAGCGCGGCCGACGTGAGCAGCAGCCCGGTGCCGAAGGCGATGAGCCCGCGGGCCTGATGGCGGGCGGAGTCGGTGCGCCCGCGGATGCCGAAGGTGAACCGGCGGTTCACGGCGGTGTTGCCGATGGCCGTGACGAGCAGGCTGACCGCGTTGGCCAGTTGCGCGGCCATGAGGCTGCGCAGCGCGACATAGAGAAGCAGGTAGGCGAGCGTGCTCGCCACGCCGACCACGATGAACCGGATCAGCTGCCGGGGCAGGTCGCCGGCGGGTGCGGGCGCGTCGGCGGGCGAGGCGTCGCGGAGCCTCGGCACCTGGATCGTGCCCCGGGAGAGCTCCCATCCCATCCGGGCGATGCCACGCAGGTCGGCGAGCGCGGTGGCGACGATGTCGACGCGCGAGTCGCTGTCGTCGACCCAGTCCACCGGGACTTCGTGGATGCGCAGCCCGGCCCGCTCGGACAGAATGAGCAGTTCTGTATCGAAAAACCAGCCGGTGTCCCGGGTCAGCGGCAGCAGCAGCCGGGCCTTGTCGGCGCGGATGGCCTTGAAGCCGCATTGCGCGTCGGAGAAGCGCGCGCCGAGCGTGGCGTGCAGCAACACGTTGTAGCAGCGGGAGATGACCTCGCGGCGCGGGCCGCGGACCACCCGCGCGCCGCGGGCCAGCCGGGTGCCGATCGCCACGTCGCTGTGCCCGGAGAGCAACGGCGCGACCAGCGGCAGCAGGGCATTCAGGTCGGTCGACAGGTCCACGTCCATGTAGGCCAGGACGACCGCGTCGCTCGCCGACCAGAGGGTGCGCAGCGCCCGGCCCCGGCCCGGTTCCTCCAGCCGGACCGCACGGACCTCGGTGAACTCCTGCTCCAGCGCGCCCGCCACGGCCCAGGTGCGGTCGGTGCTCCCGTTGTCCGCGATGATGACCCTCGAAGCGAACGGGAAGCTGGCCTTCAGGTAGCCCAGCAGGCGCCGGACGCTCCGGTCGAGGTCACGTTCTTCGTTGCGAACTGGGATCACGATCTCTACCTGCGGAGCGTGATCACCCGCGGGTGTCTGGGCTTCGTGATCCAGGAGGCCGTTCGGCGGTGTCATGCTCCCAATGTGGCCGGCCGGGCTGGGGTGAGACTGGTGCCAGTCTCTGGACTGGCTATGAAGGCCAAGAAGCCGTAAAGGTGCAGTTCAGAGCTAGAGCACACGCTCCAGGCGGCTAGGACGGTGAGCCCCCGGCGGGGGCCGCCGCCGGGCGGGGGCCGGCCTGCGGGCTGGAGGGGGCCTGCGGGCTGGAGGGGGTCTGCGGGCCGGCGGCGGGCGGCCGGCTGGGGAATCCCAGCCGGGGGAGCGTGATGATAAAGCGCGTCCGCCCGGGCTCGCTGGTCAAATCCACGCTGCCGCCGTGCGCGGCGGTGACGGCCTCCACGATGGCCAGGCCCAGGCCGGTGCTGCCGGCCGCGCGGGACCGGGAGGTGTCGGCCCTGACGAACCGCTCGAACAGGGTGGACTGGAGGTCAGGGGCGATGCCGGGGCCGTCGTCGGTCACGCTCAGTTCTACTGCGCCAGGTTTTCCCGGCGCCCGGGCCAGCGCGACGGTGACCGTCGTGCCCTGCGGGGTGTGCTTGGCCGCGTTGCTCATCAGGTTGGCGAGCACCTGATGCAGCCGGTGATCGTCACCCAGCACCATGACCGGCTCGTCGGGAAGCTCGAGCACCCAGCGGTGATCTGCCGCGGCCACCTGCGCGTCGCTGGTGGCGTCGATGGCCAGCCGGGTCAGATCGACCGGTTCCCGGGCCAGCGGCCGGCCCGCGTCGAGCTGGGCGAGCAGCAGAAGCTCGTCGACGAGCAGGCTCATCCGGGTGGATTCCGACTCCACCCGGCTCAGCGCGTGCTCGATGTCGGCGGGGACCGGGCCCGGATGGCGGCGGGCCAGCTCGGCGTAGCCGCGGATGGCGGCCAGCGGGGTGCGCAGCTCATGGCTGGCGTCTGCGGCGAACCGGCGCAGCCGCGCCTCGCTCGCGGCCCGCCGGGCCAGGGCCGCCTCGACATGCTCCAGCATCCGGTTGAACGCGGCGCCGACCTGGCCGACCTCGGTCCGCGGGTTGGCATCGGGCACCCGGTCGGTCAGCGTGACATCGCCGCTGGCCAGTGGCAGCTCGGTGACCCGGGTGGCGGTCGCCGCCACCCGCCGCAGCGGGCGCAGCGAAAGCCGCACGAATCCAGTACCGATGACCCCCGCCAGGAGCAGGGCCGCCGAGAACGCGATGAGGTCGGCGACTTCCACCTCGCGCAGCGTCGACTCCATATCTCGCAGCGGGAGGCCCGTGATAATCACGTCGCCGTCCTGGCCCTTGGTAGCCGTCAGCCGGTAGTCGCCACCGATCGAGTCCAGCTCCCGGGTGTAGAACCCGCCGTTGGCCGGCAACTGGGCCAGGGCGGCCCGATCAGCTGCCGACAGGTGGGCGTGCCCCTTGATGATGCCCTGATTGGTGACCACCCCGTTCTTGATGCGGGCGCCGAACGTGCCCGCCGCCTGGCCCGGGAGGGTGTTGCAATTCTGGTGCCCGCCGTCGTCCGGGTCTGCCGGCCCCGGAGGACCCTGGTTTCCCTCGATGCAGGCGACGTAACGCCCTCCTGCGGCCGCCAGCTGCTTGTCGAGCTGGACGACCAGGGTGTGGTTCAGCACCTCGAAGGTGACGATGCCGACGCCGGCGCAGGCGACCGCGAGCAGCGCGAGGAGGCCGGCGATGAGCCGGCCGCGCAGGGTACGCGCGGCCAGCCAGCGGCGCAGCCTCATCGCCCGCCGCCTGCCGCGTCGCAGCTTCTCATCAGCTGCCCGGCTTCAGCACATACCCGACCCCGCGGACCGTGTGGATCAGCGGCTCGCGGTCGGCGTCGATCTTCTTGCGCAGGTAGCTGATGTACAGCTCGACGACGTGCGCCTGGCCGCCGAAGTCGTAGTTCCATACCCGGTCGAGGATCTGGGCCTTGGAGAGCACGCGGCGTGGGTTCCGCATCAGGAACCGCAGCAGCTCGAACTCCGTCGCCGTCAGCTCGATCAGGTCGCCGCCGCGGCGCACCTCTCTCGCGTCCTCGTCCATGGTCAGGTCGGCCACCACGAGCTGGGTCTCGCCGCGCGAGCGGGCGATCCCGGACCTGCGCAGCAGGCCGCGGAGCCGGGCGAGCACCTCTTCCAGGCTGAACGGCTTGGTGACGTAGTCATCGCCGCCGGCGGTGATCCCGGCGACCCGATCCTCGACCGCGTCCTTGGCGGTCAGGAAGAGCACGCATACGTGCGGGAGTTCCGCGCGAACCCGGCGAAGCACCTCAAGTCCATCGAAATCGGGCAGCATGATGTCCAGCACCACGGCATCGGGCCGGAACTCCCGTGCGGTCCGCACCGCCTCCGCGCCATCGCCCGCGGTGCGGATTTCCCAGCCCTCGTACCGGAGCACGCTGGCCAGCAACTCGGCCAGGCTCGGCTCGTCGTCGACCACGAGGACCCGGATGGGCGTGCCATCGAGCCGCGTCGCGGGCGCCTGCGCCCGGGCGGTGGCCCGTGGTGGGGTGGCCCGTGGGGTGGACTGACGTGCCTGCGTGTCGCTCATCATGGATCCAGTTTTATTCCGTTGGGTATGAGATCAGTATGCCCATCTTCTGAGTTTTCTCTGCGTACGCTCAGTTCAGGATGCGCGGCCGAGTTTCAGGGCCAGTGCCGGGCAGTCGGTCACGGCCCGCCTGGCCTCACGCTCGAGTCCGCGCGGGACGGGCCGGTCCGACAGGATCGGGTAGCCCCATTCGTCGAGGGTGACGAGTTCGGGCAGAAGCTCCGCACACAGGCCGTGGCCGGTGCAGGCGATCGGGTCTACGCCTAGCTGCTTCCTCATCTCAGCTCCAGTCGGCTTCGGTCGTGGGCGCGTCCGCCGGGACCGGCAGGAAGGGCCGCCCTCCCGGGGCGCTGCACCGGCCGTGTTCGTGCCGGTCGATCTCCTCGGCGAACACGTGCAGGGCGCTACGGACGAAACGCACCGTGCCATCCGGGTGGTGGCAGGCGCCCCGCCCCTCCACGAGACCTGCCCACCGCCGGATGGCGGCCAGGGCCCGCGGGTCTGGCCGGGACCCGGCCAGCTCATCCAGGACGGTGGCGATACGGGGCAGGCCGTTGAAGCACGGCCCGCATTGCCCGGCAGATTCCAGCGCCAGATAGCGGGTCACCCGCGCCGCCTCCGCGACCCCGCACCGGTCGGCGGGCAGCGCCACCACCACCCCGGCCCCCACGAAACCTCCGGCCGGCCGCAGCGAGGCGTTGCTGAGGGTCATCTGCGCAGCTTGCCACGCCGGAAGCCAGGCCCCGTGGTAGCCACCAACGAGGACCGCCTGCGCGGTG